>NZ_CAXTII010000001.1:0-89282 GCF_964244235.1 uncultured Sphingomonas sp.
CGCGGATTGCTCGGCCGCGGCGGCGACCTCGCTCGCCTTGCCGAGCACACCGCGGGCGGAGGCCGAACTGCGCACCGTCTGCGCGCGCAGGGCATGGCCTTCCTCGGTCGCATCCTCGACCAAAGCGGCGATCCCGGTCCGGAACTCGCTCGCCAACCGGTCCCGCGCGCCGTGGGCGGAAAGCTCGCGGTGACGCTGGTAGATGGCGACGGTGATCTCACCCTCGAGCGCGGACAGGCGCATCAGCGTATCGATCAGCATCGGCAGTCGCGGATCTGCTCGTTCCAGCCGACGGATCAGCACGTCGAGCGCGGCACGGTCGCTGGCGCTGATCATCGACAGCAGCGCCAGCGGCGAGACGTCCGCCCGATAGGCGGCGTCGACCGATCGTTCGATCGCTTCGATCCAGGGGCGGCCGGCGGTATCGAGGAAGCGGTTGCGCAGGAACACGCAGCCCAGTTCGATCATGCGGGCGGTATCCTGGGGTGCCCAAACGCGCTCGTCCGCAAAATAGCGCAACCACTGCGTCCGATAGGCTTCGGAGACCTCGGTGATTTCGGGGGCGATGACTTCCCACGCTATGCGTGCCGTGCCGGCCAGCGAGCCGTCGAAATCGAATGCCTTGAGCCGGCTGGGAAGGTCGATCGCGGCGGCGATCGACCCCGGGACGGACAGATCGGTGGTTGGCAAAGGGACGGCTCCATCGCGCTAGGTCGTTGATCCTCGTTGCTAGGACCGAATGTTTAACGGGGGGTTAGGTAAAGCGGTCCGTGACGCGCCGATCCTCGCCACGGTCGCGGGTGCGCCCATTCGACCGGGACCATTGCGGTGATACATTTTGAAGCCTACGTACAGGATGATTTCCAGGAGACTTGCCATGGGCAGTTTTAGCCCGATTCATCTGCTTGTTCTCGCCGTTGTTGCGATCCTCCTGCTTGGCGGGGGTCGCTTTTCGAACTTGATGGGCGACGTCGCCAAGGGCGTGAAGAATTTCAAGAAGGGCATGGCGGAACATGACGAGGACCCGGCGAAGCCGGCACCGCGGATCGACGCACAGAAATCCGCCGATCCGGCGTTCGACCGCGATGGCAACCGCGTCCGCGACGATCGCTGAACGGACCTGATCCGCTGATCCTCACCGTCATCCCGTTCTCCGTCCGCTAAGGGACGCACCGTGTTCGATATCGCGCCCTCCGAGTTCCTGCTCGTGGCGTTCGTCGCGCTGATCGTGATCGGCCCGAAGGACTTGCCGAAGGCAATGCGGATCGTTGGCTATTGGGTGGGCAAGGCGCGCGGCGTCGCGCGGCAATTCCGATCGGGCTTCGACGAGATGGTGCGCGAGGCGGAACTGGAGGAAATGGAAAAGCGCTGGGCGACGGAAAACGAGCGCATCATGCGCGAGCATCCGCAGCCGGCGGTCGGTCAGCCCGCGATCGAACATTCCGACGCCGCCACGCCGGTCACGCACGACGGCGCGGAAATGAAGGCGCTACCCCCTGCCGATGGCGGTCCCGTCGATGCCGGCCCCGCCGGTGATGGCCCCGCCGATGGCGTCGGCGTGCCGGTCCACGTCGAACGGCCCGTCGTCGCGCCGGCCCCTGTTGCCGATGATTCCCGGCCACCGAAGGACGGCGCACCGTCGTGAGCGAGATCGACGACAGTCGTGCGCCGTTGCTCGATCATCTGATCGAACTGCGCCGCCGTCTCCTATACTGTATCGCTGCGCTGGTGCTCTGCTTCGCGGTCGCGATGTATTTCGTCGAACCGGTGTTCGCCTTCCTGTTGGCACCCTTGCGCGCGGCGGGTCAGAAGGAGGTCATCTTCACGACCGTATATGGCGGGTTCTTCACCGAGGTGAAGCTCGCTTTCTTCGCGTCGATGATGCTCAGTTTCCCGGTGATCGCGAACCAGCTCTGGCGGTTCGTCGCCCCCGGTCTCTATAAAAAGGAAAAGCGCGCAGTGCTGCCTTTCCTGGCCGCGACCCCCGTGCTGTTCCTGGGCGGGGCTGCGCTGGCGTATTTCGTCGCGGTACCGATCGCGTTGCATTTCTTTCTGGGATATTCCGGCAACATCGGAGGCGTGAGGCGACAGGCGTTGCCCGATGTCGCCGAATATCTCTCCTTCATCATGCATTTGCTGTTCGGCTTCGGGCTCGCTTTCCTGTTGCCCATCCTGCTGATGCTGCTCGAGCGCGCCGGGATTGTCACCCGCAAGCAACTGGTCGGCGCGCGTCGATATGCGATCGTGGCAGCCTTCGCGGTATCTGCCGTTCTCACGCCGCCGGATGTCGGTTCGCAACTCCTGCTCGCGATCCCCCTCGTGCTTTTGTACGAGGCGGCACTGGTCGGCATCTGGATAACCGAACGTCGGCGGGCACGTGAGCCGGTGGCCGCAGTGGCCGCAATCGACGACTGATCCATCGATCCGCACGGTGATCGATCCGCACGGTGATCGATCCAATTGCTGGCCGTCTGCAGAAAACAATAAGACCCGAAAGCATCACCGGGGGGGGAGGGTGGACGCTTCCGGGCCTATTCGCGGATAGCGAGAGCGGGGGGGCATAAGGTCGCTATCCGAATGTTCAAACGGCGATCGGCAAGGTTGGTTCCGCGGTCGGTCTGGTTTTTCCCCTGACCGTTCTAATCACGTCCCTGGACCGCAAACGGAATCTCGTACGCTCCCACCAACGGATCATGGTGCAAGGGCGCGCGGAGCTGCCGGGACAGGCCCTCCATGACGCGGCCATAGCGGGACTTCACGAGTTCGCGCAGCAGGTCGCCGTCGACCAGCGCGCGCGAAACGACGCGGAGCACCGCCTTCGTCGCGTCGGCATCACTTGGCGTGACCGCGACGCGGATGTGCGCGGACGGATCGCAGCTCGTCGCAAGCTCGATCGATTCGGTAATCAGGAAAGCGAGCGCCACCGCGACATCCTGGGTGACCAGATAGGGATCGACATCCAGCGTAATCCGCATGCTCATACTGATATCCGCAGCCGTCGCGCGGATATTGGCGGCCAGTTCCCCTATGACCCCGCGCAGGTTCAGCCCGCGATTTTCCTCCATCTCGGCAAAATGATTGCGGTGTACGACCGCCAGCGCGTCGACCCGTCGCTGGATCGAGGCATAAGCCGCGGTCGCGTCCGCGCTCCGTGCACCGCGCGCATGGAAATTGATCAGGCTCGAGATGACCTGGAGATTGTTCTTCACACGGTGATGCACTTCGCGTGTCAATTTGGTCTGGCGGACCAGCCCCTCCGCCAGCCCCGCCTCGTGAAGCGCCACCGTCCGGCTGATCGCGCGGAACGTATCGCCCAACTCGCGGATTTCCTGCGCCGGGAGCGACGTTATCGCGACGGGATCGATGATCTCCCCGGGCGTGAACGCAGCAACCGCGGCGCGCAGTCTTCGCAGCGGCCGGATGAGCAGATGATCCACGACGAACCAGCCGATGCCGGCCGCGGCCGCCCACATAAGTAGCGGCAACAGCAGAGCGACGACGAACGACGACGTGATCGGCGCGCTGCGCGTCGTGGTTCGCAGTGCCAGACCGGCGACACCCAGGTCGATGTGCGAGGTTTCCAGCCGGTCGAATGACTGTTCGCCGGGAATCGCTTGGAGCACCAGTTGGTCGTCGCGGTCGTCCGTCAGCACGCTGCCATACGCCGTGGCGCGGGTCGTGGGCGCGGCAACCATCGACAGGAACGAAGCGGGGAAAAAGGCCCGCGCCGTATTGCCACCGCGGGGACCGGTGATGGACAGGACGAGCCCGCGATCCGGCAGGATCGCCGCAGCTATTCCGCGGTCGGTTTTACCCGGATTGGCCGCTCGCGCGATCGGATCGCCGCAGATCAGCGTCCCGTGCGGATCGAGGATAGCAAAACGGGTCCCGGAATTGGCCTGTTGTGCGAACACTCCCTGCGCACGTGCGCAACTGGGCGCATCGGCCGGATCGGTTCCCAAAGCCCGGACAGCAACGCGCAACGCCGTCATGTCGCCCGCCAGTTCGATCGCGAGCGCGTGCGCGCTTTCGTTGGCGGTGACGCGCAATCGCGACCGGACATCCTCGACGGTGATCCGGGTCATTTGCAGCGTTGCGAAGACTGCGATTACCGCTAGCGGCAACAATGCGCCGCTCAGGATCAGGAAAAGCTTTGCGCCCGTTGGCATCTGCGCCAATCGGCAATGGAGTCGGCCTACCGGCCGATCATCCTCTCGCGTTACACGTTGTTCGGTCGCCCTGCCCGTCGCAACCACAGGATCTGGCATCATGGCATGGCCATCCGGCCCGGTCGTCAGTCTAACTTGCCGAGAAGATCGAGCATCTCAGCCGGCACCGACTCTTCGACCGTCTTCAGATATACGGAACGAAGCGCCGATCCCATATCGCGATCCTTGCCCTGCATACGGGTCTTGCTGTCGTCCTTGCTCGATCGCTTCGGCGTGTCCTGGCCCAAATCAAAAATATCCCCCTGTCGGCCTCAGAGAGGCGACGCATTAACCCCTATCGTATCGGCAACACCTGCGACAGGCATATTCCTGTGAACGAAACCAAATATACGCTCGTTGGTTCCGCGTCAGGCGCGAAAACCCCGCATGTTTCGTGTCCCGGGATTGGGCCTTTGCCCATGTTCGGGTTGCAACCATGCGGTGCTCGGCACATTGAGCGTCTTCAGATCAGGAGTATCCCACCCCCATGTCGCTCGGTCAGCAGCTTGCCCCGCATCTTCCCTTCCTGCGCCGCTATGGCCGCGCCTTGACCGGTAGCCAGACGCATGGCGACCAATATGTCCGCGCTACGCTGGAGGCGATCGTCGCAGCCCCCGACCAATTCCCGCGCGATGTCGATCCCCGGCTGGGGCTTTACCGGATGTTCCAGGGCATATGGAATTCGACGAATTTCGACGAAGATGCCGAACGGACCGACGTGTTGGCCGAACGGCACGAGGCGACGGCGCGCGCGCGCCTCGCACGGATGACGCCGTTGTCGCGTCAGGCTTTGCTGCTGACGGCGATGGAAGGATTCACCCAGGAGGACGCCGCCTTCTTGATCGAGGTCGACGCCGGCGAAGTCGACGAACTGGTTGCGGAAGCGATGGCGGAGATCGAGCAGCAGACGCATGCCCGCGTGCTGATCATCGAGGATGAACCGCTGATCGCGATGGACATCGAAACGATCGTCCGCGACCTCGGTCACGACGTGACCGGTGTCGCGGTGACGCGCGACGAAGCGGTCGGTTTGGCGATGGAGGATCGACCGGGTTTGGTGCTGGCTGACATCCAGCTCGCGGACGACAGTTCGGGGATCGATGCGGTGAAGGACATCCTCGCCGAATTCGATGTCCCCGTGATTTTCATCACCGCCTTCCCCGAACGGCTGCTGACGGGCGAGCGACCGGAGCCGACATTCCTCATCACCAAGCCGTTCCAGCGATCGACGGTGAAGGCGGCGATCAGCCAGGCGCTGTTCTTCGATCAGAACACGGTGCCGGTGGCCTGAGCCTTGGCCTTGGTATTTATCGAAAGGTTACGGACCCAAAACGGTTTTGGGAGGTTTGGAAATCATGAACGATCCGGATAAACCAACCGAATTGGACGCCGTGGATGCCCGCGCAGGTGAGACGACCGGCCGCGTGCGCTATGTTCTCGGTATATCGCTGGTGCTGCTCATTGTCATCTTCGCGATCCTGTTCTTCCGCTGAGGACGGGGCAGGGTGAACGCTGGCAATCGGCGTATCGGGTTCCTATGTTGGATGGGTCGGGGCCGTCTGCCCGCCGATCGGGGTGAGAAATTCCAATGACGCCAACCGCGCCGCGCGATGTCTGCGACGAGGACGATGACGAAGGCGAACCGGTCGTCGTCGAACATGTTTCGTTGTCCGATCCCGAATTTAAAGTGCAATTGGGGCAGGTGATCCCGCATCTGCGCGCGTTCGGTCGCTCGCTGTCGGGCAGCCGCGATCTGGCAGACGATCTCGTCCAGGAGACATTGCTGAAGGCGTGGGCCGCGCGCAAGCGTTTCCAGGCGGGCACCAACATGCGGGCGTGGACGTTCATCATCCTGCGCAATCTGTATCTGTCGCAAATGCGACGCGCGCGCTTCAAGGGCGAGTGGGACGATCTGGTCGCTGACCGGATCCTGGCGGCGCCGGCGAGCCAGGATCGCCATGTGGAACTGGGCGACATGCAACGCGCATTGCTTCATCTGCCCCAGCCACAACGCGAAGCGCTGATCCTGGTCGGCGCGGGCGGATTCGCCTATGAGGAGGCGGCAGACATCTGCAATGTCGCGGTCGGCACGATCAAAAGCCGGGTCGCGCGCGGTCGTGTCGCACTGGAGGCACTGATGGCGGGGGGCACATTGCCGTCACGGGGATCGTTCGAGGTCGACTCGACCAAAACCGCGCTCGATACGATCATGGCAGAAGTCGACGGCCTCAGCCGCGGCCGGTAATTGTCACGATAGTCCGTCAGGCTTATCAAGTTGCGTCAACAGACGGTCGATTTCGTCCTGGGCAAACTTGCCCGGCGTGAACGAAGCGCGAAGGATGTCGCCGATCGCGCCGGTGCGCACCGGACCTGCGACGACATAGCTGCCCCGGCTGTGCGTTTGCGGAAAGGCTACCAAACTTGCCATAGAGCTTTAAAACGTCCGGGCCCGTCAAACGTTGCGCCTTTATTTACCGCAGGAATGCGCAAATTCCATGCAAGCGTTTTCCTCCCGAACGAACCTCCGCGATGCGGTTACGCGGGCGATATCATGGTCGCCGTTCCTGCGTCTGCTGCTTGAACGCGAACCGGCGATCACCGAAGCCTTGGCCGATGGACGGCTGGACCTGACCGCGTCTTCCTCGAGGCCGGACATGCCGACCGCGCAAAGGCTTCGGCTCGATCGACGGGCGCTGGCGCTGTCGGTCGCGATCGGCGACCTCGCCGGCATTCTCGATCTGACCGCGGTAACCCATGCGCTCAGCGACTTCGCCGATCGGGCGCTCGATACCGCGATCCGTGCCGCTATCGCCGAACGCACTCCCGACGCACCGGTCCGCGGGTTTGCCGGCATCGCGCTCGGCAAACAGGGCAGTCGCGAACTCAATTATTCTTCGGATATCGACCCGATACTGATCTTCGATCCCGCCACGCTGCCCTGTCGCCCGCGCGAGGTGCCCGAGGATGCCGCCGTCCGGATCGCGCGGCGCGCGGTGGAACTGCTTCAGGCCCGCGACGGCGATGGCTATGTCCTTCGCGTCGATCTTCGCCTGCGGCCCTCCCCCGAAGCGACGCCGATCGCGCTGCCCGTCGATGCCGCAATTGGATATTACGAATCGCAGGCGCTGCCCTGGGAGCGCGCGGCGTTCATCCGCGCACGAGCGGCGGCGGGAGACATCGCGCTCGGTACGCGGTTCCTGGACGCGATCCGTCCCTTCGTATGGCGCCGCGCACTGGATTTCGGTGCGGTGCGCGAACTGCGCGGGATGTCGCGACTGATCCGCGATCATCACGCGCAGGGCCAGCGACTCGGGTCCGGCTACGATCTGAAGCGAGGGCGCGGCGGTATCCGCGAGGCGGAATTCTATGCGCAGATCCATCAGCTGATTCACGGCGGCCGCGATCCGTCGCTTCGCGCGCCCGCGACGCGGGATGCGCTGGCGGCATTGGCGGCGGCGGGGTGGATCGGCGCGGACGAGGCGGCGGCGCTGACCGATGGCTACACGCTGCTTCGCACGATCGAACACCGTGTGCAGATGATCGACGATCGCCAGACCCATGTCTTGCCCGCGGGTGAAGCGCTGGACGGTGTGGCGCGGTTGCACGGGCTGAAGGAGGGGGATGCGCTGATCGCGCTGCTCGCGCCTCGGGTGGCCGCGGTCGGGACGATCTACGACGTACTCGACGATGGCTCGCCGCGGATGCTCGTTCACGATCCGGTGGCACTGGAAGAAGATCTGACGATCGCGGGCTTTCCGGACCCGGCGGCGGCCAGGGCCAGACTGGAGGCGTGGCGGGCAGCCACCTACCCCGCGCTGCGCAGCCCCGCGGCGCGCGAGGCGCTGGAGGCGGTACTGCCGACGCTCGTCCCGGCGATCGGCGGCGCGCCCGATCCACAGGCGGCCTTGCTCCGGTTCGACGCCTTGCTCGAACACCTGCCGAGCGCGATCAATCTGTTCCGCCTGCTGGATGCGCGGCCAGCGCTGGCGACTCTGCTGACGCTGATCCTCAGCCATGCCGCGCCGTTGGCGGAGGCTTTGGGGCGGCAGCCGGCGTTGCTCGACGGGTTGATCGATGCGACCGCATTCGACGACGTCGGCGATGTCGATACGCTGGCGGCGGAGATGCGCGGCGGAGACGCGGCCGGATATGAGCGGCGGCTCGATCATGTCCGGCGGGTGGTGGGCGAAAAGAAGTTCGCGCTCGGCGTCCAGATCGTCGCCGGAACCGCCGATCCGTTGATCGTGTCCGAAGGCTATGCCCGCGTGGCGGAGGCGGCGATTGCGGTGATCGGGGCCGCAACGGTCGAGGAATTCGTCGCCACGCACGGCCGCGTGCCGGGCAGCGAGTTTGCGATCCTTGCGCTGGGGCGACTCGGCGGCGGACAGCTGACCGACGCCTCGGACCTGGATCTGATCTATCTGTTCACCGGCGATTTCTCTGCCGCGTCAGATGGCGCGCGGCCGTTGGGCGCGACGCTATATTACAATCGGCTAGCCGCCAGAATGACCGCGGCGCTGTCGGTCGCGACCGCCGCGGGGCCGCTCTATGCGGTCGATACCCGGTTGCGGCCGTCCGGTACCCAGGGGCCGCTGGTCGTCACGGTCGATTCGTTCGCCCGTTACCAGCGGGAGGACGCATGGGTCTGGGAACATATGGCACTGACGCGCGCGCGGCCGATCTTCGGATCGGCGCCGACGCGCGCGGCGGTGGCGACGATACTGCGCGACGTGCTGAAAGGTGCACGGCCGGACCGCGATATCGTCGCGGCAGCGATAGCAATGCGTGGCGACATGGCGGCGCACAAGCCGCCTGCCGGGCCGCTCGACGTGAAACTGTCGCCAGGGGGGCTCGTCGATCTGGAGTTCGCCGTGCAGATCGCGCAATTGGTCCATCGGACGGGGTTCGATCCGCGGCTGGGAAGCGCGATCGATCTCCTGGTCGCCGCCGGACATCTGCCGCCGGCGATGCGGGCGGCGAACGACGTCCTGACGCGCGCGCTGGTCACGCTGCGGCTCGTCGCACCCGACGGCCGCGACCCCGCAGCGCCGACGCGCGCGTTGATCGCGCGCACGCTCGGGCTGGACGATTGGGCGGCGGTGGTTGCAACGCTGACCACGACGCAGCAAAGCGTCCGCGCGATCTGGCAAAACTTGACGGGGACGAACGATGGATGAAGGCGCAATGATGCCTGACGTGACGGTGGCAGGCATGGACGGCACGCCGGTCCGTCTCCGCGACCTGCCGACGCCGACGATCGTATATTTCTATCCCAGGGACGATACATCGGGCTGCACGCGAGAGGCGCAGGACTTCACTGCTTTGAGCGAGGATTTCGCTGCGGCGGGGGCGGGCCTGATGGGCATTTCGAAGGACTCGCCCGAAAGCCACGGCAAGTTCGCCGCCAAATACGCGCTTGGCGTGACATTGGGCAGCGATACGGACGGATCGGTCTGCGACGCGTTCGGCGTCTGGGGCGAAAAATCGATGTATGGCCGCACCTATTTCGGGATCGAGCGCGCGACGTTCCTGTTCGATGCGGATGGTAAACTGGCTAGGACGTGGCGCAAGGTTCGCGTCCCGGGCCATGCCGCGGCGGTGCTGGAGGCGGTGAAGGCGTTGTAATCCGACGGGTCCGGCGCGCGGGATCCCGATATCGACCCGTTCGGTCGACGATCGGCGCGATCTTCAACGGCTCGGCGCAGGCCGATGCCGGTCTGACGCGCGGCGGCCGAGCAGCTATTGCGCCGGTCGGACAACGTCGGCCAGACATCGAGAGGTCAGGGGCGGGTCGGGGTGTGTATCCGGCGCGGCAACGAGGCCGGGGTCCCGTATGGGCTGAAGGCGCATCTTTTGGGGTCCGATGGCCAAGATTTCCGATACCGCCGGTGCAGTCTTGTCACGTGGCCGGGCGCTTTTCACTACCCGCGATGTTCTGTTCCATGATGGCCGTGCCCTGCGCCGCTTCAGCATCGCGGGCCGGACCCAGGTCGGGATCGCCGCATTGGGCGTCGTCGCCTTCGGTTTTTCGGGGTATGGCGCGGCGGAGGCCGCCTATCATGCCGCCGCGGCGGTGGGGGTCGTCGCGCCGGCCAACGCTGCCGTGCAGATCACCCAAATGGAACGGCAAATCGACGCCATGCAGGCGCGCGTCACGACGATCCGCAAATTCGCCGTGGTCCATGCCGCGCGGATGGAACAGCGCCAGGCGCTGATCGCCGCCGCGCTGACCGGCAAGGGCGATGCGCAGACGTTCGCGCTCGCGACACTGTCGGTCGATCCGCAGACCGACCGGCTGGCGAAGGATGTCGTTGCGCCGATGACGAAGGTCGAATCGCGTCAGGTCGCGTTGGCGGGGCAGGCGCGGCATGTATTGGAGCAACGATATGCGCAGACCGCCGCCACGGTACGCAAGCTCGGCCTGAAACCCGAGCGCATCCTCGCGCGCGGCAAGTCGCAAGCCATGGGCGGACCGTTGATCGCGGCGAACAGTCCGGAGGCCGCCGCGGACCTGCGCGCCGACCAGCAGTTCCGCACCTTGTTCCAGACCTGGAAGAAGCTCGACACGCTGCAGCAGGGAACGATTGCCATCCCGTCGACCCAGCCGGTCGAGCATCTGGCCTTCACCAGCAATTTCGGCATTCGCACCGATCCGTTCCGGGGCACCGCGGCAATGCATGCCGGCGTGGATATCCGGGGCCCCATAGGTACCCCGATCTACGCGACCGCGGACGGCGTGGTCGATCATGCCGAACGCACGGGCGGTTATGGCAACATGGTCGAGATCGATCATGGCAAGGGCATCGCCACACGCTACGGTCATTTGTCCAGGATCCTCGTCTCCGCGAACCAGCATGTGAAGCGCGGCGAACTGATCGCATTGATGGGATCGACGGGTCGCTCGACCGGATCGCACCTCCATTACGAAGTCCGGATCGACGGGCATGCCGTCAACCCGGTGCCGTTCCTGACCACCGCCGACTATCTGCTCGCGGCACAGGACCGGGCCATCCATTCGATCCCCGTGTCGAGCGACGGGCCTGCGCCGCAGGATTGAGCCGGTTGCCCTTGGGGAGGCAGCGTCCTATCTCCGGCAGATGGCAACGCTTGCACCCGAAATCATCCTGACGCCTTCCGCCGCCGCGCGTGTGGCGACGATCGCGGGCAAGCAGGGCAAACCCGCGATCCTGCGTCTGTCGGTCGATGGCGGCGGCTGTTCGGGATTTCAGTACAAATTCGGGTTTGCCGACGGCATCGCGACCGACGACGCGGTGGCGGAGACGAACGGCGTCCGGCTGGTCGTCGATAGCGTCAGCCTCGATCTCGTCCGCGGTTGCGCCGTCGATTACGTCGAATCGCTCGGCGGGGCGGCGTTCAAGGTGGAAAATCCGAACGCCGCGTCGGGCTGCGGCTGCGGCTCCAGCTTCGCGATCTGACGTTTACGTTGAAGATCGTCACGTACAACGTCAACGGCATCAAGGCGCGGTTGCCGCGGCTCGTCGAATATCTGACCGAGACGCAGCCCGATATCGTCTGTCTGCAGGAATTGAAAGCATCCGACGAGACCTTCCCCATCGCCGATATCGAGGCGGCCGGATATGGCGCGGTGTGGCACGGACAGAAGGGATGGAACGGCGTTGCGGTGCTCGCGAAGGGCGCACAGCCTGCCCAGCGGCAACGGGGGCTCGCCGGCGAGCCGGAGGACGAACATAGCCGTTATCTCGAATGCGATGTCGACGGACTCGTCGTCGCGGCATTGTATCTGCCCAACGGCAATCCGCAACCGGGACCGAAATTCGATTACAAGCTCCGGTGGATGGACCGACTGGCAGCACGCGCGCGCCTGTTGCTGGCCGAGGAGGTGCCCGCGGTGCTAGCGGGCGATTACAACGTCATCGCCAATGACGACGACAGCTATTCGGTGCGGGCAATGGCGCAGGATGCGCTGATGCAGCCCGAAAGCCGCGAGGCGTATCGCCGCCTGCTGGCGCAGGGCTGGACCGACGCGCTGCGCACCCGGCATCCGGCGGGCGGCGTATGGACATTCTGGGATTACCAGGCGGGTGCCTGGCAACGCGACGCGGGGTTTCGCATCGATCATTTGCTGCTCAGCCCGGCGGTTGCGGATCGGTTGATCGATGCGGGTGTCGACAAGCAATATCGTGGGCGCGAAAAGGCGAGCGATCATGCGCCAACCTGGGTGATGCTGCGATGAAGACGCTTTTTTTCGGGGTGTTGCTGATGGCGGCGGCGACGCCAGCGATGGCCCAGGACGAACCGCGTTTCTGCCCGACCCGGCCCAGTCTCGGCGGGTCGAGCTGTACGACCGAGCCGGGGCAGGTCCATTTCGAATTCTCCACGCTCGACTGGCAGCGCGACGACCGTAGCGACCAGCGCGACGACAGGATCGTCGCTGCCGACCTTCTTGCCCGGATCGGCGTCGGCAAGGATACCGAAGTGCAATTCGGCTGGACCGCGTTCGGCCACGATCGCACGCGCGACAAGACGACCGGGCAGATCGATCAGGTCGATGGTACGGGCGATATCAGCTTTGCCGTGCGCGAACATCTGACGGGCGAGAAAGGCAAGCCCTTCTCCGCGGGTATCCAGGCGTTCGTGACCGTCCCGACCGGCCGCTACCCGGTGGGAGCAGGCACATGGAGCGCGGGTGGGATCATCCCCGTGCAATATAACCTGACCGAAAAGCTGGCGGTCGATTTCACCGCCGAGGCGGACGCCGCCGCGAACCAGTCGGGCGCGGGCCGGCATCTGGCGTACAGCGGCATCGGCGGGCTGCGGTACAAGCTGACCGACGACGTCTCGCTATACCAGGAATTGTCGGTCGAGCGCGACAACGATCCGTCGGGACATGAAACGCATCTGCTCGCCGCGTCGTCGATCGCCTGGCGTCCGACGAAGCGGTTCCAGATCGACCTCCTCGGTGCGTTCGGCCTCAACCGCGACACCCCCGATGTGCGGGTAATCAGCGGCGGGGCGATCCTGTTCTGACAACGGCGCACGGCTGGTCAGCAAGATCTCACAGCGTTCGTTCGTATACCAGATACACCTTGTTGACGCTGCTGCCGATCGTCTCCGCGATCGATCGCATTCCCTGATTGTCTTCCAGGATCCAGCCGATCTCGCTTCGCGTCGCGCCATAATGTTCGACGCAGGCGCGCTTGATGATATTGATCATCATGAAGGCCAGCTGGCTCGCCAAGCGCGACGATTGCAACTCCTTCACCACGCCCATCAGCGGCACCCGCATCGTGCGGACCTTTGGCTTGCGCAGCCACCAAAGCAGCTTGGCCCAGCCAAACGGCAACAGATTGCCGTTCAGCGGTTTGATCGCCTCATTCAGGTCGGGCAGCGTGATCATGAACGCGACGGGCCGCCCGTCCAGTTCGGCGATGCGGATCAGGTCGTTGAACACGATCGGCTTCAGCTTGACGCCGACATCCTTGATCTCGGGCGGGGTGAGGGGGACGAAGCCCCAATTGTCCGACCACGCATCGTTCAGGATCGCGAGGATGATCGCGGCTTCTTCCTCGAACCTGCGCTTGTCCACTTCGCGCACGACGATCCGGGGGTTGTTCTCGCCCGACTTGATGATCCGCTTCACGATCGGCGGGAATTCCTTCCGGATGTCGAGATCGTAGGTCATCAGTTCCTTGACGACGGCGTAACCGGCGCGCTCGATCCAGCCCCGATATTCGGGCTTCGCATGACCCATCAAGATCGTCGGCGGGTGGTCGAAGCCGCTGACCAGCAGGCCCGGCTCCTCCCAGATCGATTGCGAGATCGGGCCGAGCGCCCGGGTCATGCCTTCCGCACGCAACCAGCTTTCCGCAGCGGCCATCAGCGCGACGAACACGTCCTCGCGCTCGGCATCCATCAGCCCCCATTGGCCGACGCCAGGACCGAATCCCTGGCCCGCGGGCATGGTCAGCGCCAGCGTGTCGATATGCGCGGAGATGCGCCCGACGACCTTGCCCGCTTCCTCGGCCAGGAACAGCTGGACCTTCGCGTGGCTGTACCAGCCGTTCTTCTCGGGGGTGATGAGGCCAAGCGCCTCCCCCTTCAGCGGCGGCACCCAGTTCGGGTCGTCGGCGTAGAGACGAAATGGCAGGTCGACGAACGCCTTGCGGTCCTTCTTCGTCTCGATCGGCCGGATCGTCAGATTGGTCGCCATGTGTGCTGTCCCCCGCGTGTATGCGGTCGATGGTAGCCGGCACGATGGACCAGCGCGAGCAAAAGTCGCATTGTCGACGGGGTGCATCGCCGCGGTCGATCGCCGGCCTGTAAATGCCATGCTGCCGCCATTATCTTTCGCCAATGCCCGATGCCATGACCAGCTCGCTCCGTATCGATGCCCGCGCCGCAGCGACGGACGATGCGCGCGTGCCGACGCACCGGATCGCCGACGACAAGGCGATGCTTCGCGTCGCAGCCGATCTGACGCGCGAACTCAACCTGCCGTCGCCGCGCATCTACTGGGCCGACCTGATCGCGTCCGTCGCGCTCGGCTATGGCGCACTGGCGGCGGCGATTTTCGTACCATCGACCGGACTGGCGGTCGTTGCCGGGCTCGTCGCGGTGCTGGCCTTGTACCGCGCGCTCAGCTTCATTCACGAGCTGACGCATATGAAGCATTCGGCGGTACCCGGTTTTCGCGCAGGCTGGAACGCGCTGGTCGGCGTGCCGATGCTGATCCCGTCGTTCATGTATGAGGGCGTGCACAACCTTCATCACGCGCGCACCCGCTACGGCACCAGCGAGGATCCCGAATATCTGCCGCTCGCGCTGATGAAGCCGTGGACGTTGCCCGTGTTCATTCTGGTATCTGCGCTTGCCCCGGTCGCGTTGATCGTCCGCTATGCGGTCCTGATGCCGCTCTCCGCCCTGTCACCGACGCTGCGGACGCTGGTCGTGGAGCGGTATTCCAGCCTGTCGATCAATCCCGCATTCCGCCGTCGCGCGCCCGAAGGCGAGGCGCGCGGGCAGTGGCTGCGGCTGGAAACGGCATGCGGCATCTGGGCGATCGCGCTGGTGCTTCTGGTCGCGACCGGGACGATGCCGCTTGCGACGTTCGTCGTCGTCCTGGGCGTCGCGTCCGGCGTCGCGGTCCTGAACCAGGTGCGCACCCTGGTCGCGCATCTCTGGGAGAACGAGGGCGAGGTGATGACCGTCACCGCGCAGTATCTGGACACGGTCAACGTGCCGCCGCCGACTCTGCTGCCCGCCTTGTGGGCGCCGGTCGGGCTTCGTTACCATGCGCTGCATCATCTGCTGCCGGGGCTGCCCTATCATTCGCTCGGCGAGGCGCATCGGCGTATATCGGCAGCGCTGGACGATCAGTCGCCCTATCACCGCGCGAGCTATCCCGGACTGCCCGGCCTCGTCCACCGCATCGCGCGCAGCACGATGGGTGCGCGGTAAACGCTATTCCTCGCTGCGGATCAGCACCACTTCGCCGATCATCAGGAACAGCAGGAATGGTGCCCATGCCGCGAGGAACGGTGGGTAGGCACCCAGCGCCCCCATCGCCAACGCGAAATTGTCCGCCACGAAATAGGCGAACCCCAGCATCATGCCGATCACGGCACGTACGAACAGCTTGCCCGAGCGCGCCGTGCCGAACGCCGCGATCGCCCCGAGCAGTGGCATCAGGACCGAGGA
The DNA here is from genome assembly GCF_964244235.1 of uncultured Sphingomonas sp. Taxonomy (GTDB): domain Bacteria; phylum Pseudomonadota; class Alphaproteobacteria; order Sphingomonadales; family Sphingomonadaceae; genus Sphingomonas. The sequence continues at coordinate 15,888 of NZ_CAXTII010000001.1, forward strand.
CAACGGTCCCGAAAGCTTATGCCATAGCGCACCCTCGAGCGACTTGGTCGGGCGACCCGCCCCCGACAGGTCGCTGATCGCATTCCCCAGCGCGCCGAACGACAATCCGTCCGCATCGACCGATACGAGCGTGAACTGATCCGGCCGGACGCCGCGGCCGATGACGGTCGCGCCCAGCTTCGTCAGCGTCCCCTTGGCGACGTCGAACCGGGCCGCCGGTCCGATCAGCCAGCCGTCGCCCTGCCGCCGGCCTTCCGGCGCGCGGACGATGCCGACCATGTTGCCGCCCGTGCGGTCGTACAGCGTGACGCCGGTCAGCGTCGCATTGTCGCCGCGCCCCCGGATCTGGTCGACCTCGATCAAGTCGTCGCCATCGCGCACCCAGACGTTGGACCGGTCGCCGCGGTCGACGGGCAGGGGGCCATAGTCGACATTCTGCCACGCGCTGAGCGTCGCCGTTGCACGCGTGGCGATGCGGTCGTTGAACGAGAAGCTGAAGATCGCGACGCCCAGGCTGGCGACGAACAGGGGGGCCAGCAGTTGGTGCGCGGATAGACCCGACGCCTTGAGCGCGACGATCTCGCTGTTCTGGTTCATCGTGAAGAGCGTCAGGATCGTGCCGAGCAGCACCGAATAGGGCAGGAAGGTCGAGATGATCTGCGGCGCGCGTAGCGTGACATAGCGCCATACCTCGCCCTGGCCGTTGCCGTGCATCGCCAGGATCTTGCCCGACTCGCCGAGCAGCGCGAGCGCCAGCAGGACCAGCACCAGCCCGGCAAGAATGCCGAAGGTCCGGGTGAGGAACAGCCGCCCCATGTAGACGGCGACGGTGCGCGACGGGAAAAAGCCGAAACTCGTCATGGCGCGACCACCGTTCGCGGGCGGCGGCCGGGCATCCGCCGTGTGATCGCACTCGCCAGCTTGGAAAAGCCGCGTTCCAGTGCTCCGATCGGCTGGCCACCGGGAACATAGGCGATCGTGTAATACATCCAGAATACCAGGGCGGCGAAGATCGTGAACGGCACCCACAAGGCGATCAGCGGATCGACCTTCCCCAGTTCACCGATACTGGTCGCATATTGGTTGATCTTGAAGAAGGTCACGATCATCACGATCGCCAGGAACACGCCGAACGCCGAACTGGATCGCTTGGGCGGCACACCGAGCGCAAGCGCGAGCAGCGGCAGCAGAAACATCGTCGCCACCTCGATGACGCGGAAATGGAATTCGGCCCGCACCGAATCGCGCAGCAGGTGAGTCGGTGCGGTGTGTCCCTGTCGCGCGAGTTCGGGCAGCGTATATTCCAGGTTCGCACCGCCGCGCTGCCGGAAACTTTCGAACTTGGGCAGGTTGATCGGCAGGTCATGCGAAGAGAAAGTAAGCACGCGCGGCGTCACGAAATCGGCGCGGTTGTGGATCAGCGTGCCGTTGGTCAGGCGGAAGATGATGACGTTGGGGTCGTCGGTTGCGAGAAACTGGCCGCGGTCCGCGGTCACGCCGATCCAGTCGCCCTTCGGCGTCTGCGCATGAACGAATATGCCCGACAGCTTGCGGCCCTTGTCGCGGCTTTCCTCGATCCGGATCGTCATCCGGTCGCCGAGATGGGTGAATTCGCCGACCTTGATCGACGCGCCGAGCGCGCCCGTGCGCAGTTCGAAACGCAGATTTTCGTAATAGTAGCGCGATACCGGTTGCAGATAGCCGACGATCGCCAGGTTCAGGAGCGCGAGGACGATCGCATACATGTACGGCACGCGCAGCAACCGGGTGTAGCTCATCCCCACGCCGCGCATCACGTCCAGTTCGGATGACGTCGCAAGCCGCCGGAACGCCAGCAGGATGCCGAGCAGCAGCCCGATCGGAATGCCCAGCCCCAGATATTCGGGCAGCAGGTTGGCGAGCATCCGCCATACCACGCTGATCGGGCCACCCTCGGTCGCGACGAACTGGAACAATCGCAGCATGCGGTCGAGCACCAGCAACATCGCGGCAACGATCAGCGTCGAGAACAACGGGACCGCGATCAGCCGGGCCATATAGCGATCGATGGATTTCATTCGGTTCCCGGACGGACGCGTTGGCGTGCTATAGAGCGCCGGGGCATAGGCGTCAGCCGATATTCGTGCGCCATGTGCGAAGGGTTTATTCGGCGGCGATGTCGATCGAGATTTCCGTGTCGCGATGCGGGGTCACCGCGTCGATCGCCGCTTCGAGCGCCTGCAGCGTGAACGGCTTTCGCAGTACCTGGTGATCGCCGACCCCGCTTGCTTCGGTATCGCCGGCGAAGCCGGTCACGAATATCACGGGCATGTGGGCGAACCGGTCGGGCAGGGCGGCGATCATCTCCGGACCGGTCTGGCGCGGCATCAGCACGTCGGTCAGGATGATGTCGATCCTGTGCGTGTCGAGGAGCGCGGTTGCCGTCAGCGGATCGTCGCACGCCACGGCACGGTGACCCAGCTCCTCGAGCGCATCGATCGTCGCGGCAAGAACGCGCGGATCGTCCTCGACCACCAGGATATCGACCGCACGCGGGGCTGAGGCCGGCGCCGCCGGTTCGGCCACCGCATCCGCCAGCGTTTCGGACAATTCGCGCGGCAGGTACAATGTGACGGTCGTACCCTGGTCCGGCGCGGTCGCGATCCCGATCTCGCCATCAAGTTGACGGACCAGTGCGAAAATCTGGCTGAGCCCGAGCCCGGTACCCTTGCCGACGGGTTTGGTCGTGAAAAAGGGTTCGAACACGCGTTCGGCGATATCGGGCGTCATTCCGCAGCCGCTGTCGCCCACCGCGATCGTTACATACTCGCCCGCGACGCACTGACCGACCGCATGGCTTGCGAGCGCCGTATGCCCGGTCACGATCGTCAGCGTGCCGCGCCCGTTCATCGCGTCACGTGCGTTGACCGCCAGGTTCAGGATCGCATTCTCCATCTGGATCCGGTCGGCACAGACGCGCCAGCCATCCGATTGGTCCTCGGTCACCAATTCGATCGCGTCGCCAAGCGTGCGGTCCAGCAGATCGATCATGCCGGCCACCAAAGTCGCCGCTACGAGCGGTTCATGTTTGAGCGACTCCTCCCGGCTGAAGGCGAGCAGGCGGCGGGTCAGCGCGACCGCGCGGTTCGCGCCTTCCGACGCGCTGTCGATGTGCCGGTGCGCTGTTGTCGCATCGCCCTTCAAGCTGCGTCGCGCGAGCTCGAGACCGCCGAGCACGACCGCGAGCATGTTGTTGAAATCATGCGCGATGCCGCCGGTCAGCTGCCCTACCGCCTCCATCTTCTGAACCTGGCGCAACTTCGCCTCCTGGGCGCGCAGTTCGTCGGTCGCGCGGGTAACGGCGATCGCCAGTTCCTCCGCGCGCTCCTGCGCTTCGTCGGCGTCCTGGCGTGCGGTCGCACGCTCGCCCAGCGCCTTGATCGTGAACCATCCCATCGCGATCGCGCCCAGAACGATCAGGCCGCCGAACACCGCCAGCACTTCGGCGATCCCCGTCGACTGATCGACCGACCGCGCCGCCGCACTCGCGCGCTGTTCCAGCAACACGCGCTCGCGCGCGATGATCTGGTCGAGCGTACGGTTGATCGCGTTGAGCGATTCCGCTTGCCGGGCCTGATAGTAACGCGAGAGCGCCTGGTTGTTCATCCCGTAATTCGTGCTGAGCGCGGTCAGCGACAATTCCTTGCCGCGCGCGTCATAGGCGGCGCGCAGGCGATCGATCCTTCCTTGTTGTTCGTTGTTGTCGGCGGTGATCCGGTCGAGCTGGTCGATCTCGTTGCCCGCCTGAACCCACTCGTCGGAATAGAGCCGCCCCAGCTGCTTGTCGGCGGAAATGACGTAGCGGCCGAGCGATGCCTCCGACCGGGCGATCGTACCCGCCAACGTACGCGACAGGATCATGACGTTGAAACTGTGCGCCTGTAGTTGCAGCGCGCGGTCGCGCTGCCGGTTCACGTCGCCCAGCGTCACGATCAACGCGACGAGCACCGCCACGCCCAGCAACGCCATCACGACGAGTGCCGCGATGCGCCAGGTCGATCCGTCCTTCGGGGCTATTGTGTCGCCCTCGTCCCGCATGGTCGCAGCTTATCGCAAGCAGCAACCGTGCGAAAGATGTCGCGCGTGCTTTAGCCGATCGCGCCCACGGTCCGCCCCGCATCGCGGAACATCGCCAGCACGCGGTCGAGCTGTACTGTCGAATGTTCGGCGCAAAGCGAACAGCGCAACAGGTAGGTGCCGGCCGGTGTCGCCGGCGGCCGCGCCATGTTGACGTAGAGCCCGCCCTCCAGCAGCGCCTGCCACATCGCGATCGCCTGTTTCTGATCCTTCAGGATCACCGCGACGATCGCGCTGTCCGGCTGGTCGGTGCCTAGCGTGAAGCCCATCGCCTTCAGCCCCCCATGCAGCTGTCGCGCGTTCGCCCAGAGGCGTGCGCGCTTTTCGTTCGCCGTCGCGAGCTTGCGGATCGACGCCGTCGCGGTCGCGACGACCGAGGGGGGCAGGCTGGCGGTGAAGATATAGGCACGGCAGGCTAGCCGGATCGCCTCGAACTTGGGATGGTTCGACACGCAGAAGCCGCCGACGGTACCGACCGATTTGGAAAAAGTGCCAACGATGAAATCGACTTCGCCCTCCAGCCCCTGGGCTTCGTACACGCCGCGGCCGTGATCGCCGAAAAAGCCCATCGAATGCGCCTCGTCGGACAGCACCATCGCGCCATGCTTCCTGGCCACCGCGACCAGCTCCTTCAGCGGCGCGACGTCGCCGAGCATCGAATAGACGCCTTCCAGCACCACCAGCTTGGCGGGCTCCTTCGGCAGGCGGCCGAGCCGCTTGTCGAGATCCTCGACCGAATTGTGCCGGAAGCGTACGATCTCGGCATTGCCCTGCTGGCAGCCGTCATAGATCGATGCGTGGCTGTCGGCATCGAGGATGACGTACTCGCCCTTGCCCGCGAGCGTCGAGATCATGCCGAGGTTCGCCATATATCCGGTCGAGAACACGATCGCGCCGCTGACGCCGTAGAAGTCGCGCAGCGCCTGTTCGACTCCGATATGGTCGTGGAAGGTGCCGTTCAGCATCCGGCTGCCGTTGGTACCCGATCCGAACCTGTCGAGCGCCGCCTTGCCTGCCGCCAGCACGTCGGGATCGAACGTCATGCCCATGTAATTATAGGTGCCGAGAAGGATCGTCTCGCGGCCTTTGATGATCGCTTGCGTCGGCGACAGCACCTCTTCCATCACGATCGCGAACGGATCGGTGACGCCGGTATCCAGCAGCGCCTGACGTTCCGCAATCAGGCCGTCGAACTTGCTCATCAGGTCGCGCTCCGGGGCGACCGGCGGCGGATCGAAATCGACGCGCTGGGATTGCAGTCCGGTCCCGGTCATGCGGTGGCCTTCAGCTTCGCGACCGCATCGACCAGCTGGCCTACGGTCTCGATCTCGGCCTGCATGTTCATCGTGATGATGATCTCGAACTCGTCCTCTATCGCGGCGACGAAATCCATGACGGTCAGGCTGTCCCATTCGAGATCGCCCTGGAAGGTGGTCGTGTCGGTGACTGCGGCACCCTTCTTGTTGAACGGCGCGATCTGCGCGGTGACGGTGTCGACGATGGTCTGGCGGTCGGTCATCATGCTCGTCCGGATGGCAGCCAAATGCGGCGGGGTTGCGGCGCTATAGCAGTCGATTTTCGCGATACCATCGCGCGGTGGTTGCCATCGCCTCGGTCGTGGGGGTCTGCGCCGTCCACACATCGGCTGGCGGCGGCAGGTGCGCGGTCCAGTCCGGGTGACAGAAATACGCGACGCGGTCGGGCGTGAGCTTCGCGCGCGTGCCGCGTACCACCGTATCCGCGCGTGCCAGCGTTCGGAGAAGCGGGCGGGGGAGGGACAGGGGCAGCACCGACGTGCCGACCGCACCGCCGATCGCGCGGGCCACGTCCCGGTGGTCCCAGCCGCCGGGCACCCCGTCATCGGGCTCGAGCATCTGGCGGGATGTCGCGGTCCCCGTCGCCAGCACCAGCAATAGGCGTGCGAGGTCCTCGACGTAGATCAGCGACATCCGACCGCCAGCCGGCGGCAGCGGCATGATGCGGTATCGGGCGATGCGGAACAGTTCCAGCATCTCGGTATCGCGCGGCCCGAAGATCGCGGGCGGACGAACGATCGACCAGTCCAGATCGCTGGCCGTCACGACCTTTTCCGCCCCCGCCTTGGACCAGCCATAAGCGGACAGGCCCGGTTCGCGCGCAGCCAGCGAGGAGACATGGACGAAGCATGCCACGCCCGCCCGCGACGCGGCAGCAACGATCGCCGCGGTGCCGTCCACATTGCCTGCCGAGAAGCCGGCGCGGTCGGGCGCGTTGACGACGCCGGCCACGTGAACGACCGCGTCCGCGCCGGCGACCAGCGTATCGAGGCTGTCCGTCCGGTCGAGCGCACCCGCAATCCATTCGACGCCGTCACGCGGTGCCTGCGACCTGCGGGCAAGCGCGCGGACATGGTGCCCCGCGGCAAGCGCGTAGTCGATCAGATGGCTGCCGACGAACCCGGTGCCCCCCGTGATCGCAAGGATCACAGCATCACCAGATGGCTGCGGTGGACCAATGCGGTGCGCGGCGCATAGCCGAGGATTGCGGCGTGTTCGTCGCTGCGCCGGCCGACCAGTGCCGCCGCGTCCGCGGCATCATATTCCGCCAGCCCGCGCGCGATGATGCCGGACGGTCCTTCGACCGCGACGACATCACCGCGCCCGAACTTGCCCTCCACCCGCACAGCGCCTGCCGCCAACAGGCTGCCTCCCTTCGCCAGCGCCCCCGCAGCCCCCGCATCGACATGGATAGCGCCCTTCGTGGTCAGTCCGCCGCCAAGCCATGCCTTGCGCGCGGATACCTCGCGATCCTCCGCGACGAACAGACTATGGCGGTGATCGCCCGATAGGGGCCGGTCCACTCGGCCGCTAGAGATCGCCAGGTCGATCCCCGCGGCAGTGGCGATGCGTGCGGCCGCGATCTTGGAAACCATACCGCCCGATCCCATGCCCGAGGCGGAGGCGGTATCCGCCATATGCGCCACCGCGTCGATCCGCTGGATCCGCGCGACGTGCATCGCGCCGGGCCCGGCAGGGTTGCGATCGTACAACCCATCGACGTCGGACAGCAGCACGACCCCGCGCGCGCCCGCAGCCTGCGCGACACGCGCCGCCAGCCGATCATTGTCGCCGAACCGGATTTCCGCCGTCGCCACGCTGTCATTCTCGTTCACCACCGCCACCGCCCGAAGCGCCATCAGCCGCGCCAGCGTGGCGGAGGCGTTCAGATAGCGCCGCCGATCCTCCAGATCATCGAGCGTGACGAGCATCTGTGCGGCAACCAGCCCCTCCGCCTCCAGCAACGCCGCCCATACGCCCGCAAGCGCGATCTGCCCGGTGGCCGCCGCGGCCTGGGCATCGTCCAGGCTTGCCCGACCGCCTTTCGCGAGACCGAGACGCCGTGCACCCAGCGCGATCGCGCCGGATGATACGATGACGACCTGCTGGCCCGCACGCATCCGCCCGGCGATGTCGCGGACCAGCCCCGCCAGCCATTCGCGCCGTATTTGGCCGTCGGGATCGACGAGCAATGCCGAACCGACCTTGACGACGAGACGGGGGCAGGAAGCGGGGGGGAAAATCATTTCGATCGCGTTAGCGCGCTCGGCGCGCGGATCAATCGCGCGCGAAAATTTCGTCATGAGGGACGCTGAGGGCCAACGACGGCAATGCGACATCGACGGGGCCTTGATGACGGATGTCGGACCACCCATGCACTTCGGTTCGCTGGACGATGCGCAACCGCTCCACGGCGATGTCGACGAACACGATGGTATCAACGCTGGCAAGCGCCTTATACTCGTCAAGCTTCATACGCAGATCGGTGCGCGCGGTGCCGGCGGATAGCACCTCGAACAGGATGCGGGGGTCGTCGAACGCTTTCAGCTGATCATTGGACGCGTTTCCACGATCACAAAATACGCTGACGTCGGGGTAACGGATCGACCGGTCATGGGTCTGTATTGCCATGTCGGAGTTGTAAGACCGACAGCCGGTTCCGCGAAGTGCTACGCGCAGGAAAGCGAAGATATTGCCCTGAACGTCTGCATGCCGCGCCGTGCCGCCAGCCATCATCCGGATGATACCGTTATCGAGTTCGGCCTTACGGTCACCGAAATCGATCTCGAGGAACTCCTCGGCCGTCAGCAAAGGATAGATCGGTTCGCTCGCCATAAATATCTTATATCACGAAGGTGTACTCGTTCAAACCGGCGACCATTCGATCGCGTCTTCGCCTTCGTCGTCCGCGGGCACGGCATCCGGCGCGGGGCCGATCGCCTCGATCAGCGTGTCCAGCGCCCAATCCACGCCGGTCCCGCTGACGCCGGAGATCGGGATCACGTCGGTGCCGCTCGCTTCGGCCAGTTCCCTGGTCAGGACCTCGATCAGCTCGTCATCCAGCGTGTCGATCTTGTTCAGCGCGACGACGACCGGCTTGTCGATCAGCCCGGCACCGTAATTCTCCAGCTCGTCGCGTACGATCCGGTACGATTCGCCGACATTCTCGTCGTTCGCATCGACCAGATGGAGCAGCACGCGGCAGCGTTCGATATGGCCCAGGAAGCGGTCGCCGATCCCCGCGCCTTCGGCCGCACCCTCGATCAGGCCGGGAATGTCCGCGACGACGAACTCGCGGCTCTTGTGGCTGACGACGCCCAACTGCGGTCGGGTGGTGGTGAAGGCATATTCGCCGACCTTGGCCTGCGCGTTGGTCACTTGGTTGATGAAGGTCGACTTGCCCGCATTGGGCAGCCCGACGAGCCCGGCATCGGCCAGCAGTTTCAACCGAAGCCATATCCACGCTTCCTCGCATGGCCAGCCGGTGCCGTGCTGGCGCGGCGCGCGGTTGGTGGAGGTCTTGTAGCTGGCATTGCCGCGCCCGCCGTCACCGCCACGCATGAAGATCTCGCGCTGTCCGACCCGGGTGAAGTCGAGCAGGATATCCTCGCGGTCCTCGGACAGGATTTGCGTGCCCACCGGCACCCTGATGACCAGATCGTCGCCGCCCGCACCGGTTCGGTTCTGTCCCGATCCGCCGCTGCCGCGCGGTGCACGGAAATGCTGCGTATAGCGGAAATCGATCAGCGTGTTCAGCCCGGCGACCGCCTCGAACACGATATCGCCGCCCTTGCCGCCGTTGCCGCCGTTCGGGCCACCATATTCGATGAATTTTTCGCGCCGGAAACTGACGGCCCCGGGGCCGCCGGAGCCGGAACTGACGAAGATCTTCGCTTGGTCGAGGAAATGCATGGCGTGCGCGGCCTACCGCTTTAGCGCAGCTAAAGCGAGGCTCCAGCGCACGCCCGGACGGCCTCGCCCATGCGAGGACCGACGACGCGGCTTTGCCGCGGCGTCTCGTACGCCAAAGAAGAAGCGCGGCCCCGGATCAAGTCCGGGGTGATGAAGAAAGGCCGCGGCGCTGCGTCGATCCTGGATCACCGCTTCGCCAGCAAGGCCTCCAGCGCCAACGCCCGCGCCTTGTCCCGCGGCAACCCGAGCGCCCGCGCCATCGGCGCGCCAAGCAGCGCATCCCCCAGCGCCATCAGCACCAGCTGCAGCGTCTCCTCATGGATCGATCGCTCACCCTCGCTATGCCCCTCGGCCAGCTCATCGACCAGATCGTGGATCGCGGTCAGGATCGGGTCGAGCGCATCTTCGTTGCCCGACAGGATCATCCAGCTGGCGAGCGCGCCGGCACCACCCCTGCCGAACGCGTCGAACGTCAGGTCGACGACCTCGCCGGGGTCCTGGTCGCCGGCGCGGGTCCGCAACACCGCCGCGCCGATCGTCCCGACGATCCCCTGCGCCATCCGTGCGATCAGCGCTTTCTGCAATCCGGCAGCAGACCCGAAATGGTGAAGCAGATTGGCGTGCGTCCGCCCGATCCGCGCCGCGACGGCTTTGAGCGTGACCGCCTGCGGCCCGTGCTCGACCAACAGCGACCGCGCCGCGTCTAGCGCGGCGTCGCGCGAGTCCTCGGGCGACAGGCGGCGGCGCGGAACAGGAGCGGGGGCAAGAGCGGCGGTCATCTGCCCATCGCTGTCGGATTTTTACCGCGCCGTGACAAGCCGGTTACGCCGCGAGCGGCATCGCACCCGGTCGGTCGTCATTGTCCAAGTCCAGTTCGACCTTCGTGCACGCGACATCTCGCCCGCGGGCGCGGCAGAATTGCGGTTCCGTCCGCCCGGTATGGCGAAAGCCCAGCTTTGTCAGCACGCGACCGGATGCGGGATTGTCGATGTAGAACCCCGCCTTCAGGCGGTTGAGCCCCAGCGCATGGCGAGCAATCTGCAACATCTGCCGCCCCGCTTCTGTGGCATAGCCGCGTCCCCAGACATCGGGCGTCAGCCAATAGCCCAGTTCATGCCGGTCGCCCTCGGGGTGAAGTCCGATGCAGCCGACAAGCCGCGGCGCCGGCCCGTCGGGAATGGTGATGAGCATCACGACGTCGTCGACCGTCCGCGATCGCGCGAGAAACGCCGCGGCATCGTCGATCGTGTAAGGCCATGGCGCGTGAGAAATCTTCGTCACGATGCTTTCATGCGCGATCGCCTTCGCCAAATCAGGGGCATCCTCCGGCCAGCCCGGCCGCAGCGTCAGTCTCTTCGTGCGCGCGAACATATCCGCTTCCTCCTCGTCGCGTCGCGTCGCCGCTGCCACTTCGGAATGACGGGGCCGCGACAACGCATTGGGGAGGGAGCAATAAAAAAGGGAGCCGGGGCGGACCCGTCTCCCTGACTGGCTGGTCCGCTTGCGCGGAACCCGGGTCGCCCTGGTGGGCAACCCGTCTGGTTACCCGATGTTATTCGGCCGCGATCGCCATGTCCTGGATATCGACCGAACAGAATTTGCGGCCCATCTTGCCTTCCTTGAACGACACACGACCGTCGGCCAGTGCGAACAAGGTGTGGTCGGTACCGATGCCGACATTGGAACCCGGATAGAATTTGGTGCCGCGCTGGCGCACGAGAATGTTGCCCGCGACCACTTCCTGGCCACCGAACTTCTTCACGCCGAGGCGACGACCGGCCGAATCGCGACCGTTGCGCGACGAACCGCCTGCTTTCTTATGTGCCATCCGAAGCTACTCCCTATGCCTGGGCAGCCGGGGCATCGCCCTCGGTGCTCTTGGCGGTATGACCACCGACACTGACGATCTTCAGGATCGTATGCTGCTGGCGGTGGCCGTTCTTGCGGCGATAATTGTGACGGCGACGCTTCTTGAACACGATGACCTTGTCGGCCTTCGCCTGCGCGACGATCTCGGCGGCGACGGTGAAGCCTTCGACCGACTGCATCTCGGCACCTTCGCCTGCAAGCAATACGTCGCCCAGCGTCACCGACGCGCCTGCATCACCGTCGATCTTCTCGACGACGATCTTGTCTCCGGCGGCGACGCGATATTGCTTGCCGCCCGTGCGCACGACTGCGAACATGGCCCTGATCACTTTCAAAAATTCATAGCCCGGCAGGATTCGGATGACCCCGTCCGGAAAGAGGTGCCGGCTAAGGGACGAGTGGCGGCTTGTCAACCACAAGCCCCAGAGTTCGCCTGCTCAGTGGCGGTGTTGTTGCCGCAAACGATAGCGGCCATCGGCATAGCCGGTGAACAGCCCCGATATAGCCGGATGATCGACCGGCTCGTCGCTTTCGTCGGCCACGAGATTCTGTTGGCTGACGTATGCGACGTAGCTCGACTCCATATTCTCGGCGAGCAGATGATAGAAAGGCTGATCCCGTTTCGGACGGATACCCTCCGGGATCGCCTCATACCATTCCTCGCTGTTTGCGAAAACCGGATCGACATCGAAGATCACGCCGCGAAAATCGAACATCCGGTGGCGAACGACATCACCGATCGAGAAACGGGCGTGCGCGATCGGCGGCGCATCAAGCGCTCCGCGTGAACCGGTGGCGCTGAAACTGATAACATCGTGACTGGGCATGCAACCCATCTAATCCTTGTTTTGCATCGCACAAGCCGTGAACCGACCGCGCGATCGTCGCCGCTGCTTGCACGCCCCGAATGCTTGCGATAGGGGCACGCCCTCGACCGACCGGCCCCGTTCGCGGTGCCGCGAAATCCCTCGCGGAGAGGTGGCAGAGTGGTCGAATGTACCGCACTCGAAATGCGGCGTGCCTTAACGGGTACCGTGGGTTCGAATCCCACCCTCTCCGCCAATTTGCTCGGTAAATCTGTCATCGCTTGCGCCCCTCTGGACAAGCGCGCTGGCGGGCGCGACGACTGGACGATGTGCGGAACTGGCGCTGCTATGGCGCGCGGAGAACCGTGGTTCGGCTTCGACGCGCCAGGCGACCTGCCAAGGCCTGCCGCCGGAAATCCTGCTGGTCCCGCTGCCGGGCCACACCTGAGGTGAGGCCGGGGTCGCGGTCCGCCAAGACGATGGCCGGCGGTTGCTTCATGTCGGCGATGCCTATTTCTACCGGCGAAATGCGCGGTGCGCGGCGCAAATGCACGCCGGGGCTACGCGCCTATCGGCGGCTGATGGATTCAGATTTCGCCAGTCGCGTCCGGAACCAGGAACGGCTGCGAACGCTATCGATCGAGCGGTGAGAACGCGGTGACCGTAACATGCACGCACGATCCGGTCGACTCGAACGGTGCCAGGCCGGGCAACCGCTGTGACCCGACATCCTGTCTTCACACCAAGGAGCAACAAACCATGGCAACAAAGCACGACGTCCTTCGCGAACTCTTCATTACCGGCCTTCGGAATGTGCATGCAGTCGAGCATCAGGCATTGTCGATCATGACGCCGCAAGTCGCGCGGATCGAGCATTATCCCGAGGTCGCCGACCGCCTCCGCCTCCACATCGAGGAGACGAACGGCCAGATCGCACGGCTGGACGAGATTCTCGCGGCCTTCGATACCAGCGGTTCGACGCTCAAGGACACCGCGCTCGGCCTTTCGGGGAGCATGGCCGCGATCGCGCATACCGTCGCCGGCGACGAGATCGTGAAGAACAGCTTCGCCAACTACGCGTTCGAGCATTTCGAGATCGCCAGCTACAAGTCGTTGCTGGTGCTGGCCGAGGATGGCGGTTTCGTCCAGGCGACCCCGCTGCTGCAGAAATCGCTCGGCGAGGAGGAAGACATGGCGCGGTGGATCGGCGAAGCGCTGCCGATGGTCACGCGCCGTTATGCTTCGCTCTATGCCGAGCATGGGTCAGGCACCGCCAAGGCGTAGGAGGTGCGGTCGCCTCGACGCCCGGCTAATCCCGATCGACGGGAATGCGAAGTTCGAACAGCTTCGTGCCGGGCGGCGGGGGGTGGGCGACACCGCGACGACATTGGGCAAATCGCTCGCGATCCTGCATGGGATCGAGGGGAGCCTTGCCAACGGCCTGTGATCCACGGTGTCGCGTCGGTCGTTACAGCAGTACGGACCTGCTTTGATGCTCTGGAAGCGGGGCGTGATTGGTAGCGTCGTCGCCACCCACCAAAGGAATGGACCATGACGATCAAGCGCGTACGCAAGGTGGTCTTCCCCATCGCGGGACTGGGCACGCGCTTCCTGCCGGTGACCAGGGCGATGCCGGAGGAGATGCTGACGTCGCGTCAAGACCGCAGGCCCGCTGACCGGCTTCGGCATGGAGATCAAGAATTCGACCGGCGGCCATATCAACGGCCTGGCGTTCGACTCCGGTCCAGACATGCAACGGGCCGACGTGCTGCATTTCTTCGGGACCTGCAGCAAGGTCACGGGGTCGAACATTGCGGTCCAGAGCAGTGACGATTCGCTATCGTTCACGTCCGAAAATCAGGAAAAATCAGGAATCGACCGATGCGCTTATGGAACGCATCACGCTAACGACCTGACGCTGATTCAGCAAATCCGCGTGCTGACCGTGGCAGGAAATGCGCCCGCACGCGGTTTTTCCGCGGTGCTGGTGTCGCTGCTTATCCCGACGCGGACCGATGCGGACACGATCGAGACGCGCGACGTGAACTACGCCACATCCTCCGGCTTCGACATCGGCGCGGTCGGAGTCATCCTGATCCTGATCGCATTCTATGCGACATGGTGGTGATCCGGACGATCAGGCTCCCTCGCCTATTGCGTTATCGCTTAGTGCCATGACCTATAAGCTTAATCCGTAATTCCTGCGCTCTGGCTCCATCGATCACGAGGTCAAGATGTCCGACACCCCAACGCTCCGCAGCAAGGCGTGGTTCGACAATCCCGCCAATGTCGACATGACCGCGCTGTATATCGAACGCTATCTGAACTTCGGGCTCAGCCAGACTGAGCTTCAATCCGGCCGGCCGATCATCGGGATCGCGCAGACGGGCAGCGACCTCAGCCCGTGCAACCGCCATCATCTGGTACTGGCCGAGCGCGTGCGTGAGGGGATTCGCGACGCGGGCGGGATCGCGATCGAATTCCCCGTCCACCCCATCCAGGAAACCGGCAAGCGCCCGACCGCGGCGCTCGACCGCAACCTGGCCTATCTCAGCCTGGTCGAGACGCTTTACGGGTATCCCCTGGACGGCGTGGTGTTGACGATCGGCTGCGACAAGACGACACCCGCCTGCCTGATGGCGGCGGCGACGGTGAACACCCCGGCGATCGCGCTGTCGGTCGGCCCGATGCTGAACGGCTGGCACAAGGGCAAGCGCACCGGCTCGGGCACGATCGTCTGGAAGGCGCGCGAAATGCTGGCGGCGGGCGAGATCGATGCGGCGGGCTTCGTAAAGCTCGTGGCCTCGTCCGCGCCGTCGACCGGATATTGCAACACGATGGGCACCGCGACGACGATGAACAGCCTTGCCGAGGCGCTGGGGATGCAGCTGCCCGGATCGGCGGCGATCCCTGCGCCGTACCGTGACCGGCAGGAAATGGCCTATGAGACGGGCAAGCGGATCGTCGAGATGGTGCGTGAGGATCTGAAGCCGTCCGACATCATGACGCGCCACGCCTTTCTGAACGCCATCCGGGTCAATTCCGCGATCGGCGGATCGACCAACGCGCCGATCCATCTTGTCGCCATCGCCCGGCACATCGGGGTCGAACTGTCGATCGACGATTGGCAGGAGCATGGCCTCGACGTACCGCTGCTCGTCAACCTGCAGCCGGCGGGCGAATATCTGGGCGAGGATTTCTATCACGCGGGTGGTGTGCCTGCGGTGGTCGCGCAGCTGATCGAACAGGGACTGATCGCCGAGGACGTGATGACGGCGAACGGCCGGACCATCGGCGAGAATTGCCGCGGCGTTGCCATCGAGGACGAACGGGTCATCCGCCCCTTCGCCACGCCGTTGAAGGAGGCGGCGGGCTTCGTCGTGCTGCGCGGCAATCTGTTCGACGCCGCGATCATGAAGACCAGCGTGATCTCGCCCGAGTTCCGCGCCCGCTATCTGACGAACCCCGACGACCCCGAAGCGTTCGAGGGGCCGGCGATCGTGTTCGACGGACCGGAGGATTATCACCGCCGGATCGACGACCCCGCGCTCGGCATTACCACCGAGACGCTGATGTTCATGCGCGGCGCGGGGCCGATCGGCTATCCCGGCGGCGCGGAGGTCGTGAACATGCGCCCGCCCGCCTATCTGATCCGCGAGGGCATCCATGCGCTGCCCTGCATCGGCGACGGGCGGCAATCGGGCACGAGCGGGTCGCCGTCGATCCTGAACGCGTCGCCGGAGGCGGCGGCTATAGGCGGGCTGGCGCTCCTTCGGACGGGCGACCGCGTGCGGATCGACCTTGGCCGCGGGACCGCCGATGTGCTGATCCCCGATGACGAACTGGCCGAACGTCGCCGCATCCTGGTCGAGGCCGGCGGGTATCGATATCCCGAATCGCAGACGCCGTGGCAGCAGATCCAGCGATCGCTGGTCGGCCAGTTCGATACCGGCGCGATCCTCGAAGGGGCAGAAACCTATCAGCGGGTCGCGCAGACCCGCGGCCTGCCGCGTGACAGCCACTGACACCACGGCGGGGTACCGCGCCCGCGCGTCGGACCGGACCTACGCAGGCGTTCGCTCAGGCCGCCGCGCCGAGCGCATAGTGGCGGCAATGGTCGAGATACCCTGCCTCGTGGCTGGCGGCGAGATCGACGACGCTCTGCCACAGCCAGGACGGCGCATCGATCGCAAGGTCGCCGTGGTCGCGCAGTGCGGATCGCCATTCTCGGCGCTGGACATCGTCCATCTGCCGCGCATGCGCCTTGCCGACGACACAGGCGAGGTAGCGCGCCGCCCTCACCGCCTGCGAATGCGAGAATTGCTCGACCTCCAGCTTCAGGTCCTGCGGGGCGAGTTCGCGGATGAACATCGATCGGGCCAGCAATGTCGCCGCAATCATCCGGCCGCCCAGATGCGGCGAAAGCGCGCGCGCACCGGCGACGACGCGCTGGCCCTCGTCCGCAGGCATCTGCGCACCGTCCGCGACCGGTGCGACGGGCGCGACCGCTTCCTTCAGATCGACCAGCGCATAATCGCTTCGCCCCTTCGCGCCCTTGATCGACAACAATACGGCGTAGCGCAGCAGGCCGAGCGAACTGCAGCCCTTCATCCAATAGGCCGCATCGACCAGCCGGACGTCGCAGTCATGGCTGTCGGGATTGAGCGACAGGATCTGCCGCTTGATGTCCGGGTCCGCGATCAGCGCGGTCAACGCGGCGCGTTCGTCGTCGTCGATCGCCCAGAATTTCCTGCCGAGCGGAATGCGCGGATCGGTGCCGTTGATCCGTTCCTCCGCCAGATGACGCCAGCGCCGTCCCATCGCGCGACGCTTGACCATGCGGACGACATCGGGTTCGGCATCGGCATCGGCATCGGCATCGGCATCGGCATCGGCATCGGCATCGTTTGCGTTCCGTCGAGCGAGCGCATCGCCATAGCCGTCGACCATTTCCTCGATCATCCGCGCGGTCGCAACGCCGGGCAAGTCCGATCCGCGCGCTGCGGTCGCCAGCGATAGTCCAAGCCGGATGAGGTCGTGCGCGGGATTGCCGATCACGGTCTGGTCGAGGTCGCGAATCTGCACCTCGACATCGCCCTCGCCGTCCGACAGCGGACCCAGATTGCCGAGATGGCAATCGCCGCAAATCCAGATCGACGGCCCGACCGGGATGCGGGCCGACACGGGCGACGCCGCCAGCCATTCATAGAATTTGACCGTATTGCCGCGCACATAGGCATGGGCGGAGCGCGCCATCTTCAGCGCGCGGGCGGTATCCAGAACCGCATTGCGATCGGAAGGTGTTGGAGGCGTCATGGATCGGGTCCGTCAGCGGATGGGACATGTTCGACGCCTTGCAGCGGGATTGTCCGAGCAGAAGAAGAGATTGCGTCTAGCCTATATCGAACCGGAGGGGAAAAGCATCCGGTGTCTGTCGCCGTCGTGCTTATTGCCGGACCGGAGAAACCCGGCATGTCGCGCGCACTGCAAGGTTCGACACCTGCTTCAGGCGCCGACAATGACCGGCGACGACCACGCGCAAATTTAGACGATGCCGCGATGCGTCTGGCTCGTACGGGACCGGCAAACGAGTCCTCAACCGTCATCCCGCGCAGCCAGTGCCGCCATTACATGTCCGACTGGAACGCGTCGGCATCGGCCACCGGCACCGCGCCGACGTTCCGCGACACGGCCGTCGCCCGTCTCTCTGGTCGGGCTACGCTACGCTGCAACTGGTCACCGGCGATTCTTCTTCCTGCCAATCGGTCACCAGACGGCGGTAGGTCGACAGCGCCTGCCCGACCACCTGGTCCATGTTGTAATAGCGGTACGTCGCCAAGCGTCCAACGAAACTGACACCCGGTTCAGCCAGGGCCAGCGCCTCGTAACGCTTGTACAGCGCCTGGTTCTCATCGCGCGGGATCGGGTAATAGGGGTCGCCGTCGGCGCACGGAAACTCATGTGTGATGCTGGTCCTTGCTGAGGTCTGTCCGGTCAGGTGCTTATATTCGGTGATCCGCGTATAGGGCACGTCTTCGCTCGGATAATTCACCGTAGCGACCGACTGAAGCCATTCCATATCCAGCGTCGCGTGCTGGAACCGCAGCGATCGGTACGGCAGCTTGCCGTACCGATGTCCGAAATATTCGTCGATCGGCCCGGTAAAGACGAGATGGTCGTGCGGATAGGCATCGCGCACCTGGCGATAGTCGACGCCGAGCAGCAGATCGATATTCGGATGATCGAGCATCCGCTCAAACATCTTGGTATAGCCGTCGCGCGGCATTGCCTGGAAACTGTCGGTGAAATAGCGATCGTCGGCGTTGCTGCGCGTCGGCACTCGCGCGGTGACGGACTTGTCGAGTTCGGACGGGTCCATGCCCCATTGCTTTCGGGTATAGCCCTGGAAGAACGTTTCGTAGAGCGCGCGACCTACCTTGGAGATCACGACATCGGCGGAGGTGCGGATCGGATCAACGGATTCCGCGCGACTGGCGAGGAACGCGTCGACATCGGCATCAGTCCGCAGATCGAGGTCGTACAACGCGTTCAGCGTCGTCCGGTTGATCGGCATCGGTACCAGCTTGCCATCGACATCCGACAGCACACGGTGCTCGTACGGCCGCCATTCGGTAAAGCGCGACAGATAATCGACGATGTCCTGCGAGTTGGTGTGGAAGATGTGCGGCCCATATTGATGGATCAGCACGCCGGCATCATCCACCCGATCGAACGCGTTGCCGGCCACGTGAGGACGACGGTCTACGACCAGCACCCGCTTCCCCCCGTCACGCGCCAACCGTTCCGCCATGACCGCACCGGCGAACCCGGCACCGACGACCATGACGTCGTACCGCTCGCGCCGTGCTGGCCATGTAACGGGGGAAACGACAGCCTCGATGCGGTCATGGACGGTGATCTGCGTGGCGATCAACGCGGCCATCTCCATCGCGGTGCTGCTCCACGATCCGCGCCCGATGTGCGTATCCGCGGCATCGCGCCAGGCGAAGTCTCCGCTGCTACGCAACGCCAGCGCCTTGCCGCACGCGGCGATGAATGCTTCCGGCGTGGCGGCGACGCCGACCGCTTCGAGATGGCCATGGTGGCGAACGACATCGACGATCGGCGTCGATACGACGGGGCAACCCGCGGCCAGATATTCCGGCGTCTTGGTGGGGCTGATGAAACGAGTCGCCGCGTTGATCGCGAACGGCATCAGCGCGACGTCCCACCCCGCCATATAGTCGGGTAGCGCATCGTAGCTCCTACGGCCAAGATAATGGATGTTCGACCGCTGCGGCAGATCGCTCTCACTGATCTTCACGACTGGTCCGATCACCACCAGTGACCAGTCCGGTCGTGCATCGGCGATGGCGGCGAGCAGATCGAGATCCATCCGCTCATCGATGACTCCGCAAAAACCGAGCCGGGGGCGCGGAATGTCCACCTGATCCACGGGATCGTCCATCGTATCACGGGCACGGGCGAAATGCGGCGCGTCGATGCTGGATGGAAATGCGTGGACGTTGGAATGGCGATCACGCTTCGCCTCGTAGAGGCTTGTGCCGCCGGTAAAGACAATATCCGCCTGCTCCAGCAACGCCCGTTCACGCGCCAACAATTCAGGAGGCGCGTTCTTGAACGCGGAAAGTTCATCCATGCAATCATAGACGGTGCAATCCGCACGAACATGATCCGAAAAAGACAGCATCATCGGGGTATAATACCAGCGAACCAAAGGTCCTTTGATCCCTCCGGCGATGTCATCAAGAAGCGTCGACAATTCCATGTCTTCGCAAATGCGGTTATCAGGATCCAATTCCGGTACAAGTATCGCGATGCCGCTATTGGGGCAGACCTCGCGTCGAAGGCGGCTGTTCCCCAGCCCTTTGACGTAAACAGGCTCTTCCCAAAACAGCACATTGTGCTCGAGTGCGAACCGCGACATCAGATGTTGCGGACGCTGGAATACGAAGGACCATCGCAAATGACTGAAGCAGATCAAGGTCGGGCGCATATCGTCGGTCAGGGGCCGCTGCGTAACGACGTCATTTATCGGCGAAATCTGCGCAGTCACTGATGGGCTCCCCGTTGTAATATCATCGTAGCAACATTTCATGGTAATCGAATGTTCCGATGAAACACCGCCCCATAACATGGATAAGCGCGATTGAGGGAACGATGACAAGACGGGCCCGTTTGAGGTGTCAAGGTCGAAAAGGGAAAACCGCATGACCGCGCTGGAATTATGGGGCGGCCTCGAATATACGGTCAATCGTACGCAGAACGGGTATGTGGACCAGACGCGGTTGAGCGGTCACCACGATCGCGACGACGATCTGGACCTGTTTGCCGAACTTGGCCTGCGTGCACTTCGCTATCCATTGATATGGGAAAGGATCGCCCCCGACGGACTCGAAAGCGCCGATTGGCGCTGGACGGATCGGCGATTGACAGGCCTCCGCGATCGCGGTGTCCGCCCGATCGCCGGGCTGGTGCATCATGGCAGCGGACCTTCGCACACCAGTCTGATCGACGACGGTTTTGCTGCCGCGCTCGCGCAGTTCGCCGGGCGGGTCGCTGAACGGTATGATTGGATCGGGGATTGGACGCCGATCAACGAACCGCTGACGACGGCGCGCTTTTCCGGGCTCTACGGCCTTTGGTATCCGCATCACCGAACAGAGCGCTCGTTCTGGCACATGCTGGTCAATCAGGTCGATGCGGTGCGGCTGTCGATGAAGGCAATCCGGCGCGTAATTCCCACCGCTCGCCTGATCCAGACCGATGATGTCGGGCGGACCTATTCAACGCTTCACCTCGCCGAACAGGCAGCCTTCGACAATCTGCGCCGATGGGCCGGATGGGATCTGCTGTTCGGCCGGGTGACGCGGCATCATCCGCTATGGCTGCGCCTATCGCGCCATGGCCTCGGCGGGCGGCTGGCGCAGATCGCCGACGACCCGTCGCCCCCCGACATCATCGGGGTCAACCACTATCTGACCAGCGACCGATTTCTCGATCATCGGCTCCAGCGGTACGACGCGCGGACCTACGGAGGGAACGGCCAGCTGCACTATGCCGACACCGAAGCCATCCGTGTCCTGACCCCGGCACCGGCGGGCCTGACCAATGCGCTTCGCGAAACATGGGATCGCTACAAGGTGCCGCTGGCCATTACGGAGGTGCATAATGGCTGCACGCGCGACGAACAGCTGCGCTGGGCGGCGGACGCCTGGGATGAGGCCGTAGCGCTTAAGGCGGACGGCATCGATATCCGCGCGGTCACGGCATGGTCGCTGCTTGGCAGCCACGGGTGGAACACCTTGCTGACCAGGCCCGGCAAATACGAATCTGGTGTCTACGAGGTCGTCGGCGACCGGCCTCGCCCGACCGCGCTGGCGGCGTTGTGGAAAGGATTGCCCCATGATTCGCCCCGGCACCCTGTATTGGCGGGTGCCGGATGGTGGCGCAGACCGGAACGGATAATATACCCCCCGATCATGCGCCCGGCGGGGCTTGCGACCGGCGGCGGTGCCGATGCGGCGCAGCCATTGTTGATCTGCGGCGCGACCGGGACTTTGGGTCAGGCCTTCGCACGCGCCTGTGCGGCCCGCGATATCGCCTGCGTCTCGACAGGGCGCGGGACGCTCGATCTCGACCGACCCGAGACGATTGCGGCAACGCTGGACACGGTCCGACCTTGGGCGGTCGTCAATACCGCCGGATGGGTCGATGTCGATGCGGCAGAGCATAATGTCGATGCCTGTTTTCGCGCCAACGCCGTCGGCGCGGTCGCCCTGTCCGAAGCCTGTGCGGCGCGCGGCATCGGCATCGTCAATTTCTCGAGCGACCTGGTATTCGACGGCACTGCAGAACGGCCTTATGCCGAGGATGATGCGGTCGGGCCGCTCAACGTCTATGGTCGAAGCAAGGCCGCGATGGAACAGGTCTGCGCTACCCTGTCTGGGTCGCTTGTCCTTCGCACCGCAGCGTTCTTCTCACCCGACGATCCCCATAACTTCGCCGCCGCCGTCGTCCGCATGCTTTCGTCGGGCCAGCCATTCGGTGCCGCAGAGGATCATGTGGTCACCCCGACCTTCGTATCGCATCTCGTAAGCGGCGCGCTCGACCTGCTGATCGATGGTGCCACCGGCATCTGGCACCTGACGAATGCCGAGGCGCTGAGCTGGGCGGCGTTCGCGCGGCGTATCGCGGAGGCCTGTGCGCTCGATACACGTTTGGTAAAGCCGGTGACGGGGCAGTTGCCGCAATGGATCGCCCCGCGGCCCTTGTCGGTGCCGCTCGTCAGTCGACGCGGCGTGCCGTTGCCGCCGCTGAGCGAAGCTATCGAAGCATTTGCGGACGGGTTGGTCCGCGCGCAATCCATTCGTCGCTGCGCGTGAAACCGTCCCTCAATTGATCGCTCATGGGGTCGGCATCCCCTTTACGATCGACATCATCCCGCCGGACCATCAACTCAAGCGGACGAGCCATCCACGCCGCTGACCGCTGCCAGCGCGAGCGCGATCAGGAACACGACGCCCATCCGATTCATGAACGGCTGGCCGGTCCACTTCGCCTTGAACACCCACGACAATATCACCGACGCGACGGCGGCGGTGATCGCGCCGGCCTCGCTCGCGCGTTTCCAGAACAGGCCGAGCAGGAAGATAACGGTGATCCCAGGCGTGAAGAAGCCGGTGAATTGCCCGGTGCCAGGATCATCTGGAAATGGTCGGGAATGCGCGTCGTCAGCACATGCCAGCCGGCGATCACGCCCTGACCGGCGCCCAATTGCCCGAGCGTCAGCCATGCGACGATCAGGCCGCCCAACACCAGCAACGTCACCTGCACGATGTCGGTCAGCGCCACCGCCTTAAGGCCGCCGCGGATCTGGTACAGCAAGGCGAACGCACCCAGCGCCACCAGCGCGATATTCTGGTCGACGCCCGCCACCTTCGTGACCGCGATCGATCCGAGCCAGATGATCGAGGTCAGGTTCACGAACACGTACAGCGCGAGCCAGAACAGCGCCATCAGCGTCCGGATGCCGGGGCCGTAACGCCGCTCCAGGAATTGCGGCATCGTGTAGATTTCGTTGCGCAGGAAGATCGGCAGGAAGAACTTGCCGACGATCAGCAGCGTCAGCGCCGCCATCCATTCGTAGGACGCGATCGCCAGCCCGATCGCGTAGCCCGATCCCGACATGCCGACGATCTGCTCCGCCGAAATGTTCGCCGCGATCAGCGACGCACCGATCGCCCACCAGGGCAGATCCTTCGACGCCAGGAAATAATCGGTGGTATTCTTGGGCCCGGCCCCCACCTTGTCACGCGAGACATATTGCGCGAGCCCGAAGATCGCGACGCCGTACGCGACGATGACGGCGATATCGATGAAACCCAGTTGCACGGTGGAACTCTCCCGCCGGTCTATGCCGGCCACCCCGACATCGGCGGTTGCGTCTGCCCTGCGCCAGTAATTATATGATCGATCGGACCTGTCGAGTCCTTGGCCTCAGTGAAGACCAGGAGGATGAACTGCTCAGTCGCCTGCTCTGGCCCGTCGCGGCGATACTGGGCGAAGGTCCTGCCTGGATCGCCGACGATGCTGCGTTGTGGTTCGTCGATATCAAGCGCGGCGCTCTCCACCGCTACGATCCGGCGACCGGGGCGGGATCGACGGTCGCGGTCGGCGGTCGCCCCAGCTTCGTGCTGCCGACCGATGACGGAGGGCTGATCGTCGGCAGCGGCGACGGGTTGCATATCGTGCGCGACGGAACGCTTGGCGACCCGGTCGCGACGATCGACATGCCTGCGCATAATCGCACCAACGATGCCGCGGTCGATCCGTCCGGCCGGCTGTGGTTCGGGACGATGGACGATGCCGAGACGAAGGTGACCGGGGCGGTCCATCTTTTCGATGGCGAGACGATCACCGTCGCCGGCGGCGAAAGCATCATAACCAATGGGCCCGCGATCAGTCCGGACGGCCGCTTTCTCTATCACGTCGATACCGTCGCCGGCATCATCACGCGCTTCGACATCGCCGCCACCGATCGGCTGCTCGACGGAGAGCCGTTCGTGACGATAGCGCCCGAGGAGGGGCATCCGGACGGCGCGTCGATCGATTCGGAAGGCTGCGTCTGGGTCGGCCTGTGGGGCGGGTGGCAGGCCCGGCGCTATGGCCCCGACGGAACGTTGCTGGCGACGGTCGCATTCCCATGTGCGAACATCACCAAGGTCGCGTTCGGTGGCCCCGACCTCAGGACCGCCTTCGTCACCACCGCGCGCGCCGGGTTGTCGGACGAGGAACTGACCGCGCAACCCCTGGCCGGCGGGCTGTTCGCATTCGACGCGCCGGTGCCGGGCATCCCGATCACGCCGGTCAGGATCGCACGATGAGCTACCGCATAGTCGGCGATTGGGGGACGAGCCGGCTGCGGCTGTTCCGGATCGAATCGGGCGTGGTGACCGATCGGTGCGAGGCACCGGGGATCGGCACCGCCAGCACACCGCCCGAGGCGGTATTGCGTGAGGCGCTCGTCCCATGGCGCGCGGCGGGCGATCCGTCGGCGATCGCGCTGTGCGGGATGGTGGGATCGCGCAACGGCTGGGTCGAGGTGCCCTATGTCGATTGCCCCGCCGACCAGGCGACATGGATCGCTGGTGCGGCGCGGCTGGCGCTCGACGACATCCCGGTGGCGATCCTGGCCGGACTGGCCATGAAGGCCGGCGTTCCCGACGTGATGCGCGGCGAGGAAACGCAGATCTTCGGTGCGATCGCGCTCGACCTGCGGCTCTCAGCCGGACGGCACCGCGTCATCCTGCCCGGCACGCACAGCAAATGGACGACGATCGAGGACGGTCGCGTCACCGGTTTTCGCACCTATCTGACGGGCGAATTGTTCGCATTGCTTCGCGATCATTCGATCCTGGCGCGTGCTGCCGCCGGCTCGACCGTCGATCCGGGCGAAGAGGATAAGGGCTTTGCGCATGGACTCGATCGGTCCCGGTCAGGCCAGGTGATCGGTGCGCTGTTCGAGGCACGGAGCGCGCAGTTGCTGGAAGGGCGCTCGCATGGCTGGGCGCTTGGCTATCTTTCCGGCCTGCTGATCGGCGGCGAGATCGCGGAAGCGTTGCACGACGAACCGCGGACGGGCCGGATCGCGCTGGTCGGGGATCCCCGGCTTACCGAACGCTACCGCCGCACATTTGCCGGATATGCGATCGCCGTCGACCTGGTCGATGGCGACGCCGCTGCGCTTGCGGGACTGAACGCACTGGAGACCAAATCGTGACGATCGACGACATTCTCGCAGACGGTGCACCGCCCATCGTCGCGATCCTGCGCGGTATCGAGCCGGAAGAGGCCGTGTCGATCGCGTCCGCACTGATCGACGCCGGGATCCGGATGGTCGAGGTCCCGCTGAACTCTCCCGACCCCTTCGCCAGCATCACCGCGATCCAGCAGGCTTACGGCGATCATGCGCTGATCGGCGGCGGTACGGTGCTGGATGTCCCATCGGTCGATCGGCTCGCGGATACGGGATCGCGGATCATGGTGACGCCCAATATCGACCCCGCGGTCATCGCCCGTGCCGTGGCGCGCGGGTTGGAGCCGATGCCGGGGTTCGTCACCCCCAGCGAAGCGTTCCGCGGCATCGCCGCGGGCGCGCGCCGGCTGAAACTGTTCCCGGCGATGGCGCTTGGGCCGGCCTATCTGAAGGCCATCCGGGACGTCCTGCCCAAGGACGTCAAAACCTGGGGCGTCGGCGGGACCGACGCCAACAACATCCACGAATGGCTGGCGGCGGGTGCGGAAGGGATCGGCGTCGGCGGTGCCATCTACCGCCCGGGCGACGATGCCGGGACAGTCGCCGGCAAGGCGCAGGCGGTGGTCGCCGCATGGCGCGCCATCGCGCCCTGAGCCGCGCCGGCTTGTCGCATCGGGCGAAATCGGCGAGGCATGGCGGATGAGGGAGCCGCAGCCGCACGAGGTCCGTACATCGCTCGGGCGAAACCTGACGCACGGCATGCTGGACGCGCTCGGTCGGGCGATCGTGACCGGTATCTACGAGGAACGGCGTTTCCCGACCGAGGCCGATCTGGCCGCCCAGCACGGGGTCAGCCGGTCCGTGACCCGTGAGGCCGTCAAGATGCTGACCGCGAAGGGATTGCTGTCCGCCCGGCCGCGGCAGGGGACGATCGTCCAGCCGGCGACGAACTGGAACCTGTTCGACCCCGATGTGCTCGGCTGGCTGCTCGACCGCAAATTCTCGTTGCCCCTGCTGCGTCATTTCAACGAACTTCGGATCGGCATCGAACCGATGGCGTCGCGGCTCGCAGCCGATCACGCCGGTCCCGACCACAAGGCCGCGATCCGCGGCGGGTTCGACCGGATGGTCGCGGCGGAAGCCGGCGACGACGATCCGCTGGACGCGGACATCGCGTTCCACGTCGCGATCCTTCGCGCCGCCGGCAATCCGTTCTTCGCGCAGTTCGAGGATCTGGTGTCCACCGCTCTTCGGTCGTCGATCCGCTTCACCAACCGCTTCCAGGGGCGAAGCGCCGATCTCGCCGAGCACCGCGCGGTGCTGATCGCGATCGAAGCCGCTGATGGCGCTGCGGCCAACGCCGCGATGCACAAGATCATCAACGACGTGCTCGCGCTGATCGCCCAGGGCGGTGCACCAGGGTTGCCGGGAATGCCTCCCCGTCGACGCGGGTGACGATTGCGACGCCACGCGACAATCCCGGTCGCGCTGCGCCAATACCCGCGATAGGCAGGGACCGCATGACCGCCGCACCGTCTCTTCATTCCGCTCATATGGCCGCAGTCAGGGCCGCGCAGGACGGGCAGACTGAGGTTGCGGCGACGCTGTTTGCCTCCGCGTTGGCCGATGCGCAGGCGGACGCGCGTTTTCTGGCCGATTACGCGGCCTTCGCTTCGACGATTGGTCAAACGGAGCTCGCATCGTCGCTTTACGAACGCGCCATCGCGGCGACCCCAGGCGACTCCCCGCCGCTCCGGCTGCGACATGCGCTCGCCACGATGGACGCCGGAAAGGTGGCTGCCGCGATCGGCTTGCTGGAGGGTTTGACGCGCGACCAACCGCGATCGCCGATGGCGTGGCAGGCGCTGGGGGCAGCTTTGCACGCCGCGGACCGGGCTGCGGATGCTCTGGCGGCGTTCAACCACGTCGTTGCGCTCGCGCCGCGTGATCCGCGTGGTTTATTGTCGTGTGCGCGCATGTCCGAAGAACTGGGTCTGCCCGCCACCGCCGCCTTTACTATCGCGCTAGCCGCCGCGCCGGACAGCGGGCCGGCGCGGCTCGGACTGGCAGCGGCCCAGGCTGGTGCAGGGCAGTCCGACCTTGCCGAGGCAACGCTGCAAACCGGTTTGGCACGCGCACCCGATTGGGCGGAGGGGTGGGCCGCGCTCGTATCGTTGGTCTATCGGTGGCAGGGACACGGGGCGAGTCTCAAGGCAGCCGAAGTCGCGTTGGCTGCCGCGCCCCGCGATGCGAATGTGGCGACGACCATGCTGCGGAGTATTGCGGCGGTCGGCGCAAACGATGCAGTACTTGGCATGCTGCATGCCATCAGGGCGGCGCTGGGCGATACGCTGCCGTTGGTGCTGATCGAAGCGCAGGCGGCAAGCGCGATCGGGGATATCGCGCGCGCGGATGCGGCGTTCGCGCGACTGGACGCGATTGCCGACCCGGTCGTGCTGCTCGCTCGCCTGCGTCATTCGTTGCGCACCTGCCGGCCGGACGATGCGATTGCGATCGGGCAGCCTATGATGGCAGGCCCGGCGGCGCGGTTCGCAACCCCCTATATGGGTACGGCGTGGCGAATGCTCAGCGACCCGCGCCATGCGTGGCTGGAAGGCGATCCGCAGCTGGTCGGCACCTATGATCTGGGGATCGACGCGCCCGATCTCGTGGTTCTCGCTGCCGAGTTGCGCACGCTGCACACCGCGCGTCACGCGCCGTTTGAACAGTCCATGCGCGGCGGCACGCAAACGGACGGCGTTCTGCTATCCCGGCAGTCGCCCGCTATTCGAAGACTTCGCGTCGCGATCGAGTGCGCGGTTCGGGCGCATATCGACCAGTTGCCCGCACTGGATCGCGCCCACCCAACGCTTTCCGTACCGCGCAGCGAGTTTCGTTTCGCCGGGTCGTGGTCGGTCCGGCTGTCGGACGGCGGACATCACGTCAACCATGTCCACAGCGAAGGATGGCTCAGCTCCGCATGCTACATCGCTTTGCCCGACGCGATGACGGACGGACGAGCGGATGACGAGGCGGGATGGCTGACATTGGGGCAGCCGCCCGTCGATCTCGGGCTCGACCTGCCACCGGTACGGACGGTGCAACCGGCCGTGGGGCAGGTCACGTTGTTTCCGTCCACGATGTGGCACGGCACGCGCCCCGCCCCGGCGGGTGAACGGCTGACCGTGGCGTTCGACGTGCAGCCGCTGACCTGACGCGATTTGACGCCGCGGCGCAATGCGATATGTTGATCCGTAGCGTTTTGCCGGGGGGGATGGGCAATGACCGTGTTGATCGGATTGTTGATGGTGGCGCAGGTTGCCGCAGGTACGGCCCAGACGCCGACGACGCCCGTTGGACGCAGGCCGCAACCCGACAAGCTGATTTGTGTCGAGGCACAACAACTGGGCACCCGGCTGGGTGGGCACCGGGTTTGCAGGACCAAAGCGGAATGGGATCAGGATCGCCAGAACGTGAGGTCCGATACGGAGAACGCACAGCGTACCAATATTCACGAGTAACACTGGCTCGCCGTTTAGCCGATCGCAGTCAGCCGGTGCGGCGGACCCTAATCGCGGGCTGTCCGCCGACGCTCATCTTGAATGAATTCAGCGCCGCACGAGTGATGAGCACTGTCGTTCCCGCGCGCGGCGCACTGCCGATCGTGTAATCGTCGATCTGATGCCAGCGGCTGCCGTCCTGCAGCGAGAACACCCATTTGCCCGATGCATCGGTGGAGGCGCTTGCGATCGCCCCCCGGACTTCCTTGACGGTTCCACCGTTCGCTTCGTTTGCAAAGATCGCGCTACCTCTGGGGGCAAGCCCGAATTGTTCGCGGCGTTGCCGCTCGACCTGCGCCTTGTCGACGACCGCGATCGATCCCGAATCGATCCGTGCGCTCAACCGGTCGAGTTCGCGGTCGACGCATGCGAGCCGATCGGCAGATGTCGCGATCTTGCGACAAGCGAGCAGCGTATCGATCGCTTGCGACTGATCCGCAGCGGCTCGCCTGTCCGCAGCCAGCGCCGGTGAGGGCGCGAGCAATGCGAATGCCGACACGAGGTGCAGCAAAGGGCGGGCCGGCATATTTTCTCCTCGATCGATCGACACTGACTGACTGCGTAATGCGCATCATGCAAGCTGTGTCTTCGGCGCAACGACACGTTGTAAAAGTGTCGGAGATTACGATTTTGTGACTTGATTGGATCGAGCGAGACATAGAGGAGCGTCCCCAGAAGGCCCGTCAGCGGTCTCGGCGTTTTCAAAGGGGCAATTTCCATGATGAAGCAGGTCAAGCCGTTGCTGCTCGCGACGACCGTCATCGCCGGCGCGTTCGCCGCGATGCCAGCCTTCGCGCAAGACAACCCGGCAAAGACGCTGCCGACTGCACCAGTCATCGGTGGCAGTTCGGCTTCGGCGCTCCCGACAGACCCGGCGCAGCCCGCATCCGAAAGCGGCCAGGACATCGTCGTCACCGGTTCGCGCATCACGAGCCCAGGCGCTCTGTCGGCCAGCCCGCTGACCACGATCAACGCGCAGGAGATCAAGCTCGAGGGCGTGACCCGCACCGAGGATTTGCTGAACAGCCTGCCGCAGGTCTTCGCCGGCCAGGGTGGCAACTTGTCGAACGGTGCCAGCGGCACCGCGACGATCAACCTTCGCGATCTCGGTTCGCAGCGCACGCTGGTCCTGATCAACGGCCGCCGCCTGATGCCAGGTGATCCCGGTTCGTCGGCTGCCGACATCAATTTCGTACCGGCCGCGCTGATCGAACGCGTCGATGTACTTACCGGCGGTGCGTCGTCGACCTATGGTTCCGACGCGATCGCGGGCGTCGTCAACTTCGTGATGAACACGCGGTTCGAGGGCGTTCGCCTGGACGCGCAGTACAGCTTCCTGGACCATGACAACAACAACGCGACCGCGGACGCCGTTTTCCGCGATCCGGCTGGGGGTCGCGGGTTCGCCTACCCGCAGGGCCATACCGACCTGGGCGCGACGCAGAACATCACTGCCGTCATCGGCACTGGTGGCGCGGATGGCCGCAGCCATGTGGTCGCCTATGCCGGTTATCGCCAGATCCAGGCGGTGACGCAGGACAGTTACGATTACTCGGCCTGTTCGCTCGCCGAGGTTACGTCAGCTTTAGGCTTCAATTGCTCTGGTTCGGGAACAACCAGCCCTGCACGTTTCATCATAGGCAGCGCACAGCGGACGATCAATCCGGCTACCGGCAACACCTTCTATGCCTATAACGGCGGGCGCGACGCTTTCAACTTCGCGCCGTACAACTATTACCAGCGTCCCGATAAGCGTTACACCGCTGGTGTGTTCGCAGATTACGAGATCACGCCAGCGTTCGACCCGTACATCGAATTCATGTTCATGGACGATCGATCGACCGCGGTCATCGCCCCTTCGGGCATTTTTGGCCAGACTATCAACGTCAACTGCAACAATCCGCTGTTGTCGGCGGAAGAAGCTGGTGAAATTTGCGGCGCTAATGCTGGATCGACTACCGCCACGGGTGCCGTCTCGATCGGTAAGCGCAACGTCGAGGGCGGGGGTCGTGCGAACGATCTACGTCACACCGACTATCGCTACGTCGTCGGTATGAAGGGCCAGATCGATCCTGCCTTCAGCTATGATGGCTACCTGCAGTTCGGCCGCGTCGTCTACGCCGAGAACTATCAGAACGATTTTTCAGTCAACCGTACTCGTGCGGCGCTGAACGACGTTGTCAACGCGATCATTCCCGGAAGCATCACGGCAGCAAATCCCAAGGGTACGCTTTACAACACAACCCAGCCAGCCGGAGCAATTATCTGCGCCGACCCCAATGCAGTTGCTCAGGGCTGCGTCCCCTACAACATCTTTGCGCTTAATTCGGTTACGCCGGGCGCGCTTAACTACCTGCAGACCCCGGGTTTTCAGGAAGGCACGGTAGACGAATACGTTGCCAACTTCTCAGTCACGGGTGATCTGGGCAAATACGGCATCAAGTCGCCGTTCGCGTCCAATGGCGTCGGTGTCAACTTCGGTACCGAATATCGCAAGGAGCAGTTGCAGTTGCTGACCGATGCGGAATTCACCAGCGGTGATCTTGCCGGTCAAGGTGGCCCTACCATCGGTGTGGCCGGTTCGTTCAACGTCTACGAATTCTTCGCCGAAGCGAGCGTCCCGGTCATCGAAGACAAGACGCTGTTCAAGTCGCTGGTCGTGAATGGTGGCTATCGCCGGTCGCACTATAACCTTGCCGGCAACACCGACACGTACAAGGGCGACGTCGTCTGGCAGCCAGTCGGTCCGCTGCGGCTTCGCGCAAGCTACAATCGCGCGGTTCGTGCGCCGAACGTGCAGGAACTGTTCTCGCCCGCTAGCCAGAGTCTGTTCACGGGAAGCGATCCCTGCTCCGGTGCTGCAGTTAACGGCCTTACAAACGGTACAACGAAAGGTCCCGCGGCTGGTGCGACGGGATATACCGCTGCTCAGTGCGCCCGGTCCGGCGTGACGGCCGCGGAGTTCGGAAACATCGTCAACAATACGGCCAACCAGTACGTCCAATTCGGTGGCGGCAATCCTAACCTGAAGCCCGAAGTGTCGGATACCTACAGCGCTGGTGCAGTCATCGCTCCGACGCAGGGCGTGCTGCGTGGCCTGGTTATCTCGGCTGATTACTTCAACATCAAGGTCAAGGGCGCGATCGGTACTGTTGGTGCGCAGATCATTTTGAACCAGTGCCTCGCCAACGGTAGCCCGACATTTTGTAGCCTGGTCCAGCGCGATCCCACCAACGGATCACTGTTTCTGGGCACCAATGGTCAGGTCGTGAATACGACCTTGAATATCGGTCAGCTTCAGACGCGCGGTGTCGACGTGGCTGGTAGCTATCGCTTCGACTTCGAGCGCGTTGGTCTCCATAATATAGGATCGCTTGGGATTGATTATACCGGCACGTTCCTGATTGACTTGAAGCAGTCTCCGGGAACGACGCTGGCTGATGGAACGACTACCTATAACTGTTCTGGTTACTACGGTACGAACTGCGGCGTTCCGGCGCCAAAATATCGTTCAAAGCTTCGTGTGACTTATAATGCCCCAAGTAACTTCCAGGTTTCGCTGAATTGGCGACACTACTCGGGCGTGAATGTCGATGCATCTAGCTCGAACGGTTTCATATCGAACCCCAGCATTGTTTACGCTTCGGACAGCCGTCTGCCCGCGTATAACTACTTCGATCTATCGACCAGCGTTCGCGTTGCCGACAAGTTCTCGCTGCACGTCGGCGCGAACAACCTGCTCGACAAGGACCCGCCGCTCGTCGGTTCGAACAACCTGTCGGGCACGTTCGGCAACGGCAACACCTACCCGCAGGTCTATGACTCGATGGGCCGGTACCTCTTCGCCGGTGTGACCGTCGACTTCTAAGGGTCTGGACTCCGCTGGCAGATGAACCTGCCGGCGGAGTTCCCCTAATGTCGCGCGACGACCAGAAATTTCTACTCGCCGGGCAGGCCGATGCGGCTGCAGCACGGCGTGACTTGCCGGCTGCTGCGGCGCTGCTGGCGGAACTGGCGGCACACGACCCGGGCGATGCCGCGACCTGGAAGAAACTGGCGGCGATCCGTCGTGCGCTGGGCCAGCATGACGATGCGATGATCGCGATCGGCCATGCGCTGGCGATCGAACCGCGCGACCCCCTATCGCTGCTGCTGAAGGCGGGCCTGATCGAAGCGAAGGGCGACGATGCCGAAGAGCCGTATCGCGCCGCCTTGTCCCTGATCGACGAACCCGATGCCGCACCGCCCGCGCTTCGTGCCCGGCTGGAGCATGCGCGCCGCTACTGCGACACTGCGCATCGTTCGCGGACCGTGCGATTGTCCGGGATCGCGGCTTCGGAAATCGACCGGCTCGGCTGTACGCGCGAGGAATGCGCGCGGATCGACGCGTTCGTACTCGGCATTGCGGACGCGGTGTCGCCGGTGCTCCCGATGCTGTTGCGGCTCCCCTATCACGACTCCGCAACCTTTGCCGGATTGGCCGCAGTGGCGCGCGGGCATGCCGCCTTTACCGCCGAGTATCTACGGCTGATGGCCGACGATGCGATGGCGGCTGCGCCCTATATCGACCACCCGACCGACGTTCCGCTCGATCAATGGGTAGATCTCAACCGCTCGCGACAATGGAGCGCCGTGCATCTGTGGCGCGGGGGGGGCATCGTCCGCGGCAACGCCGATCGCTGTCCGGCAACCGTCAAGGCCTTTGCAGCCTTGCCGACGCCGGTAATCGGCGGCCGATCGCCCAATCTGATGTTCTCCATCCTGGCACCGCATACCCACATCCCGCCCCATGTCGGCGTGACGAACGTCAGGCTCGTTGTACATATTCCGTTGATCATTCCCGAAGACTGTTCGCTGACCGTGGGCGGCGAACGTCGCGGGTGGATGCTGGGCGAAGCGATCGTGTTCGACGACACGATCGAGCATGAAGCGGTCAACGACAGCGACGACACGCGCGTGGTGCTGATCGGCGACCTGTGGCATCCCGACCTCAGCGCGAGAGAGCGGACCGTGCTTCACGCGCTGATGGCGTAGATCATCGACGCCCCCCGTCAGCCGACCTTCTGCTCCGCGATATAGTCGCCCGGGTCCTTGCCGACCGCCTTCACCCCGTCGACATACCGCGCGTCGAACGCCGCGAATTTGATGCCGGCGCGGTGGCGTTCGTCGGCGCTGGTGTGGCGGCGGTAGTCTGTCATGCCCTGGCGTTCTTCCTCCGCCATGTGCTTGCTGTTGGCTTCGTTCGCCTTCTCGACGGCCTTGAACCAGGCGTCGGTCCCGGTCTTTTCCTTGGCGACCGCGGCGGCGCTGTCGCGAATCTCGTTATGGTCGTCGATCGCGTCCTCGACCTCGTCCTTCATCCCGTCGGCATCGCCCGCGCCCTCGCCGCGGCGGACGACGATGGGGTAGAAAAAGCGCTCTTCCGCTTCGGCATGGGTGTCGAGCAGCTTGCGCAGGCGACCCCATACCGCGTCGAGCGAGGCGATATCCGTACGGTCGATCTCCTCGATGATGCCGAACAGCTTACGTTGCTCGGCATGGTCGTCGAGTATCAACTGACAGATATCCATTCGCTCTTCCCACGTTTGTTGCCGTCATCACGCAACCGGTCGAGCGCCGATCGGTTCCCCTGGCGTCGGGACTGACAACGGCGTTCATCTGTGCGATGGCGCGCCAAAATATATTCAGGAGCAAGGCATGCGTATCATCGATCATCTGATAGCGGGCCCCGGCCCCGGCCCCGGCCCCGGCGGCGGCAGCGGCAGCGGCGGCGCGAGCGGGCGTATGGGCGAGGTGTTCGACCCAAACACCGGCCGGGTGCAGGCGAGTGTGACGCTCGGCACGCAGATCGATCTCGACCGTGCGGTGGCAGCCGCGCAGGCGGCGCAGCCGGCCTGGGCCGCGACGAACCCGCAGCGCCGGGCACGCGTGATGTTCCGCTTCAAGGAACTGGTCGAGGCCAACATGGACTCGCTGGCGCACCTGCTGTCGTCCGAACATGGCAAGGTGATTGCGGACAGCAAGGGTGACATCCAGCGCGGGCTGGAGGTCATCGAGTTCTGCTGCGGCATCCCGCACATCCTGAAGGGGGAATATACCCAAGGCGCGGGGCCGGGGATCGACGTGTATTCGATGCGCCAGCCGCTCGGCATCGGCGCAGGCATCACGCCGTTCAACTTTCCCGGCATGATCCCGCTATGGATGTCGGGCGTCGCGATCGCGACGGGTAACGCATTCATCCTGAAGCCGAGCGAGCGCGATCCGTCGGTGCCGGTGCGGCTGGGCGAATTGTTTCTGGAAGCGGGACTGCCCGAGGGCATCCTGCAAGTCGTCCACGGCGACAAGGAGATGGTCGATGCGATCCTCGACCATCCTGCGATCTCGGCAGTCAGCTTCGTCGGCTCGTCCGACATCGCGCATTATGTCTACCGCCGCGGCGTCGCGGCGGGGAAGCGCGTGCAGGCTATGGGCGGTGCCAAGAACCACGGCATCGTCATGCCCGACGCGGACCTGGACCAGGTCGTAGCGGACCTGTCGGGGGCCGCGTTCGGATCGGCGGGGGAGCGCTGCATGGCGCTGCCCGTGGTCGTGCCGGTCGGCGATAAGACCGCCGAGGCATTGCGCGAGAAACTGATCCCCGCGATCGCGGCGCTCCGGGTCGGCGTATCGACCGATGACGACGCGCATTACGGTCCGGTGGTGAACGCGGCGCACAAGAAGCGGATCGAGGACTGGATCCGGACCGGGGTGGACGAGGGGGCCGAGCTGGTGGTCGACGGCCGCGGGTTCAGCTTGCAGGGGCATGAGGAGGGGTTCTTCGTCGGCCCCAGCCTGTTCGATCACGTCACGCCCGACATGAGCGCGTACAAGGAGGAGATATTCGGCCCCGTCCTGCAGATCGTCCGCGCCCCCGATTTCGAGACCGCGGTGAAGCTGCCGGGCGATCACCAATATGGCAACGGCGTCGCCATCTTCACCCGCAACGGCCACGCCGCGCGCGAATTCGCGGCGCGGGTGAATGTCGGCATGGTCGGGATCAACGTGCCGATCCCGGTACCGGTGGCGTATCACAGTTTCGGCGGGTGGAAGCGCTCTGCGTTCGGCGACACCAACCAGCACGGGATGGAAGGCGTGAAGTTCTGGACCAAGGTGAAGACCGTCACCCAGCGCTGGCCCGATGGCGGGGTAGGGCATGGCGGCAACGCATTCGTCATTCCGACGATGGGGTGAGCGTGATGAGTGTGCCGATGCGGCGCGGATTGGCCTGTTCGATCGCCTTGCTTTGGCTGTTATCGCTGGTGCTGCCCGCGCTCAGGATCAACGATTCTGACAATCCTGGTTATGTATACCTGTTATGGGGAGTACTCGGGCTTCTGCTCGGTTATGTGGAATGGTTGGCAAACCCGCTCGTGGTCGCGGCCGTCATCGTGCTTTGGCTCGACGACACGCCGCGGATCATCCGGAGGATAATGGCAATTTCGCTAACGTTCTTGGTCATGTTGAGCTTGTCGCGGCATGGCCTGCCTACCGACGAGGGTGGGATGCCACGTATGATCGAGGGCCGGCTTGTCGGTTATGGCGCGTGGCTTGGCAGCATTCTTCTAGCTGGACTGGGGCTTTTTCCTTGGCGGGCGCAAAACAGATGACCGGCCAGTTCGACCTCACCGACGACCAGCGCGAGATCCAGGACCTCGCGCGCCGTTTCACCGCCGACCGGATCACACCGAACGCGGGCGAATGGGACGAGAAACACATCTTCCCGCGCGAGACGATCAAGGCAGCGGCCGAACTCGGTTTCGCGTCGATCTACGTCAGCGAAGAATCGGGCGGCATCGCGCTTGGCCGGCTGGAGGCGGCGCTGATCATGGAGGCGATGGCCTATGGCTGTCCCTCGACCAGCGCGTTCATCTCGATCCACAATATGGCGGCGTGGATGATCGACCGGTTCGGCAACCAGGGGGTGAAGGACAAGTATCTGCCGTCGCTCGTCGGGATGGACCGGATCGCCAGCTATTGCCTGACCGAGCCGTCCTCGGGTTCCGATGCGTCGGCGCTGAAGACGCGCGCGGCGCGGGACGGCGACGACTGGGTAGTGACGGGCACCAAGCAGTTCATCTCCGGCGCCGGCGAGAACGAGGTGTATGTGACGATGGTCCGCACCGGCGAGGATGGCCCCAAGGGCATCTCCGCGCTGGTGATCGAGAAGGACATGCCCGGCGTGTCGTTCGGCGCGAACGAACGCAAGCTCGGCTGGCATTCGCAGCCGACGCGGCAGGTGATCTTCGACGGCGTGCGCGTGCCCGCCGCGAACATGGTCGGCGGCGAGGGCGAGGGGTTCCGGATCGCGATGATGGGGCTGGACGGCGGGCGGCTCAACATCGGCGCGTGTTCGCTGGGCGGCGCACAGCGCTGTCTGGACGAAGCGATCGCCTATACAAGCGACCGGCAGCAGTTCGGCAAGCCGATCGTTGATTTTCAGAACACGCAGTTCATGCTGGCGGACATGGCGACCGAGCTGGAGGCGGCGCGCGCGCTGCTCTACGTCGCCGCCGCGAAGGTGACCGCGAACGCACCCGACAAGACGAAGTTCGCCGCGATGGCGAAGCGGCTGGCGACGGATACCGGATCGTCGGTGGCCGACCGTGCGCTGCAGCTGTTCGGCGGCTATGGCTATCTGATGGATTACCCGATCGAACGCTTCTGGCGAGACCTGCGCGTGCATTCGATCCTGGAGGGGACGAACCAGGTGATGCGGATGATCGTCGGGCGGGAGCTGACTCGGCAGTGAGGGGGACGCTTCTTCTTCCCTCTCCCGCCGGGAGCATCGGGTCGGCCATGCCCCCAGCATCGGGTGAATGGCGCGGGGCGCCATTCACCCGATGCTGGGCAAGCCGCGAAGCGGCGCGGGGTGAGGGCGAGCCGCAGCGCTTGCGTCGCCCTCACCCTTCCGCAGCCTTCGGCTGCTCCCTCCCTCTCCCGCAGGGAGAGGGAATTTGACCGACGTCCTGACCACCATCGAAGGCCGGATCGGCCGCATCCGGCTGAACCGGCCCAAGGCGCTCCACGCGCTGAACCTGCCGATGTGCGCGGGCATCCTCGATGCGCTGAACGCCTGGCGGACAGACCCTGCCGTCGAAATCGTTCTGATCGACCACGCCGAGGGCCGCGGCTTCTGCGCGGGCGGTGATATCCGCATGCTCGCGGACAGCGGCGCGAAGGACGGGGTCGATGCGCGCGCGTTCTTTCACGCCGAGTACCGGATGAACCACGCGCTGTTCACCTATGCCAAGCCTACGGTCGCGGTCATGGACGGGATCACCATGGGCGGCGGCGTCGGGCTGGCGTTGCCGTGCGACTATCGGATCGCGACGGAGAATACGAAGTTCGCCATGCCGGAAACCGGGATCGGGTTGTTCCCCGATGTCGGCGGCGGCTGGTACCTGTCGCGGCTGCCGGGGCGGATGGGGCAGTATCTCGCGCTGACCGGGCACCGCATCGATGGTGCGGACTGCTTGGCGCTTGGCTTGGCGACCCATTACCTGACAAGTGCCCGACTGGATGGTGTGAAGGACTGGATCACAGAACGCCCGCAAGAGATTGCGCTCGTCCTCGAAGGGTCATCGGACGTGCCCGACGATGGTGAAGTCATGCAACATTGCAAAGAGATCGACCGGCTGTTCGCCAGCGACCGGTTGGAGGATATCTATGCCGCGCTCGCGGCCGATCCGGACGAATGGGCGACGAAGACGCTCGCCACGCTCAAGACCAAGTCGCCGCAGACGATGAAGGTCAGCCTGAAGCTCCTGCTCGACGGCCGCGCGATGGCGACGTTCGAGGACGAGATGCGCCAGGAATATGCGGTCGGCGCGCGCGTGGTGCAGCGGCATGATTTTCTGGAGGGCGTGCGCGCGGTGATCGTCGACAAGGACAATGCGCCGCGCTGGAATCCGGATACGCCTGAGGGTGTAACCGACCATGTGATCGACCAAATCTTTGCGCCGATGCCCGATACGGAAGCGTGGACGCCAAGTTGAATTGTTCTCCCGCGAAGGCGGGAGCCCAGTCTGGGTCCCCGTCTTCGCGGGGACACAAGGAGAGCCGATGCCCACCTACGAAACCATCCTCGTCGAACAGCGCGACCGCGTGACGCTGGTCACGCTCAACCGCCCGCAGGCGCTCAACGCCCTGAACAGCCAGGTCCTGGCCGACCTGCTCGCCGCCTTCGCCGCATTCGATGCGGACCCCGCGCAGGGCTGCGCGGTGCTGACGGGCAGCACGAAGGCGTTTGCGGCGGGCGCGGACATCAAGGAGATGCAGGCGCGGGGGTTCGCCGAAATGTACGGCGCGGATTTCTTTGCCGGATGGGACCGGTTCGCGAAGACGCGCAAGCCCGTCATCGCCGCGGTCGCGGGCTATGCGCTTGGCGGCGGGTGCGAGCTGGCGATGATGTGCGACTTCATCCTGGCAGCGGATACCGCGAAGTTCGGCCAGCCCGAGATCAAGCTGGCGGTCGCCCCCGGCATGGGCGGATCGCAGCGGCTGACCCGCGCGGTCGGCAAGGCGAAGGCAATGGAGATGTGCCTGACCGGCCGGATGATGGACGCCGCCGAGGCCGAACGCGCCGGGCTGGTCAGCCGCATTGTCCCCGCCGACGATCTGGTCGATGAGGCGGTGAAGACCGCCGCCACTATCGCCGGCATGGCCCCGCTCGCGGTGCTGGCGAACAAGGAAATGGTGACGGCGGCGTTCGAGACGGGTCTGGCGATGGGCGTGCAGTTCGAGCGGCGGCTGTTCCACGGGCTGTTCGGGAGTGCGGACCAGGGCGAGGGGATGGCGGCGTTCGTGGAGAAGCGCGCTGGGGTGTGGACGGGGAAGTAAGGTAGCGCCCCCTCCCGTTTACGGGAGGGGGCTGGGGGGTGGGCGCTCGCTATCGGCAAGCGGCACGGGTGGAAAGGCGCTTCGGCCAGCGTCCCCACCCGCGGTGAGCGAGCGCCTACCCCCGACCCCTCCAGCAAGCGGGAGGGGAGAAAAAAGGAGAGAGATATGGCACGCGTCGGTTTCATCGGTCTGGGCAATATGGGCGGCGGGATGGCCGCGAATCTGGCGAAGAAAGGGCACGATGTCCGCGCGTTCGACCTGTCGGCGGAGGCGCTCGACAAGGCGGAGGCGGCGGGGTGCTTGTCCGTCGCCAGCGCCACCGAGGCGGCGGATGGGGCGGAAGCCGTCGTCACGATGCTGCCCGCGGGCACGCATGTCGAACAGGTCTATACCGACAGCGTCTTCGGTATCGCCAGGCCGTCCGCGATCCTGATCGATTGTTCGACGATCGACGTCGCCACCGCAAAGCGCGTCGCCGAAGCGGCGCGGACCAAGGGGCTGACCGCGGTCGATGCTCCCGTATCGGGCGGGATCGGTGCAGCAGCGGCGGGGACGCTGACCTTCATGGTCGGCGGCAGCAACGACGGGTTCGACCGCGCCGAGCCCTACCTCGCCGACATGGGCAAGGCGGTGATCCATGCCGGGCTGAGCGGTGCGGGGCAGGCGGCGAAGATCTGCAACAACATGCTGCTCGGTGCGACGATGGTCGCGACATGCGAGGCGTTCCTGCTGGCGCAGAAACTCGGGCTCGATCCGCAGAAATTCTACGATATCTCCAGCGTCTCGTCCGGGCAGAGCTGGTCGATGACCAGCTATGCGCCATTGCCGGGCATCGGGCCGGATACGCCCGCGGACCACGACTATCAGGGCGGCTTCGCGGCGGCGCTGATGCTGAAGGACCTGCGGCTTGCGATGGCGGCGGCGAAGGACGCAGGCTTCGCCGCGCCGATTGGGGAGCGCGCGACCGAATTGTACGAGGCGTTCGCCGCGACGGGGAAAGGCGGCACCGATTTTTCGGGGATCATCCGGATGCTGGGGGCGTGACTTTCTTCCGTCCCACCCCCTCGCCGGCGAAGGCCCGGTGGTTAAGATAACTTCGATTTGGACGACACTTTCTATCGATTGACGGATTGGGCGAGCGCCTGGCCCCTTACATACTGTTTGTAAATATTCCCATGTCAGAGTCCTGAGGTACGCCCAGGATACGCCATATGAAAGGTCTATAGCATGTCGGGATAGATTGCCTCTGATCCAAAATGGAAAGAGCAGCCTTCGTCTAAAACGGTCTATAAGCCATGCCCGCGCTGTCACAACAACGTGGGCTTTAGAGCGGTATATGATAGGGAAGGTATCGTATTATGCGGCTTTATAAACGTTTTTCCTACTAAGACGTATTATGCTTTGAAATGTCCAATATGTATTCATTACGAGCCGATTACATCCTCCATGGCTAGGAGATTACGTTCATGATGTATACGGAGCAGGGATATATAACTTTAGGTATTGGACGCATAAGGAATTGCACCCATTGTGGAAACAATCACAGAGAGGTTGTGAAAAGAAAATATCTTAAACAGGATGTATTTTATATTCCTACTCTCAGATTACGTGGCGAAATTCTGTTTCTCTGTAATATCTGCAACTGGGGGTATAAATCAAGTGCTAAGGATGTAATCTCTATGTTGCCTGCAACCTTTTGGGATGGTCGCGCTAATACAAAGGTTTGGTTTGAAAGAAACAATGCGCAACAAAAGCGCGCCATCGTCGCTGAGCTCAAAAAACTAGATCTTCATGCCATGATTGATTATCTAAAGTCGGCGTGAGGAGCATATGCTTTTAAGTGTATCTATAGAATACTCTAAGCTACGGCTATCTAAGAATGCGCCGAACTTATAAAATAAGCGACGCGATAAATCTAGATAACTCCGGCGAAAGCCGACATCCCCCATCCTCGCGAATAACAAAATCAGCTCCGCTGAACGTATGCACCGCGATCAGCCCGAACA
Organism: uncultured Sphingomonas sp.; assembly: GCF_964244235.1. GTDB lineage: Bacteria > Pseudomonadota > Alphaproteobacteria > Sphingomonadales > Sphingomonadaceae > Sphingomonas. Next base: position 57,630 of record NZ_CAXTII010000001.1, read on the forward strand.
AGGGTCAAAAATCCCGCAGGCCTGCGATATTCCCCGGCGGGGAATAGCGGCACACGAGATAATCGTCGGTGGCGTTGCTCGCGAGCGCGCAGCCGATTTCGGTCGTCGCACGCCACACGATCTGCGTATAATGCCCGACATCGCCGAACCGCCCGGTGCGGCTGGAGGCGGGCACCGGCAGGTCGACGACGTCCTCCTTCTCCGCGACCCAATGCCCGACCATCTCGTCATAGGCATAGGCCCCGCGCGTGCCGGTCCACAGATTCTCGCCCTCGCGACCTGTTCCCTGCGGCTGGTCGGCATGCTGGAAGCGACCGGTCTTCGCGAGCGTGCGGGCATAGGACAGCGCATCGGCGGCGAGCATGTCGTTCCATATGAGCGGTGATGCGCCGGCCGCGGCGCGCGCGGCGTTCTGGTCGTTCAGCATCGCCTGTCGGAGCAGCCCGGCTCCGCGCGCGGCCGGCGCATCGCTCGTCCGGCGTTCGATTATGCGCGGCGGCCCGGCCGCGCACCCGGCAAGCACGCCGCCTGCGATCGCGACGGCGGCGGCGAGCAGACCGAGTTCGCGTGCGTCGCTTCCTGCCATCGCTCTTCCTTCGGCTGCTGCGGAGGGGCATAGCGACCGCGCATGAACCGCAGCCAAACACCATCGCCGGACAAACCGTTCGCGCTCTATGTGCACTGGCCGTTCTGCGTTTCCAAATGCCCCTATTGCGATTTCAACAGTCACGTCCGCGCCGCGGTGGACCAGGCGGCGTGGCGTGCGGCATTGCTGGCGGACCTGCGCCACGAGGCGGCGATGCTGCCGGGGCGCACATTGGGGTCGATCTTCTTCGGCGGCGGCACGCCATCGCTGATGCCGCCCGAGACGGTCGCGGCGGTGATCGACGCCGCGGCGGGGCATTGGCGCATGGCGGGGGATGTCGAGATCACGCTGGAGGCAAATCCGTCCTCGGTCGAGGCGGCGCGCTTCGCCGATCTGGCGGGTGCGGGGGTCAACCGGGTGTCGCTGGGGCTGCAGTCGCTTGACGACGACGCGCTTCGCTTCCTCGGGCGGGCACATGGCGTGGACGAAGGGCTGGCCGCGCTCGCAACCGCGCAGACGGCGTTCGCGCGAGTGAGCTTCGACCTGATCTATGCGCTTCCGGGGCAGCGGTTGGCGGCATGGGAGGCGGAACTGGATCGCGCGCTGTCGTTCGGGACCGAGCATCTGTCGTTGTACCAGTTGACGATCGAACCCGGCACCCGCTTCGCGACGGAAGCGGCGGCGGGGCGGATCAGGGTCCCGGACGGCGATTCGGCCGCCGATCTGTTCGAGGCGACACGCGCGATGACCGCGGCGGCGGGGCTGCCTGCATACGAGACCTCGAACCACGCGCGGTCGGGTGCCGAGAGCCGGCATAACCTGACCTATTGGCGCTATGGCGACTATGCCGGTGTCGGGCCGGGCGCGCATGGCCGGCGGCTGGGCATGGCGACGGTGCGGCGCAGGAAGCCGGAGAACTGGCTGGCCGCGGTGGATCGCAACGGCCACGGCCTGGAAACGGAGGACTCGCTGACCCCGCACGACCGCGCGACCGAGGCGCTGCTGATGGGGTTGCGGCTGCGCGAGGGCGTCGATCTGACGCGGATCGCGCGGCTGGCGGGCGGTGCAGCGCCGGTGGACGCCGCCGGGGTGGCGCGGCTCGCGACCCTCGGGCTCATCGTGTGCGCAGGGGGCTGGCTGCGCGTGACGGAGGCGGGGGCGCTGTTGCTCGATGCGATCCTGCCGGAGATCGTGATGAGCGCGGAGGTGCTGGTCTAAATCGCCTGCCTGCTACCGCCCTCCGAACCCGCTCGGCGCGGGCGACACCACCACCGGCCCGCCGGCGCGGATTTCCTGCACTTCCAGCGCGCGTTCGGCGATGTCGTCGCGTCCGAAGCGGAACGCGCCGTCCAGCCCGGCAAATCCGCCCTGGTCACGCAGACGCGCCTCCGGGAAAGGCGACCCCGCGCGCCAGTCGCGGGCGATCCGGACCGTCAACAAGACCGCGTCATAGCCCAGGCTCGACAGGCGGTAGGGCGAGGTGCCGAACCGTACGCGATATTTGGCGGCATATTGGCGGTACAGCGTGTCCGCGACGCTGGCGAACCACGCGCCGGTCAGCGCAGGCTTCGCGGCGATTCCGTTTTCCGCGTTCCACAATTCGGTGCCGAGCACATGCATCGACGGGCCGCTCTGCTTGCGAAGCGTGGGCGCGGCGAGCGCGGCGGTCGCACCCGAGTCCGCAACGAGAACCGCGCCATAGGGGGCCTTCGCCGCCAGCTTGCCTGCCGCCGCGGCGATCCCGCCGGTCGCGTGGCCATAGGTCTCCAGCGACACCACTTGCCCGCGCGCGCCCTCGACCGAGCGGAGGAACGCGGTCGACGCGCGCTGGCCGTAAAGCCCGTTTGGGACCAGGGCGGCAAAGGCGGTGACGCCGCGTCCGCGCGCATAACCGACGACCCGATCGACCGATTGCGACGGGACATATCCCATCACATAGGTGCCGCTACCCGCGACGCCGCCATCGTTGGAAAAGCTGATGACCGGTACGCCCACCGCGTGTGCGATCGGTGCGACCGCGCGGACATCGTCGGCCAGCAACGGCCCCAGGATCAGCTGCGCACCGTCCGCGAGCGCGTGCTGCGCCGCATCCGCTGCGCCCGTTGCGGTATCGTAATTGGTGATCCGGACCTTCTCGTTCTGCGTGTCGAGCAACGCGAGCATCGTCGCGTTCGCGATCGACTGGCCGACACCGGCATTCGCACCCGACAGCGGCACCAGCAGCGCTACCCGGTTGCGCTGCGTATCCAGCGGGATACCGGTCGCGACGCCTTCGCCGGGCTGCGCGGTCGGCAGGCGCGGGGCCCGACGCTCGGGTGCCTCCACCGCGCCGCGCGGGACGACCGTCTGACACGCGCCGAGCAGGCACGCTGCCGCCAGGGCGATCCATCGCCCCGTCCGTCGTTTCGAACGCGACTGTGCTATCGTCCGCTGCTCTGCCATGGTCGCCCCTATGAACCCGCTCGATTCCAAGTCTCTTGGGCCAGGCCTCTACATCGTCGCGACCCCGATCGGCAATCTTGGCGATCTGAGCCCGCGCGCCGCCGACATATTGTCGCGCGCGGATATCATCGCAGTGGAGGACAGCCGGGTGACCGCCGGGCTGCTCCGCCATATCGGCGTCAAGCGGCCGATGCTGCCGTACCACGATCACAATGCGGAAGGGATGCGCCCCGGGCTGATCGCGCGGATGGCGACGCAGGCGGTCGCGCTGGTGTCGGACGCCGGGACGCCGCTGATCTCCGATCCCGGCTACAAGCTGGTGCGCGACGCGCGCGCGGCGGGGCATGCGGTGGTGACGATCCCGGGGCCCTGCGCCGCGGTCGCCGCGCTGACGCTGGCGGGGTTGCCGACCGACCGGTTCCTGTTCGTCGGGTTCCTGCCGAGCAAGGCCAAGGCGCGCGCCGATGCGATCGCGGAGGTAGCGGGCATCCGTGCGACGCTGGTGTTCTACGAGTCCGGACCACGGACGGCGGCGTGCCTGTCCGCGCTGGCCGAGGGACTGGGCGACCGCGAGGCGGCGGTGACTCGCGAGATCACCAAGAAGTTCGAAGAGGCGGTGACGGGGACGCTATCGACGCTCGCCGCGCGCTACGCCGATGTGCCGCCGCGCGGAGAGGTCGTGATCGTCGTCGCGCCGCCGGGCGAGGCAGCCCCCGCCAGCGCCGAGGACGGCGACGCGGCCCTCGCGGAAGCGCTGACCCGGCTGCCCGCGGCCAGGGCGGCGGGCGAGGTCGCCAAGCGGCTCGGGCTCGATCGCAAGACGCTATACGCCCGCGCGCTGGCGATGAAGGGATGAGGACGCGGGGGACAGGCGAGCGCCGCGTCGCCGAAGCCGCAGGCCGGCGCGGCGAGCGGATGGCGGGGTGGTGGTTACGGCTCAAGGGCTGGCAGATCCTCGATCGCCGCGTCCGGACGCCCGCCGGGGAGGTCGATATCGTCGCCAAGCGCGGCGGCCTGGTCGCGTTCGTGGAGGTGAAGGCGCGCGCCACCGCCGCCGAACTGGATTTCGCGATCGACGAACGCCGGCTTGCGCGGGTGGCCGCGGCGGCGGAATATCTGATGCCGTGCTATGCCGGGGCGGGGGAGGACATCCGCATCGACGTGATCCTGCTCGCACCGGGCACACGGCCGCGGCATATCGAGAATGCGTGGATGCCATGAAGCCGAAACCCCCCTGCCTGGCGCGCAACGAACGGGATAGGACGCCGTGACATGCGAGTGGCATTGCCTAACTGCACGCGAAACCGAGGACCATCATGCCGTTAACCGTCGCCGTCCAGATGGACCCGCTCGAAGACCTCAACATCGCGGGCGACTCCACCTTCGCACTGATGCTGTCCGCGCAGGCGCGCGGTCACCGGCTGTTCCATTACGGTGCCGAAGACCTGAACTATCGCGACGGCCGGGTGTGGACTCGCGCGCATCCTGTGAGGGTGCAGCGGGTCGAGGGCGATCACTTCACGTTCGGCAACCCCGTCAGCCTGGATCTTGGCGACGACGTCGACGTCGTGCTGATGCGGCAGGACCCGCCGTTCGACCTTGGCTACATCACCGCGACGCATCTGCTCGAGCGGATCGCGCACCGGACATTGGTGGTCAACGATCCCGCCAGCGTCCGCAACGCGCCGGAGAAGGTCTTCGTTCTCGATTACCCGCAGTTCATGCCGCCGACGCTGGTCACCCGAAGCCTGGACGAGACGCGGGCGTTCCTGAAGGAACACGGCGCGATCGTCATCAAGCCGCTGCACGGCAACGGCGGCAAGGCGATCTTCAAGGTTGGGCCCGAGGGCGAGAACCTGTCCGCACTGATGGAAGTCTTCAACCAGACCTGGCGCGAGCCGCATATGGTGCAGGCGTTCCTTCCCGATGTGGCGAAGGGCGACAAGCGGATCGTGCTGGTCGATGGAAAGGTCGCGGGCGCGATCAACCGGCTGCCGGGGGCAGGCGAAATCCGCTCCAATCTGGCGGTCGGCGGATCGGCGGAGAAATCCGTGCTGACCGCGAAGGAGGAACAGATCTGCGCGCTGCTCGGACCCGAACTAGCCGCCCGCGGGCTCTTGTTCGTCGGCATCGACGTGATCGGCGGCGAGTGGCTGACCGAGATCAACGTGACCTCACCGACCGGCATCGTCGCGATCGAACGCTTCGATGGCATGGATGTTACCGGGACGATCTGGGAAGCGATCGAGGCGAAGGCGGCGAGGTAAGGGCTCCATTGCCCGGGCAGGCCAACGGGCAGTCGCGAGGCGGCAGATGGGCGACCTTGCCCCCACTGGCAATGTTGGAATTTCCATGCGAGCCCCGGCGGATGATCGCGCAAACCATCGGTTCGCTTCGCGTCGTGACGCGTCCCAACAGGGCGCAATCACCAACACGCCCCCAACCCATTGTTTTCGAACGATGTGGAAAGCGCAATGGCACGCCTCCACTTCCTCCACTTCCGCGGGCCAGGATCGGCACCATCGCTACCCGGTCGACAGCGCGGCGCTTGGTCCGCTAGGCGCTGGCATGACGGATAGGGGACAGACATGACCGAGGCATTGCGGATCGGATTGGCGGGACTTGGGACGGTCGGCGGCGGTGTCGTGCGGTTGCTCGACGCCAATCGCGATCTCATTGCCCGGCGGGCGGGGCGGTCGATCGAGATCGTCGCGGTGTCGGCGCGGGACCGGACGAAGGATCGCGGGGTCGATCTGTCGCGCTTCGACTGGGTCGACGACACGACCGCGATGCCGGACCGCGCCGATGTCGACGTGGTGGTGGAATTGATCGGTGGATCGGACGGCCCCGCGCTGACGCTGGCGCGGCGGACGCTGTTGGCGGGGAAGGGTTTCGTTACCGCCAACAAGGCGATGATCGCACATCACGGTATGGAACTGGCGACGGCCGCCGAGACGGGGAGGGCACCACTGGCGTTCGAGGCGGCGGTCGCAGGCGGCATACCGGTCATCAAGGGGCTGCGCGACGGTGCCGCGGCGAACGAGATCGCGCGCGTCTACGGTATCCTGAACGGCACCTGCAATTTCATCCTGTCGAAGATGGAAGCGCCCGCCGACAAGGGCGGCGGCCACGACTTCGCCGAGGTGCTGAACGAGGCGCAGGCGTTGGGCTATGCCGAGGCCGACCCCGGCTTCGACATCGACGGCGTCGATGCGGCGCACAAGCTGGCGATCCTGGCGTCCGTCGCGTTCGGCACCAGGCCCGCCTTTGCCGATGTCGTGTCGAGCGGTATCCGTCACATCATGGCCGCCGATGTCGCGGAGGCGGCGTCGCTCGGGTACCGGATCCGTCTGCTCGGGATCGCGGAGGCGGGGCCGTACGGGCTGTTCCAGCGAGTCCATCCGCATCTCGTGCCGATCGACCATCCGCTGGCGCATGTCACCGGATCGTTGAATGCGGTGGTGGCGGAGGGCAATTTCGTCGGTCGCCTGCTGTTTCAGGGCGCAGGTGCCGGCGACGGGCCGACCGCGTCGGCGGTCGTCGCGGACCTGATCGACATCGCGCGCGGCGAATATGGGCCGGCCTTCGCGATGCCGGTCGCCGCGCTGACCGCGATGCCGCGCGCCGACACCGGCGACCGGCGCGGGCGCGCCTATCTTCGCTTCGCCGTGGCGGACCGGGTCGGCGTGCTGGCGGAAATCGCCGCGGCGATGCGCGATGCGGGCGTGTCGATCGAAAGCCTGATCCAGCGCGGGGTCATGACCGACGGCCAGGTGCTGATCGCCATCGTGACGCACGAAGGGCCCGAACGCTGCGTCGCGCAGGCACTGGAGAAACTTCGCGGGTCGCCGAGCGTCGTGGGACAGCCGTTGTGGATGCATATTCTGGGGTGAAGGGGGTACAATGCACCTCAACCTTCTTCGTCACCCCGGACTTGATCCGGGGTCTATCGGGCGGCGCGCGCGCCGTCGGAGGCTCTTGTCGTTTCGCTCACGGCACCATGGACCCCGGATCAAGTCCGGGGTGACGGTGGGGAGGATTACGGATTGGGCGCGATCTACGGCAGCAACCGCCCCGCGGTGTCCGCCGGCGGATCGTCGAGCGGGATCGATACGCCCTTGTCCTTGTAGTGGCGCTTCTTGAACCCGTTCTGCGCGAGATCGATCGCGCCGGCGACCAGCTTGGGGACGACATACCCGCCCCCCGCGACGGGGCAGGCTTCGCCATACGCACCGCATTCGCCTCTGCCCGATGGTCCGTCGAGCGCGACCGCGGCCGACAGATCGGGGTTGGACGGCACCGGATGATCGGGCGGCCCGCGGAACTGCGGCAGCGGCAGGCGCGGCGTGATCGCATCGGGATGACCACAGACGACGATGTCCTTGCCCTGATCGTCGCTTGCTGCCGCGCAGGGGGCTTGCAGGATCGACCATTGCTTCGGGGCCAAGGGCGGCGTCGGAGACGCGGCGGTCTGGAGCAGGAGGAACAACGCAAGTGCCGTCACGGTGCCATCGGCCGGATACCGCCCGCATCGACCTTGCCCGATCCGCTGCCGGGACCGAATGCTATGTCGACATGCACGCCAGCCAACCCGCCACCCACCAGAAACGGGCTGAGGTCCTGGATCGGCGTATTGCGGTGGAGCAGCTTGCCGCGCTCGGCCACGACATCGTCGCCCCGCGCCACCGTCGGGGTCACGAAGGGCACGCGGAACCGGTCGGCGTGGCGAAGCCCGCACACGGTAATGTCGGTCGTGTCCGGATTGACGGTGCACCGCGTTTCCGCGGTGGTGCGCAGCTTCTCCCCGGCGATCAATGCCGCCGGGTCCGCCGTCCGGATCAGCAGGGCAAGGAGCATCATGGCCTCCGGCGCTGCGGCTCGGCGATCAGCCGAACAGCTTGGACTTCAACCCGCCGAGCATCCCGCCGATGCCGCCCTCTTGTCCTTCCAGCAGGCCGGCGAACTGGCCCAATGCGCCCTCGCCGCCGATATGGCTGACAATGTCCTGCAGCTTGTTCGGCTCGATCCCCGTATTGTCCGCGGCCGTCGCCACCGTGTCGCCGGGTTGGCCATGTGCCTGGCCGAGCGCGGTCATCGCCTGTTCGACCTGATCGGGGGTCAGCCCGACCTTTGCCGCAAGCGTGTCTACATCGACATTCCCGGTCACCTGGCTGAGCAGTCCGTCGAGCATTCCCATCGTTCGTCTCCGTCGCGCTTGTGTCGGTATGCAACAGTTAGCAGGTCTCGCCGGTCTTCGCGACCGGGTTTCGCACGGTCAGACGATGCCCAGATCCGCGGGGCCGAACGCGTCCGGCAGCAATTGCGACAAGGCGTAGCTGGCGACCGCGTCGCCTTCGGCTGCACCGCAATGGATGGGCAGGTCGATCCCCGCCATCTGCGCCGCCTCGTTCAGCACCTGGCGGCAACGGCCGCAGGGGCTGACCGGTCGGTCGCCGGTCGCCCGACCGTCCGCGTCCATCGCGCCGCCGATGACCCCTACCGCGACGATCTGTGCGATCCGCCCCTGCGCGCTGGCGGTCGCGACCGCGACGGTTTCCGCGCACAGCGACAGGCCGTAGCTTGCGTTCTCGACATTCGCGCCGGTCACGATGCTGCCATCCGCCATCAGCAGCGCGGCACCGACCGCGAAGCGCGAATAGGGGGCATGGGCATGGGCCGAGGCGGCACGCGCCGCGTCGATCAGGCGGTCGATCTCGTCGGTCATCGCATGCCTTCGTCGCCGCGGATGTGGAGGACGCAGATCAAGGTGAACAGCCGCCGTGCGGTGTCGAAATCGACCTCGATCTTTCCCGCCAGCCGATCCTTCAGCAGTTCGGCGGCTTCGTTGTGAATACCCCGCCGCGCCATGTCGACGGTCTCGATCTGTTGCGGCGTGCTGGCACGGATCGCCTGGAAATAGCTGTCGCAAATCGCGAAATAATCGCGGATCGGGCGGCGAAATCGCCCGAGCGCCAGCACCAGGGTCTCCAGATGCGACCCGTCCTCGCGGTACATATGGATGCCAAGCCGTCCCTCTTCGGACTCCAGCTTGATCCGGTACGGCCCCGCATAGCCATCGGCATGCTGACGCTGCGGCGCGAAATGATTGCCCTCGATCAGGTCGAAGATCGCGATCCGCCGTTCCTGTTCGATATCCGCCGACCGCCAGCCGAGACTGCGTTCGTCGAGGTCTATCGCGATGATCCGGGGGTCGCCCATCACGGATCGTTAGCGCCGGTGCGGGGACGTGTCACTTATCCCCAGCATTCCATCGCACGACGCTTGAGCGGCGGGGCGAGCCGCGTAGAAGCAACCGGATGGCTACTCTCGCATTCCCAGCCCACGCCGCGCCCGAACCGCAGCTTCCGCGCAACGTCGAGGCGGAGGCAGCGATGCTCGGCGCGATGATGATCGACAACCGGTTGGCGGACGACGTCATCGACCGGCTGGAGCCGGCGCATTTCTTCGAACCGCTGCACGGCCGGGTCTTCGCCGCGATCAAGACGCTTCGCAGCAACGACATGCTCGCGACCCCGGTGACGCTTCGCCCGATGTTCGACGCGGACGAGGGGATGAAGGAACTGGGCGGCCCGGCCTATCTCGCCGGGCTGACGGGCAGCGGTGCCGGGCTGATCGGTGCGCGCCAGTTCGCACAGCAGATTTACGATCTGGCGATGCTGCGTGCCTTGGTGTCGGTCGGCCGTACGCTGATCGACCGGGCAATGGACACGTCGGAGGAGGTGAACCCGCGCGCCCAGATCGAACTGGCGGAGGAGGAACTGTTCAAGGTCTCCGCCGACGGTGGCGCGGAGAGCAGCGTCAAGACCTTCGCCCAGGCGACGACCGCCGCGGTGAAGATGGCCGAGCGCGCGCTCAATTCGGGCGGCAATCTGTCGGGCGTCACGACCGGCATCGACAGCATCAACGCCAAGATCGGCGGCATGCATCACAGCGATCTGATGATCCTCGCCGGCCGACCCGGCATGGGCAAGACCTCGCTCGCTACCAACATCGCGTTCAACGCCGCGCGGCGATGGATGCGCGACATGGCGGACGGGATCGCGAAAGCCGATTCGGTCGGCGCGAAGGTCGCATTCTTCTCGCTGGAAATGTCGGCGGACCAGCTCGCGACGCGCATCCTGTCCGAACAGGCGCGGATCAGCTCGGAAAATCTGCGCATGGGCAAGATCAGCCGCGCCGAGTTCGGCCAGCTCGCCGCCGCCGCCGCGGAGCTGGAGAACCTGCCGCTGTTCATCGACGATACCGGCGGCCTCACCATCGGCGCACTCCACACCCGCGTCCGGCGTCTACAGCGGCGGCACGATAACGAGATCGGGCTCGTCGTGGTCGATTACCTGCAGCTGCTCACCGGATCGGGCAGGAACAAGGACGGCAACCGCGTCCAGGAAATCTCCGAGATCAGCCGCGGGCTGAAGACGATGGCGAAGGACCTGAACGTGCCCGTGCTGGCGCTGTCGCAGCTGAGCCGTGCGGTCGAAAGCCGCGAAGACAAGACGCCGATGCTGTCCGACCTGCGCGAATCGGGATCGATCGAGCAGGACGCGGATATGGTGTGGTTCGTATACCGCGAGGATTATTACGTCGCGTCGAAGGAACCCAAGCGTCCGGTAGAGGGCGACAATTCGAAAATCTTCGAGGACCATGCTGCCTGGGCGAGCGAGATGGAGCGCGTGTACGGCCTCGCCGAATTGATCGTCGCGAAACAGCGCCACGGTGCGACGGGCAAGGTGCGGATGAAGTTCGACCCGACGATCACGAAATTCTCGGACCTGGCGGAATATTGAGCTAGCGGACTTCGACGAACCGTTCGCCCGCTTCGAGCAGGTCGATCACCTGTGACCAGCGCGTCGCGAGCCAAGCCTGGAGCGCTCGATTGGTAGCATCGCCGCAACGCATCCACACGAACGGGAACCGGTCGGGCATGCGCAGCAGTACGAAGTCGGCATCCTTGCTCACCAGGATCGAACCCGTTGCCTTCACATGAAGGGCGATCGTCACGTCGGATGCCGCGAGCAGGCCGATATCGGCGACATGGTCTGCCTCATGTCCTTGCTCGTTGAGCCACGACGCGAGTGCCGGCGGCAACTGCGCATCGATCAGGAACCTCACTCGGCCGCCAGCACGACCGGGTGACCGGCCATCATCGCTGCGTAACCCAGCGTGGCACGGATGTCGTCATGGGCGAGATACGGGAAATCCCTGACGATTTCGTCGGGTGCAGTGCCGGCTGCGAGCATTTCGAGCACGTCGGATACCCGCACCCGAGTCCCTGCGACAATGGGCCGTCCGCCGCAAATCGCGGGATCGACTGCGATCCGGGGAAAGTCTGCGAAGGTCATCTTCCAAAGATGGTCCGGCCGTTCAACAGCGTCAAGTTTCGCATCCGAACACGGTTCAGAACACCGGCTCCTCGCCCGGTCGTTCCGGCACGTGGATGCCGCATTCCACCTTGTCCCAGCCGCGCCAGCGGCCGGCGCGGGGGTCTTCGCCGGGCTGGACCTTGCTGGTGCAGGGCGCGCAGCCGATCGAGCGATAGCCTTGCGCCTCCAGCGGGTGGCGCGGCAGTTTGTGTGCGTCGAAATAGGCGTCGAGCCGAGGCTTGTCCCAATCGGCGAGCGGGTTCAGCTTTAGTTTGCCCTCGTCGATCTCGAACCGCGGGATCGCGGATCGGGTCTTCGCCTGGAAGCCCTTCCGGCCCGAGATCCAGGCGTCGAACGGCGCGAGCGCGCGGCGCAGCGGTTCGACCTTGCGCAGGTCGCAGCAGCCGTCCGGGTCGTAGGACCAGCGCAGGCCGCTTGCGTCCCTGGCCGCGAGCAGGCGCGGATCGGGGCGGTAGACGCGCAGGTCCGTGAAGCCCAGTTTTTCCGCCAGTTCGTCACGGTACGCCAATGTCTCGCCGAACATCTTTTGCGTGTTGGTGAAGATGACGGGCACGTCGCGGTCGATCTGCGCGATCATGTGGAGCAGCACCGCCGACTCCGCGCCGAAGGACGACACCGCCGCGACCCGGCCCGCCAGTTCGCCGGTCAGCAGCTGGGCGAGCATATCCTGCGTCGATACGCCGACGAACCCTGCCTCCAGCGCGGCCGCGTCGTCGGCGGTGAAAGCGGGGGCGACATCGATAAAGTCGAGCGCGCGGGCGGCGGCGCTAGCCATGTCGCTGTCTCCAGACCGGAACGGCACCATCGGCGGCGGGTTGGTAATTCCCGGCATAGCGGTCGATGCTACGTTGCAGGACTGCCGGATCGACCGGCGCATCGGGGGCGAAACTGTCGAAGCCGCAGCGGCGCATGAAGAGCATCTGATCGACCAGCACATCGCCTGCGGCGCGCAGTTCGCCGGTATAGCCGCCCTCGCGCAGGATGCTGGCGGCCGAATAGCCGCGGCCGTCGCGGAAGCTCGGGAAACGGACCTCGATCAGCGTGATCCGGCCAAGATACGGCAGCAATGCACGCGCATCATCGCCCGCTTCCAGCCCGACCGCAGTGGTGTCGGTCTGGCCGGCGAGAAACGCGTCGAGAACAACCGCTGGTTCATCATGCGGTTCGTCGGTACGGAAGCGGAGGATAGCGACGGCGTCACTCATAAATCGCCGCCTTGAAAATATCGAACCCGACGCGGCGATAAGTGTCCAGAAAGCGTTCGCCTTCTTCGCGGACCACCAGGTATTTGTCGGTCACGCGCTCGATCGCATCGACGATACCGTCCTCCGAGAAGCCGGGGCCGGTGATCCGGGCAAGGCTGACATCCTCCGCTGCCGATCCGCCGAGCAGCAGCTGGTAATTTTCGGTGCCTTTCTTGTCGACGCCGAGGATGCCGATGTGACCGGCGTGATGATGGCCGCAGGCGTTGATGCAGCCGCTGATCTTCAGCTTCAGCTCGCCCAGGTCGCGCTGGCGTTCGGGCGAGGCGAAGCGGGTCGCGATCTTCTGCGCGACGGGGATCGAGCGGGCATTGGCCAGGCTGCAATAATCGAGCCCGGGGCAGGCGATGATGTCGCTGATGAGATCGAGGTTCGCCTCCGCCAGGCCGGCGGTCGACAGCGCGGTCCACAGCGCGTGCAGGTCCGCCTTGCGCACATGCGGCAGCACGATGTTCTGGCTGTGCGTCACGCGTAGCTCGTCGAACGAGTAGCGCTCGGCCAGGTCGGCCATCAGGTCGATCTGGTCCGCGGACGCGTCGCCGGGGATGCCGCCGACCGGTTTCAGGCTGATCGTGACGATACCGTAGCCCGGCTGCTTGTGCGGACGGACATTCTGATCGACCCAGACCGCGAAATCGGGATCGCTGCGATCGATCTCGTCGGGTAGACTCGCCTCGAACGCCGGTTCGCCGAAAAAGGCGGTGATCCGCGCGAGTTCGGCCGCCGGCGGGTCGATGCCCAGCGCCTTGACCGCGACGAACTCTTCCTCCACCTGACGGGCATAGTCCGCCGCGCCGATCTCGTGGATCAGGATCTTGATCCGCGCCTTGTAGATATTGTCGCGCCGGCCGTAGCGGTTGTAGACGCGCAAGGCGGCTTCCAGATAGCTCATCAGGTCATCCGCGGTGACGAAGTCCTTGATTTCCGGTGCGATCATAGGGGTCCGACCCATGCCGCCGCCGACGAAGATCTTCGCGCCTAACACGGAGTTCCCCGTTTCATCTGCACGCTCGACGAGCTGGATGCCGATATCGTGCAGTCGCATTGCCGCGCGGTCCTCATCGGACGCGATGACCGCGATCTTGAACTTGCGGGGCAGGAAACTGAACTCGGGGTGAAAGGTGCTCCATTGCCGGATCAGCTCCGCCCAGGGCCGCGGATCGGCGACTTCGTCCGCGGCGGCACCGGCGAACTGGTCAGACGAGATGTTGCGGATGCAATTGCCGCTGGTCTGGATGGCGTGCATCTCGACCGTCGCCAGATCGGCAAGGATATCGGGCGCGTCCTCCAGCTTGATCCAGTTGTACTGGATGTTCTGCCGCGTGGTGAAATGGCCATAGCCACGGTCGTACGTCCGCGCGATATGTCCCAGCATCCGCATCTGGCGTCCGTCGAGCGTACCGTACGGGATCGCCACGCGCAGCATATAGGCGTGCAGCTGGAGGTAGAGGCCGTTCATCAGCCGAAGCGGCTTGAACTGGTCCTCGGTCAGCTGGCCGGCGAGGCGCCGTTCGACCTGGTCGCGGAATTCGTGGACGCGCGCGTCCACGATCGCCTGGTCGTGGGTGTCGTATTTATACATTCAATTCCTCCCCGTTTACGGGGAGGGTGTTCGAGCTTTGGCAGGCTCCCGGCCTGCCAAGATCGTGTCTGGCGGACACGATCTCGCTCGAACACGCGCGCAGCATGGTGGAGGGGGTTATCCACGAGGGAGTCGCTTGCGGTAAGCCCCCTTCACCAGATCCGCTGGTTCCCCTCCCCGCGAGCGGGGAGGAATTCTCGAGAACGCTCATATCACCCAGTTCCCCGCCGCCGGATCGGCAGGCTTCAGCGTCAGGTCGGGGCGGACCGTCGGCCCGAGCGCGCGGATCCGGTCCTTGATGTGGGCGGGGCGGGGGCCGTCCGGGGTCCGGGTCGCATCGATCACATAGGCACCGGTCACGCGGCGCGCGCCTTCCTCGACGCGAGCGACCGGTTCGCCGTCCACGCCGACATCCCCCGAATCCTCGACATGGCGCGACCAGCCATTGCCCGTCCACCAGATCACGTCGCCCGTCGGCAGGTCGTTCCCGGTCAGCAACTTCACGATACGTCCTCGGCGATCCGCGCCCAGCGCGCCAGCTTGTCCGTCGCGTCGGACAGTTCGACGACCTCGCCGACGACGATGATCGCCGGGCTCTTTACGTCTTCGCGCGCTACCATGGAGCCGAGGTCGGCGAGCAGAGTCCGCAGCGCGCGGCTGCCGGTCAGCGTGCCGCGTTCCAGCACCGCGACGGGCATGTCGGGGGCGACCCCGTCCGCCATGAGCTTGTCCGCGATGTCGGACGCGGTGGCGACGCCCATGTAGATCACCAGCGTTCGGCCCTGGCCGGCCAGCCCCGACCAGTCCTGATCTGCCAAGCCCTTGCACTGCCCCGCCACGAACGACACCGCCGAAGAATGGTCGCGATGCGTGAGCGGCAACATCGCCTCCGCCGCGCAGCCGAGCGCAGCCGATACGCCGGGGATCACCTCGACCGGCAATCCGGCTGCGCGCACCGCCTCCACCTCCTCGCCGCCGCGCCCGAAAATGAACGGGTCACCACCCTTTAGCCGCACGACGATCGCGCCGGTCTTCACATGCGCGACGATCAGCGTGTTGATCGCCTCCTGCGGCAGCGTGTGCCGCGCGCGCTGCTTGGCGACCGAGATCCGCTGCGCGGCAGCCGGCGCGAGATCGAGCACCCGGGGGTCGATCAGCCCGTCATGAACGACCACGTCGGCGATCTTCATCGCCTCGACCGCGCGAACGGTCAGGAGCCCGGGATCGCCCGGACCCGCCCCCACGAGAATGACACGCCCGCGGGCATCGGGATCGAGGAGGGTGGCCATGTCGTTGCAAATGCGCCTCGCAACGGAGTGCCGCAACAGCGGTGATGCTTTGGCGGGGTGAAGGGAAGCTTTTGCCTATCTGCGCGATAGGATTTCACAAGACGCCGTCATGCCGGGCCCGTCCCGGCACGACGAAGATAAAACCGCTGTCCTACACAGCCAAATCCGGCTTCGCTTCCGCGATGGCCGCCATCCATGCTCGCTTCCCGTCGCAGTTCAGCCAACGCCTCTTTACCGGAAGCGATTTCCGCGGTGACGTAGCGTGTGGTTCGTCCACTTCCGACCACATCTTGGGCCATCGGCCACGCCGAATCGAATCAGGATATGAGTTCCACTGCCATTGCCGTCGCCTCGCCGCCGCCGATACACAGGCTGGCAATGCCGCGCTTGCCGCCGGTTCGTTGCAGCGCGGCGATGAGCGTCGTCAGGATGCGTGCCCCCGATGCGCCGATCGGATGACCGAGCGCCGTCGCGCCACCGTTGACGTTCACCTTCGCATGATCGACGCCCAGATCGTGCATCCAGGCCATCGGCACGCATGCGAACGCCTCGTTGATTTCGAACAGGTCGACCTCGTCGACCGTCCAGCCAGTCTTGGCGAGCAGTTTCCTGACCGCGCCGACTGGTGCGGTGGTGAAATGCTCCGGGTTCTGGGCGTGCGCGCTATGAGCGACGATGCGGGCGACGGGTTTCAGCCCTTCGGCCTCGGCGACGGATGCACGGGTAAACACCAACGCCGCGGCGCCATCGGAAATCGAGGAGGAGGAGGCTGCGGTGATCGTTCCCTCCTTTGCGAACGCGGCCTTCAGCTTTCGGATCTTCTCGGGGTCGCCGCGCGACGGCTGCTCGTCGGCGGATACGACGGTATCGCCGTTGCGCCCCTTGATCGTCACGCCGACGATCTCGGCGTCGAACGCGCCGCCCTTCTGTGCACCGAGCGCGCGGGTCAGCGACTCGATCGCGTAATCGTCCTGCGCGGCTCGCGTGAACTGGTATTCGCGGCTGGTATCCTCGGCAAAAGTGCCCATGGCGCGGCCCACGTCGTAAGCGTCTTCGAGCCCGTCGAGCATCATGTGGTCGTAGATGGTATCGTGTCCGATCCGCGCGCCCGCGCGGTGCTTCTTCATCAGATACGGCGCGTTCGACATGCTCTCCATACCGCCCGCGACGATGATGTCGGCCGACCCCGCCGCCAGCATGTCGTGCGCGAAGATCGCCGCTTGCATTCCCGATCCGCAGACCTTGCTTACCGTCGTCGCTTCGACCGAGGTAGGCAGGCCGGCACCGATCGCCGCCTGCCGCGCAGGTGCCTGGCCAAGCCCGGCCGGCAGCACGTTGCCCATGAAGATCTTGTCGATCCGGTCGGTTGCGATCCCGGCGCGTTCCACCGCTGCCTTCACCGCGGTCGCGCCCAATTCGGTCGCGGACGCACCGGCGAGGCTGCCCTGGAACGATCCCATCGGGGTGCGCGCGTAGGACAGAATGACGACAGGATCAGTGGCCATGACAAGTTTTCCCAAATTTATGCTGCACTGCATCTAGGATTGACCCCGGTCAATTACAAAGCCGGCGCGAGGGCGTAGGCGACCATATGGATATCATCACTGAGCTGAAATGGGCTGCCGCCGGTACCGGCATGATCGCTGCAACCATCGTCGCGCTCGATCTGGGAAAGCGCGATACGGGTTGGGGCATGGTGTTGTTCTGCGTGTCGGCATTGGCCTGGATCGCGGGGGGATTGCTGACCCGCGACTGGGCGCTCGGCACACAGAATGTCGTGCTGCTGGTGATCGACCTGATCGGGGTGTACCGCTATTTCACGCAAGCCAAGGATCAATCGCGCCAGGAATGAACGAAGCGGCGGCCTGGGCGATCCTGCTTGGCGGGGTTGGGGCGATCGTCGGCAGTTTCCTGGCCGCGCTCGTGATCCGCTGGCCGGCGGGGCGGTCGGTGATCCGCGGCCGGTCGCGCTGCGACCGCTGCGATGCGCCGGTGCGCGCACGCGATCTCGTGCCGGTCTTGAGCTACGCTGTGCTGCGGGGGCGGTGTCGGGATTGCGGGGCGGCGATCGATCCGCGTCATCCGGCGATCGAACTGGCTTCGCTCGCGGTAGGTGTCGTGGCAGGCCTCGTCGCGCCGGGATGGTCGGGCGTGGCCGGCGCGGTGTTCGGCTGGTTGCTGATCGCGCTGGCGATGCTGGATGTGATGGCGTTTTGGTTGCCCGACCGGCTGACCGGTACGCTGGCGATCATCGGACTAGCGGGCGGCGGGGCCGGGCTCGATCCGCCGATCGCGGACCGGCTTATCGGCGGCGTCGCGGGGTTCGGATTATTATGGGCGACCGCGCGCGCGTACCGGCTCGTTCGGCACCGGGTCGGGCTTGGCGGGGGCGATCCCAAGCTGTTGGGGGCGATCGGGCTATGGCTTGGGTGGCGGACACTGCCCGCGGTGCTGCTGGTCGGATGCCTGATCGGGCTCGGCTTCGTCCTGCTCCAGCGTGTGCGGGGACGCGCGATGGCGCGCGATGCGGCGATGCCGCTCGGGACGCTGCTCGCGATCGCGGCTTACCCGGCTTGGGTCTTCATGATATCGATCGCGTCATGATCGCGCTTCTTCTCGCGTTGCAGGTCGCCGCCGCGGCGAACGGCGTGACGGTCGGCGCGATTCCCAAACAGCAATTGCCCGCGACCGGGTGCGCCGCGTTCCTGTGGAGTTCCGGGGAAAAGCGGATTCTGGTCGCGATGGCGGTCGCCGATCCAGCCGCGGTTCGCCTGTCGATCGACGGCGTCGTCGCGGATTATCCGCGCACCGCGCAGTCGGGGGTGGGGGGCTACGGCTTTGCAGGCGTTACGACATATGCCCTGGGTGACGTCATCGCGACGCTCGACATGGCGGTCACTGCCCGCGCCGACCTGACCCAGGGCGCGACCGTGCCCGACGCGACGCTGCGGATCGATCGTCCGGGCCATGACACGATCATAATGCCGGTCGCAGGACTGATCGGCTGCACCTGAGGATGGGGGACGTTCAGCCACGTCAAGTCCGTATTCAAGCAGAGCCGGTTCGATATCGGCAAGCTTTCGGGGCTGAAGCCTCCTTATGGCGCGGCGACGAAGCGGTCGATCGCACAGCAAATGAAATAGCGTAAGTCCTTCCCCGTAAACGGGAAGACTTACCCGAATATGCTCTTCGCGACATGCGTGATTCGGCAGGCCAGGTCCGCCTCGCCGCTGGCCACGACATAATGGTCACCGCCATCGACGATCCCGGTCGTGAAGACGACGTTGTCGATGTACATAAGGTCTTTCAGCGGCTCGGTCAGCGCAGGCGCGGCCTCGAGCAGCGGCACGTGTTCGGCGCGAAGCGTCACCGACGGATCGTCGCGATCGAGCAGCGACCAATAGGTACGGTAGATGCCGATCACGCCCGACGGTTCGACCCCGTGCCACAGGGTCAGCCACCCTTGGTCGGTCAGCACCGGCGGCGCACCCCCGCCCATCCGCGCCGTTGCGATCGTCGCGGCATGAGGGCGGATGCCGGGCGCTTCATGCGGTTTCCAATGAAGCGCGTCGGGCGAGCGGGCCAGATTGATCGACGGCCCCGGCCGCCATTTGCTGTCCGGCGGGTAAGCGAAATACATGTCGCCGAGCGGCCGCGTCTGCGCCCAATATCGGCCGCCGATCAGCCCGGAAAAGATCAGCATGTCCTTGTTCTGGTGATCGAGGACGATCCCCTCCAGCGTCCAGTCCATACCGTCCGCCGAGGTGTAGAGCGTCGCGCATTGCCGCTCCGGGCTGACCGAGCACGTCGTCATAAGATACCGGTCTTCCACCTTTGTGATCCGTGGGTCCTCGACGCCGTAGCATTGGTACGAGGCGCGGGGCACGATCGCACGGTCGTAATGGACAGCGACGACGCGCCGTCCTTGCGGGTCCAGTTCGACCGGCAGCAACCAGGACAGCGATGTCAACGCGATGATCCGCCACCCGCCGCCGCGCATGATGATGGTGCGGGGATCGGCGGTATCGACCAGCGCCAGTGGCCATCTGTCGAGCCTATATTCGCCCTGCTGCCAGCGAATCGATCGGACATAGCCATCGACGATCGGCGTCCGAAGCGCTTCGGCGACACGGACCATCATGAGCAAATTACAGCTCGGGAGCCGCGTGAGCCCGGGATTGAACGCGCCGAGCACATACGTCTCTGCGTCGATCTTGCCGGCGAGCGGGGATCGGGACAGGTCGACATCGTTCGGCGTGAAGATCAGCGCGTCGTGGAGGTGGGTCATGGCATGGGCGTTCCTAGCTTTGCTCCCTCCTGCAAGCGGGAGGGGCCGGGGGTGGGCGCTCGCTATCACCACGGACGCTGCTTGTGGACAGGGAGCGCCCACCCCTCAATCCCCTTCTGTAAACGGGAGGGGAGGTTAGAGAACCCGCTCCAGCAACGCATCGATCGCCTCCTGCGCCTCGGGCTCCGTCAGTAGCGGCGCATGGCCGACGCCCGGCACCGTCGCCAGCACCCCCCGATCCAAAGTCGCGACCATCCGGTCGGCGGTCGTCGCGCTCAGCACGTCGGACCGGCCGCCGCGCACGACGACCGTCGGCACGGTACGCAACCCCGACAATGCGCGCCACATGTCGGGGCCGGCCTCAGCGCCCGCCACGCGAAACGGCTTTGCAATTTTCAGGTCGTAATCGAGCACGATCCGCCCCGCGCCGTTCCGGCGGTACAGCCGCTTGGCCATCGCGAGCCAAGCCTCGATCGCCCAGTCGGATAGATATCGCCTGGCTCCCGGCGAGGTGACGTGCGGCATGCACCCAAGTGGGGAACGCGCTCGCCTTGCCGGCATAGCCGCGGATCCGCCCGAACCCCGCGGCCTCGATCTCCGGCCCGATATCGTTCAGCACCGCCCCGGCGATTCCGCCGCCGCCGGTGCCCGCAAGCAGCATCGTGACGATCCCGCCCAGGGACGTGCCGATCGCAACGTACCGGTCGATCGAATGCGCGGCGAGTGCGCGGCGAGTGCGCGGCGAGCAGGGCGGCGACGTCCTGCACATAGGTCAACGGGACGCAGGTCATCGCGTCCTTGGCATAAGCACTCTCCGCCCGGCCCGGAAATCGAGCGCGATGACTCGCCATCTCCCGGCGAGCCTCGCCGCCAGCCCGTCGAAATCGCGCGCGTTCCGGGTCAGCCCCGGCAAACACAGGATCGGTGGCCGGCCTCTGCCGCTGTCGCCACCCGGATAATCGCGCGCATGTAGCCGCAACCCGTCGTTCGACCGCTAATAGACGTTTTGATAGGCGGCCATGGTTGCGTCCTTGGGCGTGCGTCCGCCATATCGCGGGATGCCGATCGACCCGCAAGCCTATCGCCCCGAGACCATACTCCGCTCGCTAGGTCCCGATATGTGGGACTTGGTCGTCGCGGCGGATTTCCCCGATGCGCGGCTACGCTTCCGCAACGACCGGGCGGCGGCCGAGATCGGGCTGGCGGGGCTGACCGACGACGCGTGGGTGCGCCATTTCGGGCAGTTCGTGCCGCTGCCGGATACGCTGCCGCAACCGCTGGCGCTGCGCTATCACGGGCACCAGTTCCGCATGTACAATCCCGATATCGGCGACGGCCGCGGATTCACCTTCGCGCAGATGCGCGGGCGGGACGGCCGCCTGATGGACCTTGGTACCAAGGGGTCGGGCCGGACGCCATGGAGCCGGTCGGGCGACGGCCGGCTGACGCTCAAAGGCGGCGTACGTGAGATTTTGGCGACCGAAATGCTGGAGGCGCTCGGCGTCCCGACCAGCCGCACACTGTCGCTGATCGAGACGGGCGAGGCGCTGGATCGCGGCGACGAGCCGTCCCCGACCCGCGGCGCGGTGATGGTCAGGCTCAGCCATTCGCATATCCGCATCGGCACGTTCCAGCGGCTGGCGTATCTGCGCGACGAAGCGACCATGCGGCGGCTGGTCGGCTATGTGCTGGACCGGCTGTACGACGAACCGGGCGACGATCCGGCGCGGCTGCTCACACTGGTCGTCGACCGCGCGGCGACGCTCGCGGCGTCGTACATGGCCGCCGGGTTCGTGCACGGCGTGCTGAATTCGGACAATATCAATGTGACCGGCGAGAGCTTCGATTACGGCCCGTGGCGGTTCGCGCCGACCTGGGATCCGGGGTTCGTCGCGGCCTATTTCGATCGCGAGGGGCTGTACGCTTTCGGGCGTCAGCCGGAGGCGATCCACTGGGACGTCATGCAGCTGGCGTCATCGTTGCGGCTGATTGCGGACAGCGACCCGCTGGTCGCGGCGCTGGAGGCGTTTCCGGCACGCTATCAGGAAGCGGTGGCGGCGGCGATCCTGTGGCGGTTCGGCGTCGTCGGGCGTGACGGCGAGGGGGACCGCGCGCTGGTCCAGACGATCGAGCGCGCGTTGCGGAGGACCGGGGTCGGGATCGACCGGTTCTTCTTCGATGCGTTCGGCGGCGTGTTGCCGGAGGAATATGGCGATGCATGGGCCGAGGTTCGCGCGGCACTTGCCGCTTACATGCCGCGCAACGACCGGTCGCATCCCTATTGGTCGGGGGAGCCCTGTTCGATGCTGATCGACGAGGTCGAGGCGATCTGGGCGGCGATCGCGGAGCGGGACGACTGGTCGGTGCTGGCGGCGAAAGTGGCGGCGATCCGAGAGATGGGGGCCGCGCTGGCCCCATTATTCCCACGCGTTCGCGGAGGATAAGGTGTCGGTGTCGCCATCTTGCCGCTCAACCGCCATTCGCCTAGTTCCGCGCGCATGGCCAACGAGATCCTCTCGCACGAACCCGCGACCGGTGCGCTTCTCTGGCGCAATCCGGTCAGCGATCCCGATCATGAGGTCGGTCTGGCCCGCGCTGCCTGGGCACCCTGGGCCGCGCTGCCGCTCACGGTGCGTGTCGAAACGCTGCGCCGTTTCGCCAATGTCGTTCGCCAGCGCAGCGAAGCCTTCGCCGACCTGATCGCGCGCGAGACGGGCAAGCCGCTATGGGAGGCGCGGAGCGAGGTCGCATCGGTCGTGGCGAAGGTCGACATATCGGTCACCGCCTATGCCGAACGCACCGCGCAACGCCGGATCGACGCGTCGATGGGCAGCCGGATCGCGCTTCGCCACAAGCCTCACGGCGTGCTGGCGGTGTTGGGGCCGTATAACTTCCCGGCGCATCTGCCCAACGGTCATATCGTCCCCGCGTTGCTCGCCGGAAACGCGGTGGTCTTCAAACCGTCGGAGAAAACGCCGGCTTCGGGTGCGTTCCTCGTCGAATGCTACCGCGCCGCAGGCGTGCCGGAGGGATGTATCCGCGTCGTGATCGGCGGGCCCGCGGAGGGGCAGGCGCTCGCGGCCCATCCGGGGATCGACGGGCTGTTGTTCACCGGCTCCGCACGGACCGGTATCAATCTGAACCGCGCGTTCGCGACCAAGCCTGAAAAAATCCTGGCGCTCGAGATGGGCGGCAACAATCCGATCGTCGTGTGGGACACGCCCGATCTTTACACTGCCGCGGTGCTGGTGGTGCAGTCCGCCTTCACCTCCGCAGGCCAGCGCTGCACCGCCGCGCGGCGGCTGATCGTGGAGGAAGCGATGGCGCAGCCGCTGGTCGCGACGATTAACACCATCATCGACCGGCTGATCGTAGGTAGCCCGCACGACGATCCCGCACCCTTCATGGGGCCGGTGATCGACAACGAGGCGGCGGACCAGCTGACCGAAAGCTTCCTGGCGCTGATGATGCGCGGCGGCCGTCCGCTCCGCCATCTGGAGCGGCCGGTGCCCGACAAGCCGTTCCTGATTCCGGCGATGATCGACGTGACCGACATGGCGGAACGGCCGGACATCGAATTGTTCGGCCCGATCCTGCAAGTGATCCGCGCCCAGGATTTCGACGCCGCGATCGCCGAGGCGAACGACACGCGCTACGGCCTGTCCGCCAGCCTCGTCAGCCAGACACCCGCGCTATACGACCGGTTCTGGTCGAACGCGCGGGCGGGGATCGTCAATTGGAACAAACCGACCAACGGCGCGGCATCGAACGCACCGTTCGGCGGGATCGGCTGGTCCGGCAACCACCGGCCGAGCGCCTATTACGCCGCGGATTATTGCGCCTATCCGGTGGTGTCGAGCGAGGCGGATTCGGCGCGGGCGAGCATCGGCATCGGCATGCGGGACGGCTAGGCTACCCGAACACGCGCGCGAAGATCGTGTCGACGTGGCGCAGATGATATCCCAGGTCGAACTTGTCCTCCAGCTCGGCATCGCTCAGCGTCACCTCTGGGTCGGCCTTCAGCAATTCCAGCAACGAAAGCGCGCCGTCCGAATCCCAGACCTTCATCGCGTTGCGCTGGACCACCCGATAGGAATCTTCACGGCTGATCCCCGCCTGGGTCAGCGCCAGCAACACGCGCTGCGAATGGATCAGGCCGCCCATCTTGTTCAGATTCTTCAGCATCCGTCCGGGATAGACGACGAGCTTGTCCATAACCCCCGTCAGCCGGGCAAGCGCGAAGTCGAGCGTTATCGTCGCATCGGGGCCGATATAGCGCTCCACCGACGAATGGCTGATGTCGCGCTCGTGCCAAAGCGCCACATTCTCCAGCGCGGGGGTGACATAGCCGCGGACCATCCGCGCCAGGCCGGTCAGGTTTTCGGTCAGCACCGGGTTGCGCTTGTGCGGCATCGCCGACGAGCCCTTCTGCCCCGGCGAGAAATACTCCTCCGCCTCGAGCACTTCGGTGCGTTGCAGATGACGGACTTCGGTCGCGAGGCGTTCGATCGACGAGGCGACGACGCCGAGCGTGGCGAAGAACATCGCGTGCCGGTCCCGCGGGATGACCTGGGTGGAGACGGGTTCGACCGACAGGCCCATCTTCGCCGCGACGTGCGCCTCGACACGCGGATCGATGTTGGCGAAGGTGCCGACCGCGCCCGAGATCGCGCAGGTCGCGACGTCCGCCCGTGCCGTTACCAGCCGTTCGCGATTGCGCGTGAATTCGGCATAGGCCTGTGCCATCTTCAGCCCGAAGGTGACGGGCTCGGCATGGATGCCGTGGCTGCGCCCGATCGTCGGGGTCAGCCTGTACTCGATCGCGCGGCGTTTCAGAATTGCCAGCAGAGCGTCGATATCGGCGATCAGCACGTCGCTCGCCCGCGCAAGTTGCACCGCGAGGCAGGTGTCGAGCACGTCGGACGATGTCATCCCCTGATGCATGAAGCGCGCTTCGTCGCCGACTTGCTCAGCAACCCATGTCAGGAAGGCGATGACGTCGTGCTTCGTCACCGCCTCGACGGCGTCGATCGCAGGGACGTCGATGACGGGGTTGGTCGCCCACCAGTCCCACAACGCCTTCGCTGCGGATTTCGGCACGACGCCAAGCTCGGCCAGCGCTTCGGTCGCATGCGCCTCGATCTCGAACCAGATCCGGAACCGCGCTTCGGGGGTCCAGATCGCGGTCATCGCGGGGCGGGAATAGCGGGGGACCATGATGTGCTTTCGACAGGCGCGGGAAGCGCGCCGGGTAGCAGCGTGGGGGAGCGGGGACAAATCCTCCGTCACCCCGGCCTTGCGCCGGGGTCCATCGTGCCGCGAACCAGAACCGTGGATTGCGCCGCACGATGGATGCCGGATCAAGTCCGGCATGACGGAGGTTTTAGATCAAACCCTGCGCCCTGAGACTCACATGCCCGTTCGCGCCCATCACGAGATGGTCGTGGACCGCGATGCCGAGGCGCTTGCCCGCCTCCTCGATCTGGCGGGTGATCTGGATGTCGGCGCGACTGGGGGCGGGGTCACCGGAGGGATGATTGTGGACGAGTATGATCGAGGCCGAACCCAGCTCCAGCGCGCGGCGGATCACCTCGCGGACGTGCACCGCGGCCTGGTCGATCGAGCCCTCGCTCATCACCTCGTCGCGGATCAGCATGTTGCGGGTGTTGAGGTGGAGGACGCGGAACCGTTCGATCGCGTGATGGACCATGTCCGCCCGCAGATAATCGAGCAGCGCCTGCCAGTTGGCGAGGACGGGGCGCGCGGTAATCCCGTCGCGCAGCAGGCGGATCGCGGCGGCATGTGCGATTTTCAGCGCGGCGATCGACGTCTCGCCCATGCCGGACACGCGTGACAATGCCTCCGAATCGGCAGTCAGCACGCCGCCGATCCCGCCGAATTCGCGCAGCAACGCCCAAGCGAGCGGCTTGGTATCGCGCCTGGGGATCGCGGTGGCGAGCAGATACTCGATCAGCTCGTGATCGAGCAGCGAATCGCCGCGCCCCTCGAACAGCCGCCGCCGCAGCCGGGCGCGGTGGCCGGCATGATCGTCCGCAGGATCGGCGTCGCTCATCCGGGCGAAGCTAGCGCCGTTCGGGCCGGCAGGGACCATGATGGATCGGATTCCGATCCGATCGCATGCAGTTGCCACCGCACTGCTGCGCCGCTTAAGTGACGATCGAGTAACGACCGGGAGCGGGCGAGTGAGCGACATGCGCCCCGACGCGCTACCAATCCCGTATCGCCCGGCTTCCCGTCGCGCGGCGCGTGCGGCGATCGTCGTCGCGGCGATCCTGCTCGGTGCGCTCCTCCTCCTGTGGATTGACCGCAAGCCGATCGCGGAGGGGTATATAACACGCACGCTCGCGGCAGCAGGTGTCCCGGCGCGCTATACGCTGGCAGCTCTGGGGCCCGGGCACCAGCGGCTGACGAATGTCGTCATCGGCGACCCGGCGCGGCCCGATCTTGTCGCCGACTGGATCGAGACCGAGACCGCGATCGGGTTCGGCGGCGCGCGGCTGACGGGATTGCGCGTCGGGCATGTTCGCCTCCGCGGCACCATGGTCCGCGGTCGTGTTTCGCTCGGTACGATCGATCGCTTGCTGCCGGCCGCGTCGGGCCAGCCCTTCGCGTTGCCGGCGATCGATGTCGCGATCGCCGATGCGCGGATGCGGCTGGCGACGCAGGCGGGGGTCGTGGGCGTGAAGATCGTCGGGTCCGGGCGGCTCGACGACGGGTTCCGCGGGACGGTAGCGGCGGTATCTGATCGCATGATGGCGCTGGGTTGCGCCGGGACGCAGGTCGCCGCGGCCTTGCGTGTCGCCACGACCGCGGGACGACCGACGCTACGCGGCCCGGTGCGTGTCGATGGAATCGTGTGCGCCGACGGCCGGGTAGGGGGCATCGCCGCCGATCTCGACACCACGCTCACCGCCGATCTCAATCGGTGGACGGGACGCGCAGTGCTGACGATCGGGCGGCTCGACGGGGCGGGCTATGCGGCGCAACGTGCGCACGGCGATGTGTCGTTCGAGGGCACCGCGGCGCAGACCCAGGGGCGGGTTGCGGTGTCGCTCATCGCGCCGAGGACCGGGTCGATGGGCGCAGGCCAAGTCGCGGTTGCGGGGGCGTACAGGCTTGGCGGAACGAGCGCATTCGACGGGACCGTCAGGGTCGCGAATGTCCTTCTTGGCACTGACTTCTTGCCGATCGCACCCTCACCCCCTCCGCGGCGAAGGCCGGGGCCCCGCCGGGAGACCCTTGGCGATCGAGTGCACCGCGCCGTCGCGCGCGCTTCGCGACCGGACCCCGGCCTTCGCCGGGGAGGAGACCGGGGAGGAGAAAAGGGGTGGGGCACCTCGCTCGAAACCGCGATTGCTTCGGTGATATCCGGTGTCACCGGAACGCCGATCGCGCCTCTCGTAGCCGCATCGGGATACGCTGTCACCGCAGCGGCGCGCGATGTCAGCGTCACCGCGAATGTCGCGCTCGCGTGGGCGCGTGGGCAGGGTGTCGTCCGCGTGGAAGCGGCGCGGCTGGCGAGCGCGAGCGGGGTTCGGGCGGCGCTGTCGGGCGGGGATGGCGTGCGAATCGATATCGCGAAACGCACCGTCACGATCGATGGCAATCTGGCCGTCGCTGGCGGTGGGATGCCCGGAATACGCGCGTCGCTTCATCAGGCGAAAGCGGACGATCCCGTCCGCGGCATCGCGACGGTCGATCCCTATGCGGCAGGCGGTGCGCGGCTGACGCTGACTCCGGTCGCGTTCGTCGCCGGTCGTGGCGGCACGCGGGTATCGACCCGTGCCACGCTGTCCGGCCCCGTGGGGGCGGGGCGGGTGGCAGGGTTGACGTTGCCGATCCACGCCCACTGGGGTGCGGCGGGTCTGCTGGTCGACGATCGCTGTACGGTGATCGGCTTCGATCGGCTGATGCTGTCCGGCCTCGTCCTCGGCAGGGTGCGTACCGGGCTGTGTCCGGTCGATGGTGCGCTGGTCCACGTCGCGGGCGGCCTGGTCGGCGGCGGCGCGGCGCTTGCCGCCGTGCGGGTAGCCGGAACGCTCGGGGCAAGCCCCTTTTCGCTGGTAACGGATAAAGCGGTGCTTCGGATGGCCGGCGCGGGCTTCGCGGTCGACGGTGTCCACGCGCTGCTGGGACCGAGCGATCGGCAGACGCAGCTGGATTTCGGGCAATTGTCGGGAACCGCGACGGGTGGCAGGGTCGCCGGCCGGTTCGCGGGCGGGGCGGGGACGATCGCCAATGTGCCGTTGGCGTTGTCGGCTGCAGCCGGCGACTGGCGTTTCGCTGGTGGGGTTCTTTCGCTCCGTGGGACGCTCGGCGTCGCGGACGTGGACGAGGATGCGCGGTTCAAGCCGCTTTCCGCGCGTGGCGTCGTGCTGACGCTGGCGAACGGCCGGATCGATGCGACGGGTGCGCTGCACGAACCGACGCGTGGTGTGAAGGTCGCGGACGTCGCGATCCGCCACGACCTGTCCGCCGGCGCTGGCACCGCAGACCTGACGGTGCCGGTGTTGGCCTTCACCGACACGTTCCAGCCCGACCTGCTGACCCCGCTGACCTACGGCGTCATTGCGGCGGTGAAGGGCGATATCGCCGGTGCCGGGCATATCGCCTGGTCGCGGACCGGCGTGACCAGCATGGGCCGGTTCCGCACCGGCGCGCTCGATCTGGCGGCGGCGTTCGGGCCGGTGACGGGGCTGGCGGGGGAGATCGTCTTCACCGACCTGTTGTCGCTGCAGAGCGCGCCAGGTCAGGTCGCGACGGTGCGCACGATCAATCCCGGCATCGCGGTCAATGACGGTCGCATCGTCTACCAGACCTTGCCCGGTGCACGCATCGTCGTGGATAGCGCGCGCTGGCCCTTTGCAGGCGGCACGCTGACGCTCGACCCGACTCTGCTCGATTTCGCCGCGCCCGCCGAACGCCGGATCACCTTACGCGTCGATGGTGCGGCGGCGGACCAGTTCCTCCTGCAGTTCGACTTCAAGAATCTGAACGCGACGGGGGTGTTCGACGGCGTACTGCCGATGATCTTCGATGAAAGCGGTGGTCGGATCGAACGCGGTACACTGACCGTCCGGGGCGGCGGGGGCGGCATCGCCTATGTTGGTGAAATCGGCCAGAAGGACCTTGGCTTCTGGGGCAATCTGGCGTTCCAGGCGCTGAAATCGCTTCGCTACCAGCGCCTGTCGATCACGATGAACGGGCCGCTGTCGGGCGAGATGGTGACCGCGGTGCGGTTCGCGGGCGTCAGCCAGGGCGCGGGGGCGAAGTCCAATTTCCTCGTTCGTCGGCTCCAGCGGCTGCCATTCGTGTTCAACGTCACGATCCGCGCGCCGTTTCGTGGGCTTCTCGATTCGGCGGCGAGCTTCTACGATCCCCGGCGGCTGATCGAACGCAATCTGCCGGCGCTGATCGAGGAACAGGAAAAGCGGGCCGCGCCCCAACCGAGTTCGGTGCCGGCCCCCATTCAGCCCCCCGCAAGCAGGACCGTGCCATGAGCGAAACAGGATTGACGAAGCCGGAGAGGATCACGAGTTTCGTGCGCGTTCGCGGATCGATCGCGGTGGTGTTGGCAAGCGCAGGGCTTGGCGGGTGCGTCAACGTCTCCGCGCCCGACAAACCCATCGAGATCAACCTGAACATCAACGTCACGCAGCAAGTAGTCTATCGTCTCGATGGCGCGGCGAAGGCACTGATCCAGCAGAATCCGGGGATTTTCTGATGAACATCATGGTTGGCATCATTACCGGCACCCTGGCGCTGTCGGCTCTTACGGCGAGCAGCGCCTGGGCGCAGCGCGACCCGGCCTATGCCGCCGCGCGGTCGACGGGCGAAGTGGGCGAGCAGCCCGATGGCTATCTTGGCCTCGTCGGCACAGGCAGCGGCGAATATCGCGCACTGGTGAACAGCATCAACATTCAGCGCAAGGCGGCCTACACGCAAAAAGCAACGGTCAGCGGCGCGACTGTCGAGCAACTGGCGTTTACCAGCGGCTGCAACCTGATCGAGCAGACCAGGCCGGGCGAGAAGTACAAGACGCCTGAAGGCATATGGAAGACCCGCACCGCCGCCGCGCCGGAACGCGATTCGCGGTGTATTTGATTATCCGTAACGCCGGGACAAGCCCGGCATGGCGGTCGAGGAATACGCCATGGCCCCCGACGGTTGACTTGGCCCGACCCGTTTCCTAAACGCCAGCCAGCACGGGTTCGCCCGTCGTGAGCCCTCGTCGCCGCCCCCCGGGCCGGCGGCGTTTCTTTATCGGGAAGCATTTTTTGGCCGACGACCGCCAGATCGACGACCTCGACGCCCGCATCGCGACTGCGCGTGCGGCCGATGATGCGCGTGCGTCGGGCGCGGATCGGCGGACACCGGCCAAGGGTTACGGGCAGGGGTCGCGCGTGTTGGCCGAACTCGTCGGCGTGCCGATCGGCGGCGCGCTGCTCGGCTGGGTGCTGGATCGGTGGCTTCGCACCGGGCATTGGCTGCTGCTGATCCTGCTCGTCCTCAGCATCATCGTTGCGTTCCGCAACATCTACCGTATTTCCAAGGAGCGCGCGGAATGAACGCCTCCAATAGCGGACGAGGGTAAAGTGGCCGGTCAGATCGATCCGATGGAACAGTTCCAGGTCGAGCCGGTGCTCGGCCGTCATATCACGGTCGGCAAGTTCGATCTGTCGTTCACCAACTCCGCGCTGTTCATGGTGGTGGTGTTCGTGCTGCTGGCGGTCTTCGTTTCGGGCGGGCTGAAGCGTCAGCTGATCCCCGGTCGCTGGCAGGTGATGGTCGAAGGCGCGATCAGCTTCATCGACGACATGATGCGCGTCAACATCGGGCCCGAGGGCAAGAAATTCGCGCCTTACATTTTCTCGCTGTTCTTCTTCATCCTGTTTGCCAACTTCATCGGCGTCCTGCCGCTGGCGATCCTGCCCGGTCTGCACACCTTCGCGGTGACGAGCCATATCACCGTCACCGCGGTGCTGGCGTTCGTTTCCTTCGGGATCGTGCTGGTCGTCGGCTTCTGGAAGCACGGTTTCCATTTCTTCTCGCTGTTCGTGCCGAAAGGCGCACCGGCGCTGCTGATGCCGGTCATCATCCCGGTCGAGCTGGTGTCGTTCCTGGTACGCCCCTTTTCGCTTGGCCTGCGACTGTTCGTCGCGATGACCGCGGGGCATATCCTGCTCGAGGTGTTCGGCAGTTTCGTCGTTCAGGGGCTCAACGCGCATGGGCCGCTCGGCATCCTCGTCAGCATATTGAGCTTTTTCATGATCGTCGGCGTTTCGGCGCTCGAACTGCTCGTCTGCGCGATCCAGGCCTATGTCTTTGCGCTGCTGACCACGCTCTACATCAACGACGCGGTGCATCTGCACTAGGGTCGGGGTATAACCTAATGATTTCCAAAGGAGTTTCGACATGACTGATCTTGGTGCAATGTACATCGGTGCCGGCCTCGCAGCGATCGGCGTCGGCCTGTCCGCTCTCGGCGTTGGCAACGTTTTCGGTTCGTTCCTGGAGGGCGCGCTTCGCAACCCGGGTGCTGCGGACGGCCAGCAGGGCCGCCTGTTCATCGGCTTCGCGGCGTCCGAGCTGCTCGGCCTGATCGCGTTCGTCGTCGCAATCCTCATCCTGTTCGTCGTCAAGTAAGCGCGAGCGGACAAGCCCGATGCCACAGCTATCCCAGATCGGCGAAATCTACGCGTCCCAGTTCTTCTGGCTCGCGATCGTGTTTGCGCTGATCTATTTCGGGATCGGCAAGGCGATGGTGCCCCGGATCGAGCG
>NZ_CAXTII010000002.1:0-85572 GCF_964244235.1 uncultured Sphingomonas sp.
TCAAGTCGTGGGCATCAGCCAACGGCTAGTTTCCGCACAGTCTGGACCGAGTTTTAGGAATGCCGCTTACCACCGGTGCCTCTGCACGTAGCCGATGAATGCTTTCAGCGGCGCAGGCACATGATCTCGCCCATGGTAATAAAGGAACGGCCCGCTGAAGCTCTGCCACCATGGCTCCAGCATCGGTTCCAGCGTTCCGTCATCGAGCGCCGGCCTCAACCAATCCTCGAATAGCTACACGACGCCGCATCCGTCGACCGCGGCCGAGACGGCAAGGTCGATCGCGTTCACGTCAACCATCAGGGGTCCCGTCGGCTCGATCCTTACAATTTCGCCGTCACGCTCGAACTCCCATCTGGCAACCGCTCTGCCGCCAAACCGGCTCGGTAAGCAGGCGTGATCAAGCAGATCATTAGGATGCCTGGGCCGTTCGTGTCGCGCCAGGTAGGCTGGCGAGGCGGCGGTCGCAAAGCGCTGTCTGGCAGGCCCGATCGGCACCGCGACCATGTTTTTGGTCAGCCGCTCGTCGTAGCGAATGCCGGCATCGCAGCCTGCCGCAAGGATGTCCACGAAAGCGTGTTCGGCGACAACTTCGACACGAATGCCGGGAAAGGCCTTTACGAAGCCGGGCAGAATCCGCGGCAACACGAGGCGCGCCGCGTTGACCGGCACATTAAGGCGGATCGTTCCGCTGGGTGTCTCGCGATAGTCGCTTGCACGGTCGAGAGCAGCCTCCACGCCCGCCATCGCCGCCTGCAATCGCTCCAGCACATGGCCGCCCGCCTCGGTCGTGACGACGCTACGGGTCGTTCGGTTAAGCAGGCGGACACCCAATTGGCTCTCGAGCCGCTTCACGGCACCGCTGAGGCTCGAAGCGCTGATGCCGGTCGCGTCTGCGGCGCCGCGAAATCCGCCGGCGGTTGCCACTGCGACGAAGGCGCGGGCAGCGGACAGGTCAGCAACCATTGTTCATAAATCCGTACAGCATGTAATTTGATTGCTATATTATCCGAGCTGAACGAGCTCCTATGTCTCCTTGAGAAGGAGATCAATCATGGCAGATACGAAGCGCATCGCGATCATCACCGGTGGTAGCAGAGGCATGGGCCGTGACACCGCCATGCGCCTGGCCGAGCGGGGCGTATCGTCCATCATCACCTACAACGCCCGGCACGACGAGGCAGACAAGGTCGTCACAGCCGTTCGGGAGGCTGGCGCCGCTGCGATGGCACTGCATCTCGACGTAGGCAAAGCGGCTACCTTCGACGGGTTCGTAAGTCGGGTTCGCGATGCGCTCGTCACACTTGGTACTGAGCGGTTCGACTATCTCGTCAACAACGCCGGCACCTCCTCGACGGCGACGGTGGCAGACGGCACGGAAGCGGAATTGGATGCGCAGTTCGCAGTCCACTTCAAGGGGCCGTTCCTGCTGACGCAGAAACTCCTGCCGCTGATGAACGACGGCGGGCGGATCGTGAACATCTCTTCCGGGCTCGCGCGGTTCTCCTATCCAGGGCGAGCGATCTACGGACCCATGAAGGCGGCTGTCGAGGCACTGACCCGCTACATGGCGCTGGAGCTGGGGCCGCGCCGCATTGCCGTGAACGTCGTCGCCCCGGGTGCCATCGCCACCGACTTCAGCGGCGGGATCGTGCGCGACAACCCGGAGGTTGCTAAAACGCTGGCCTCGCATACGGCGCTTGGCCGTGTCGGGGGTCCAGAGGATGTCGGCCCGGTTATCGCCGGCCTGCTCTCCGACGACTTCGGTTGGGTCAACGCCCAGCGGATCGAGGTCGCCGGCGGCATCCAGATTTGATTGTCTCCCGGCGCGTCGGGTCGGGCTTACTGCCAAGCCGGGCCAGCGATGGCGGGCGGAAGGGTTCGCCTTACCGAACAGGAAGGTGCAGCGGAACGCGCTCTCGAAAACGCGCTTTGCCAGCTGCCGGACCATGCTTTCCCGAAACCCGTTCCCGATCGCGTTTCCTGAAACGGCCTGTCGGACATGGGGAAACGGGAATGCAGCACGCGGTCTGAATGACCGGATTCGGGGCGACAACCATGCGCACGCGCCACCGGCCCGGAGCCTGTTGCCGCTCGACCGTCCGGTCCGACAGGGGACGCGCTCACGTCGCCATCTGCCGCAATGTACCGATCAGGTCCGCCTCGACCGCAGGCTTGTCCGTCCGGATGCGTGCGATGCGGGGGAAGCGCATCGCGACGCCGGATTTGTGCCGCTTCGACGCATGGATCGAATCGAACGCGATCTCCAGCACGAGCGTCTTCTCGACCTCGCGCACCGGGCCGAACCGCGCGGTCGTGTGGTTGCGGACGAACGAATCGAGCATCTTCAGCTCCTCGTCGGTGATGCCGGAATAGGCCTTGCCGACCGGCAGCAGCTCGCCGCCTTCCTCCGGCGGCGCGGTCCAGCAGCCGAAGCTGTAATCGCTGTACCAGCTCGACCGGCGGCCGTTGCCGCGCTGCGCGTACATCATGACGCAGTCCGCGGTCAGCGGGTCGCGTTTCCATTTGTACCACAGCCCGGCGCGCCGCCCGGCGACGTAGGGCGAATCGCGACGCTTGAGCATTACCCCCTCGATCGCGGCGTCGCGCGCGCCGCCGCGGATCGCCTCCAGCGCGGTGAAGTCCGATGCCTCGATCACCTGGCTGAGGTCGAACCGGTCGGGGTCGAGCGCGTCGGCGAACGTCTCCAGCCGCCCGCGCCGCTCGGTCCAGGGGAGCGCGCGGCAATCCTCCTGCCCGTCGAACAGGATGTCGTAGAGGCGAACGAAGGCGGGATAATCGGTAAGCATCTTCGCGGAGACGGTCTTGCGCCCCAGCCGCTGCTGCAGTGCGTTGAAGCTCGCGGCCGCCCCGCCCTGGAATTCGCCCTTCACCAGCAATTCGCCGTCGACGACCCCCGGGGTCGCAAACGCCGCGGCGACGTCGGGGAAGCTGCCCGTCACATCGTCGCCGGTCCGGCTGTAAAGCCGGGTGACGTCGGCGACATGGACGATCTGGACCCTGATGCCGTCCCATTTCCATTCGGCGGCATAGTCGGCGAGATCGACGCGGTTGTCCTCCAGCGGATGCGCGAGCATGAAGGGGCGGAACACGGGCACGTCGGCCGCGGCCGGCTGCACGCTACGCCCCTCCGCCCAGGCGAAGAGCGAGGTATAGGGCGGGATCAGCCCGTGCCAGACCTCCTCGACCGCATCGACCGCGATCCCGAACGCGGTCGCGAGCGCGGTCTTGGCGAGGCGCGCGGAGACGCCGATCCGCAAGCCGCCGGTCGCCATCTTCAGCAGCGCATACCGCTCCTCCGCGTCGCAGCGATCGAGCATCGCCGCGAGCGCGCCGGGCGCGTCGGATCGCGACAGCGTCATCAGCCGGTCGACGACCGCCGCGACCGACAGGGGTTCGGGATCGAGCGGCACCGGCGGCATCGGCCATAGCAGCGCGACCGTCTCCGCGGTGTCGCCGACATAGTCACGGCTCATGCGGAACAGCACCGGATCGGTCCGCGCTTCGATCAGTGCGCGGATCGCGGCCGGCTTGACGCCGGGCAGGTCGAGATCGCCGGTCAGCGCCGCCATCGCCCAGCCGCGATCCGGATCGGGCGTCGCGATCAGGTAATCGCCGATCAGCTTCAGCTTCGCGTTGCGCGACCGCGTGTAGACCAGCGAATCGATCAGCGCGGCAAAGGCATGCATTGCCGTATGGCTCCCCCCGACGAAGATATGGCCCGGCGGGAACGTACAAGCGGACGATCCGCTCCGCCAGAGCGCTAGAGCAGCCCCACCGCCGTCAGGCCGATCGCCGCGCCGGCCAGCAGGAACAGCGCACCCGCGCCCACGCGCACCCATCGCCAAGGCACGCGCGCCCAAGCCGCCTCGCCGAGGATCGCCGCCGGCACGACGACCGCAAGCGATCCCGTCGTGGCACCGATGGCGGCGAGCACGGGAAACGGGGTCCGTGCAGCAAGCGTCACGACGGTGAACTGCACGCCGTCGCCGAACGCGAGGATGAAGAGCCCGGCGAGCGTCGTCAGCACCGCCCCCAGCCGCCACCCCGCCAGCCGCCCGGGCATTTTCACCGGAAAGAATGCGCCGCCGCCTTGCAGCACCAGCGCCATCCCGAGAAACAATTGCTTCGCCTCCGGCGTGATCCGCGGCGCGATGAATGCCCCGCCCGCCGCCGCGATGCCGCTCGCCGCGAGGAGCGCGACCGCCGCGGCGGCGATGACGCGACCGGGGGCGCGGTAGCGATCGGCGAGGATCGCGACGAGCCACGCGGTCTTGTCGCCGAGTTGCCCGAGCGCCGCGGCAACGATTGCCGCCATCAGCGCGTCCATGCGCCCGTCAGCCGGCGAGCCGGACCGAGCAGGCGGCGGCGAAGATATTGCACGCCGTCAGATCCTGCCGGTCGCTGCGTACCGCGTCGCTCGGCATCGACAGCCAGCCATGCACCAGTGCGCCATGCTCACCGCGCGACAGCGCCGAATCGAGCAAATGCGTGACGGTGACCGCGGGGTGCAGGCCGTTGCGATGTGCGATGATCCGGATCGCATCGACATCGGGTGCCAGTTCGCACGCGCGCGCATAGGGCGCGCGGACATCGATCGCGGCGATCCGCGCGGCGAGTTCGGCCTTGATCGCGGCGATGTCGATGCCGGACCCCATCATCGACGCCATGTTCCGCGCTCCCCCTTCACCATCGCTCGCACGCTGCGCTTGCAGCGGTAAAGATCGCGTGAACCCATCGCTGCAGTTGACTTGGGGAGCGTCATGCGTCATGCGCCGCGGATGATCGGGCGGCGGCCGTCGTCGCGTGCCCTTAGCTTTTACCCGCAGGATTTTGGGCTCATGGCCAAGCCGACCACCGTCAAGATCAAGCTCGTCTCGACCGCCGATACCGGTTTCTTCTACGTTACCAAGAAGAACCCGCGGACGAAGACCGAGAAGCTGTCGTTCAGCAAATATGACCCCGTCGTGCGCAAGCATGTCGAGTTCAAGGAAGCCAAGATCAAGTGAGCGCACGGGTGGCGTAAGCTGCAATTAGGCCATCCCGGCAATCCAGGGTCGCAGGCGCAGACGTTTGCGGCCCTTTCGCGTTATTCCTCTCGGCCTTGGCAGGGATGAATTAGAGCAATGCCCCGACAGCGTCCATGAACCGCACCAGGCTGATCGGCTTCGATACATACGCATCCGCCCCCGCCGCGCGGATCCGGTCCTCGTCGTCGCGGCCGGCATAGGCGGTCACCGCCATGACCGGGATGGTCGCCAGCGCTTCGTCGGCCTTCATCTCCAGGATCAGGTCGTAGCCGGTCACATGCGGCATCTGGATATCCATGATGACGAGATCGGGCAGGAAGTCGCGCGCACGCGCCACCGCCTCGCGACCGTCGCGGACCGGCTCCACCGCGAACTCGTGCGCGCGCAGGAGATCGCAGAACAGCTTCAGGTTCAGTTCGTTGTCCTCGACAACGAGCACCCTTTTTGCCACGCGCAACGCATCCCTCGATCCCGACCGGAGGCCCGACGATAGGCAATGGACGCGCACGACACAAATGAAGAGCGATCGGGCGAAGAGGACGCACAGGCTCTCGGCCTGCGTGCGCTGGTCTGGACGTTGGTCGTCCCCGATCGTGCGATGCGGCTGCTGGCGGTGACGGGGCTGGAACCCCATGACCTGCGTGCGCGTGCCGGCGACCCCGCGGTCATCGCGGCCGCGCTCGGCTTCCTGGAGGCGCACGAGCCCGACCTCATCGAATGCGCCGCCGAACTTGGCGTGAAACCCGCCGCGCTGGTGGCGGCACGCGCGAGGCTGGAGGCATGAGCCGGCCGTTGCTCATCACCGATTGCGACGAGGTGCTGCTTCACATGGTCCGCCATTTCGGCAACTGGCTGGGCGAGGCGAAGGACATCGATTTCGCGGTGGCGAACGGCGATTTCGCGAACGCGATGACCAGGCGCGACGGCGGGCTGCGGCCGACCCAGGCGGAGATGTGGGCGATGCTCGGCGAGTTCTTCCCGGCCGAGATGAGCCGCCAGACGCTGGTGCCGCATGCGCGCGAGGCGCTCGGCCGCCTCGCCGAGATCGCCGACATCGTCGTTCTCACCAATCTGCAGGACGAATGCCGGCAGCCGCGGATCGAACAGCTCTCCGCGTTCGGGATCGACCACCGGGTCGACTGCAACCAGGGCGGCAAGGGTGGTCCGGTGGCGAGGCTGGTCGCCGAACATGGCGATCCGGTGACCGTGTTCGTCGACGATCTGGCGGTGCATCACGCATCGGTCGCGAAGGCCGCGCCGGGGGTGCACCGGCTTCACATGATCGCCGAACCGGCGCTTGCCGCTACGATGCCCCCCGCCCCCGCGGCGCATGCGCGGATCGACGACTGGGCGGATGCCGAGCACTGGATCGCGGCACGCTTCGCCGCGGGCGTGCCCGCCGACGCTTGACCGCGGGAACGCGAACTGTTGAGGACAGCCGTATGACCAACCGCATCGACCGCAAGCTCGCCGAACTGGGCCTCTCGCTTCCCGAGGCGGCAGCGCCCGTCGCCTCCTATGTCCCCGTGGTCGAGGCGGGCGGGTTGCTCCATCTGTCGGGGCAACTGCCGTTCGTCGACGGTACGCTCGTCACCGGCCGGCTTGGCGACGGCGTATCGCTGGAGGATGGACAGGCGGCGGCGCGCGCGTGCGGGCTGATGATCGTCGCGCAGCTGAAGAAATATCTCGGCGACCTGGCACGCGTCGAACGGATCGTGAAGCTTGGCGTGTTCGTGAACGCCGCCGCCGACTTCACCGATCAGCCAAGGGTCGCGAACGGCGCGTCGGACCTGATGGTCGCGTTGTTCGGCGATGCCGGCAAACATGCGCGCTCCGCGGTCGGCGTGCCGACCTTGCCGCTGGGTGCCGCGGTGGAAATCGATGCGATCGTGCAGGTTTCCGCTTCGGCTCTGGGTTGAGCCTGCGCCCGTCCGGGCCCATCTAGGCGGCGCATGACCGACGCCGTAACCGCCCGCCTCGCCGACGGCGTATCGCAGCTTTCGGCGGCGGACTGGGATGCGTGCGTCGGTTCCGGCAACCCGTTCGTCGGCCACGCCTTCCTCACCGCGCTGGAGGAATCGGGTAGCGTCGGCGGTCGGTCGGGCTGGCAGCCGCTGCCGATCGTCATCGACGATGCGGACGGCACGCCGGCCGCAATCGCCCCGGCCTATGCCAAGAGCCACAGCCAGGGCGAATATGTCTTCGATCACGCCTGGGCGGATGCGTGGGAACGCGCAGGGGGGCGCTATTACCCGAAGCTGCAGATCGCCGCGCCCTTTTCCCCCGTCCCTGGCCCCCGCCTGCTGCTGCGCGACGGGCATCTCGCGCCCGCGCTGATCGGCGCGATCGAGGCGGTGACGGATCGCAGCGAATTGTCCTCCGCGCACGCGACCTTCGTCGCGCCGGATCAGGTGCCGTTGTTCGAGGCGGCGGGCTGGCTGATCCGGCAGGGCACGCAGTTCCATTGGCAGAACCAGCGCTATGCCGGGTTCGACGATTTCCTGGCCGTGCTGTCCAGCCGCAAGCGCAAGGCGATCCGCAAGGAACGCGCCGCCGCTGTCGAGGGGCTGACGATCCGCCACGTCACCGGACCTGCGATCACTGCGGCGGACTGGGCGGCGTTCTGGACCTTCTACCAGGATACCGGCGCGCGCAAATGGGGACAGCCCTATCTCACCCGCCCCTTCTTCCTGCGGATCGGCGAGACGATGGCGGACCGGGTTCTGCTGATCCTGGCGGAGCGCGACGGCCGGCCGATCGCGGGCGCGCTGAACGTCATCGGCGACGATACGCTGTACGGCCGCTATTGGGGTGCGACCGAGGAAGTGCCGTTCCTCCATTTCGAACTATGCTATTACCAGGCGATCGACGCCGCCATCGCGCGCGGGCTGACGACCGTCGAGGCGGGCGCGCAGGGCGAGCACAAGCTGGCGCGCGGCTATGCGCCGGTGCCGACCTGGTCGGCGCATTATATCCCGGACAAGGGCTTCCGCCGGGCAATTTCGGATTTCCTGGTCCGCGAGCGCGAGGCGGTGGCGGCGGACCGGGATTATCTTGAGGGGCTGACCCCGTTCAAGCGCGGCGGCTGAACCCCGTGGTCGATGCGGTAGAGGATGCTTTCTCCATTGGCCCAGACCGGCACCATGCCCCGGGCCAGACGCGGATCGAACCGCGGCGGCTCGATCATCCAGACATAGTCGAATGCCGGGCGCGGAAAAAGGGTCAGCGCCTTGTCGACCGGCCGCCACCATTCGCCGTGACATTTGCGGTCGGTCACCACCTGCGACGGATCATGCGCGAAACGGCCGGCGGCGGCGTAGCGCGTCGTCAGCAATTGCGCGCCGGGCATCGACCATTGATCGTTGGTGAACGCCAGCCGCCGCTCCAGCGCGATCGCCGGGACATGCTCGAGCCGGGTATAGGCCCAGTCGTCGCGGCACCGCCGCCCGACGAACGACACGAGCCGGGCCCCCCGGGGCACATGATCGAGCGCGGCGAGCGTCCGGTCGTAACTGCGCGAATAGATCATATAGCTGATGGTGGTGCCGCCCAGCCGCACGAGGAAGAACGCCAGTCCGACCACCGCCAGTATCTTCGCGCCGCGGATCGACACGCCCGGCCGCGGCCGAAGCGCCACGATCGCGATACCGATCGCGAACGGGGCAAGCCGCATATCGGCATAAGCGGAACCGAACACGACGCGCGGCAGCAGGAAGAACACCGCGAACAGGCAGAGCGCCGACAGCGCCAGATTGCGTGAATATTCGATCGTCCGGTCGCGAAGCCCGCGCACGAGGATGAGGTACAGGATCATCGCCGAGGCGAAATCGAACGCCAGCCAGCGGTCGCGCAAAACCATCGCGAGCCAGCCGAATTTCAGACGCCAGTCGAACCAGTCCCCCGTGACCCCGGCGACATGATCGCCCGAGCGCCAGAAGATCATGAGTGCCAGCGGCAGTACGAGCGGGATGCACCCGAAGCCGGCGCGGCCCCATGCCGTGATCCAGTGCCGCACCCCGCGCCCGGGCATCCGGTCGTGCTGCCGGATCATCTCCGCCGAGAAGGCCAGGATGCCGAGCACACCCCAGCCGAACGTGTGGCACAGCCATAACAGACACGACAACGGCACGAACAGCCCGGCACGAAACCCCGTGCGCCCAAGTCGTCCGAGCCGAAGCCACAGCGCGAACAGGTTGAGCGCCAGCCCCGTCGCCAGTGCGAAATTCACGAAACCGAACTGGACCGGGTAGCAATATGCGATCGGCAGCGCGAACAACGCGGTCGCCGGGATGCGGCCATGCACCTCGCGCGCGATCCACAGGAACCCGGTCACGATCAACACGGGGATCGCGATCACGATCAGCTTGACCGCGAATTCGAGCCCGAAGACGCCGGCGAGCGGAATGACGAGCAGGTCGATCCCCAGATTGCCGATCAGCGACCAGTGGAAATCATACCAGGTCGCGATCCAGGGATATTGCGTGCCGTCCAGCTGCACGCGGTAACGGCCGATATGCCCAGGCAGATCGACCAGCGGCGGGATCGTCGGCCACAGCAGCGGGATCGTCGAGGCAAGCGCCGCCAGCGCGACGAATTGGCGCGTCTGCCACCATCTCGGGCTGGAAGGGGTCGGCGGCATCGCCTTTGCCTAGCGCGCGCGGGCCGGGCCGGGCAAGCGGCACGTCGCACGCGGTGCTCGGTTCGTCGCTAACGCACGCGCAGCAGACGCGCGCCATCGGGCAAGGCAGCG
This sequence comes from uncultured Sphingomonas sp., assembly GCF_964244235.1. Classification (GTDB taxonomy): domain Bacteria; phylum Pseudomonadota; class Alphaproteobacteria; order Sphingomonadales; family Sphingomonadaceae; genus Sphingomonas. The sequence continues at coordinate 9,802 of NZ_CAXTII010000002.1, forward strand.
ATGGTCGCGAAGCCGGGGACCGGCCCGTGGACGATCGCGGATGCCATCGCACCGGCGGGCATATCCGCGCAGGCGACGACATAGTCGACATGCCAATGGCGGGCGATCGCCATCGCCTGCACCGCGCCGCCGCCGTAGAAGGCGAACATCGCCAGATCGCCCGGACCGTTCCGGTGATAGGGTGCGGCGATCAGCCGGTGCCGCGTCGCGCCGATCGCATAGGCACCCGCGTCGATCGGTGCCATCACGGTACCGGGCGGAAGCGCGGCGAGCCGCGACAGCAACGCCGCGCTCGCGCAATCGCCACGTGGTGCGGCGGGCGGCGCGGCGGCGCGGCGGACCGGAAGGGCCTGCGCGGCGATCGGGTAGAGCATCCCCGCCGAAACCAGCCACGCCGCCGCCAGCCGCAATCCGCCCGCGCGGCGCGCCGCCGCGATCGTCGCCGCCAGCGAGGGCGCGGCCAGCATCGCGCCGGCATAGGCACCGCGCAATTGAACCGTCGTAATCGCGAACGCGGCGATCTGGACGACCAGCAGCGCGGCCCATCCCGGTCCCTTCGTCCGCACCTGCCACAGCGTCGCGGCGATCCCCGTCACCGACAGCCCGGCATAGCCGATCGCGACCCCCGGATCGGCGGCGAACAGCGACTGCGCCTCCGCGACATGCGCGAGCCAGATCCGTGCGAGCGCCGGATCGACCGCGCCATAAGGCGACAGGCATCGCGGCACGACGACGATCGCCGCAAGCACGGTCGCGCCGCCGACGAGACCGGCTGCGACCAATCGCGTCGGAATCGCGGCGCGTGGCAGGCCCGCCAGGACCAGCAGCCCGGCGCTGCCGATCATGCCCGCGCGCCAGGCATCGAGCGTGAAGCCGTCGCAGGCCGGATAGGCGAACGCGTCGCTGGCGAACACGCCGCGCGCCGCGCACAGCCCGGCACCGGCACCGATCGCCAGCCCGATCAGCCGGTCACGCATCCCGGGCGCGTCGGCGATCCACGCCGCCACCACGACCCCGCCGATCGCGAGGAACAGCGGCGCGGTCTCCAGCCCGACCGCCATGCTCGCCGCCGCCGACAGCCCGATCGCCGCGCCCCGCGCGCGCGTCGGGCTGCCGAGCAGCGCCAGCACCGCGCCCAGCAGGAACACGACCTGCAACCCATGGTGATCGATCCGCCCCGGCAGGAAGACCGTCGTTGCGGGATAGGCGATTGCCGCGACCAGTGTCGCAGTGGTCGCCGGTGCCGCCAGCGCGCGGGCGATGCGGGCGACGAGCAGCAACGCGACGGCGAACAGCAGGAGCGGCCAGACGATCACCGTCGCCAGTTCCGCCGCATGCCGGCCGAACAACGGGGTCAGTCCGGCGATCCCCGCCGCCGGCACCAGATCGGCAAGCCGCGACCAGTGCATCGCCAGGCCCGTGCCGAGCCGGTGCTGCGCGACATCGGGAAACGCCTGTCCGTCGATCCAGTCACGCACTTGCTGCAACCGCATGACGTCGTCGGTATCGGGCAGGTGCAACACGGACAGCGCCGGCCACCCCCGCAGCGTCCAGACCGCGCCCAACACGAGAGCCAGGAGCATGGCGACACCTGCGTCATGCCACCCGGTCGATCGTGCATCTTCACCCATCCTGCTGCATTAGCCAGGCCGCGGTTAAGGTTGGGTGTGGAGGATAATGAACCTCCACGCCACCCCGGCGAAGGCCGGGGCCCCGGTACGAGCTTCAGGCGACGGCGCAGTGCCCTGCGTTACATCGACCACGGCAACCGGGCCCGGCCTTCGCCGGGGAAGGGAGGTCGTCCTGCACGATCGCAACGATGCACTGTCACAAGCTAGCATTGTCACAAGACGCGTCACGCACCGGGGAGGATCCCGAGGTGCATTAGCTGGCGGCGGTCCCAGCCCACGCTGACCTTTTTGATCGAACCGTTGCGCATCGCCGTATTCGCCTTCCGCGAGGATAGGCCCATATGATGGCCGATCTCAGCCGACGAAGCCATACGCTGCGCAGCCGTGATCGCGCCGACCTTGTCGGTGCACTCGGCGCGGCCGACCTCGGCGAACTGCAGGTCGAGATCCGCCGTGAGCGCGACGAGGTATTTCGGTGCCACGTTGAGGAGTTCGCCGAGGTCATCCTGCGTGATGAGATTAGAAAATGGGAACGCCGATCCTGTTGCCGCGAATACGACGGTGTCGAACTGAGCCAAGTCGCATGGACGCACGAGAATTTTCCTGGCGTTGAACGGCCCTCCGTCACCCCAGACCCGCAACCTGCCGGTCAGGATCGCGGCGATGATCGCCGACCACGGCTTTTCGCGTCCGCCGATCCGGCGCGACGCCGCGCGCAGCGACACGGCGTCCTTCGGCGGGGTGCCGGTCCGCACCGACTTGTCCAGCCGTTCGAGCAGCAGGTCGAGCGAGCGGCGCTGGACGCAGACCCATTCCCGGATAGCCAGCACGGCGGGATGGCGCTCCCATCGCAGGAGGCGGGCGTCGATTAGCTGCTCGACGCCGTAGAGCGGTAGACCTAGGCTGCCGGGAAGCGAATGGATAGCGGGCGTCGATCGCAGCAACCTTCCGATCGCCTCGACCTGCACCGCGTCGAACTGCATTCGGCGACGAGTGATGCCGGGAAGGTGTGTCACGCGTACGGCGCGCGCGTCGACCGCCTTGAGCACCTGGTCGTGATCGACCCCCCAGCATCGCGCCGTCTCGTTGGGAAGGTAGTAGCGGTCTCCGCCCGCGAAGCTGCGTTCGAAGCTGCCCTTGAGATCGGGCAGAACTTCGAGAACGAGCGCGCTCTGCTCCTCGCCCTCGCTTTTCACTGTCGAGATGCGCCGCAGTAGTGTCCGCCAGAGGAGGAAGCCTTCGCGGTTGTCGCGCAGGGCATCGGCGCGGGCGTGCACGAATCGCTCGAAGGACGTCGGCCAGTCGGCAAGCATCGCCGCGCCCGTCGCCACGACCGAGGCCAGGGTCATTGGATCCAGAGCGTCGATCTCGTGTTGGGTGCACCGGGTGATCGGCTTGTCGCGGCAGATGAGGCCAACACGGCAGGCGAGGCGTATCAGGGTGGCGTAACCCACACTTCTCAACCGCTCGGGGAGCGATGCGCGTGCGGCCGCGCGTACTGCCTCGACTGGGGAGGCGAGCGCGGCGAACAAGCGGTAATGCGTAGCCATTCCGGCTGGGAGGGGCGCTTCCGTCGATGCCGGGACGGTCCTCTCGCACCATTCGCAGACGCCGACACCCCAGGTCCACAGCCATCCCAGGGTCTCGGAGCAAAGGCCGCAGATGTCGACCAGCCGTTCCAGCGACACCGGACAGTATGGCAGCAGGCCGTTAAGCCACGCGACGCGGTGGTGAGCGGACGATCGCAACGACACCGGGCCAATCCGCCGCCGGTAGAGTTCCAGGTGGCCCCGGATCAGCGTGAGGTCGCCGAACCTGGCGCGCTGGTGAGTGGCGCCGAAGTTGGTCGAGTGGATGCGTTCGCCGGCGTTGGCTGCCAGTCGATCGGGATCGGCGCGCACGACCAGCGCGATCCGGTCGAGGTCCGCGCGCGGCAGGAGCTGCGCGTGGCCCGGGTACACGCAGTCGACACCGGCGGCGTCGTAGATCAGTGCGACGCGGTGGAGGACGTGTTCGGTCGCCGCCCTGACCATCATACCCGGGATGCTCTCGTCGTCAGCGAAATCGACGGCGAACCTGACGCGCGGGATCGCTCCGGCGCTGGCGACGGCTGCGGTGTCGGAGGGCGGGCCGGACGCGGCGCGCCGCCGCCGGATCCCCGGATCCGCCTCAGCCATTGTGCGAGAAGGGATCGTGGTCGATCCATCCGGTGCCGATCGCGTAGCCGCGGACCGCGTTGCTGAGGTCGATGGCCTCGATGGTGGCGGCTCCCCGTTCTACCGCCAGCGGTAGCGCCTCCTCGATTAGTCGGACGACGCGCCCGACGTGTCCGCTGGAGACGGCGAGCAGCGCATCGAGGGTGGCATGGTTCGTGAGCCTTGGCGACAGCTTGACGGCTCCGGTCGCGACCAGCTTCGCGTTCAGATCCTTGCAGAACGCCTTGAACAGCCCCGCGTCCTCCTTCCCGGCCTCGGTCTCGTCGTTGGGCAGGAGCTGCTTGAGCACCAGCGGATTGCCGAGGCGCGCGCAGAGGTCCCCGTTCTTCTCGAAGAACGCGTGCGACTTCCCGTTGCCGATCAGCAGCAGCGGCACGACGCCACGGTCGAGGAACGTCTGGATCCGCTCCGTGACGTGGCTGGCGTCGGTGGCGACCCGGTCGAGGCGTTGAGCCTCGTCGGCGACGATGAGGTCGACGCCGAGCCGGACCGACCACTTGGCGATCCGCGTCTCGAGGGTCTTGTAGCTGCGCCTGTCCTCCTTCTCGGTCTCGGTCTCGGTCTCGCCCTTCCTGCGCTTGCGTTCGGTGGCCTCGGGATCCGGATCGATATCGTCCTCGCCGAGCTGCTTGAGAATCTCCTGCAGGAAGGCCTTCAGCGTCATGTGCTTCTCGATGGTTATGATGACGACCTGGTATTCGTTGGGTGCCAGGCCGGCCGCCGCCCGCTCGGCCGCCAGTTCGGCCTTGAGGCGCCAGACGAGCGCGCTCTTGCCCGCCTGCGTCTCCTGGCTCAGGCGGCGGCCGGGGATCGGCACGCCTCGCCTGCTCTGCGTCTGGCGGATGTAGCGGCGCAGCTGGTTGATCACGGCCGTCTGCGGTGCATGGTCGACCCAGATTGTCGCGAACGCCGTGTTGGCCGCGTCGACGCGGGCGTCGAGGAGTGGATCGCCGTAGTCGGGAGCCGCGTTGCCGGTCACGTGTCGCGGCTGCCTGCCGAGCGGATCCCTCATGCGCCGTCTCCTTCGTCATCGTCGCCCCAGATGCTGCCGGGTCTGCCTGCCGCACCATCCGCGTCGAGGCCGGAATCCTCGTTGCCCTCGGGCGCGTCCTCCTCACGCTGGTCACCGCCCGTCTTGCCGCGCGTCATCCCGGCGGTGCTTGAGAACCCGTAGTCACCGTCGCGCTTCGGCGCCTTGGGCTCTTCCTTAGGCTTGCGCGGGTTCTTCTGCGGCGGGGGCACCGGCGTATCCAGGCGCCCCTCGCCGCCCAGTTCCGTCACGAGGCCGATCTCGGGCAGCTGGGCGAACAGCGGGTCATTGGCACGCGCGCCGGATTTGCGGCGGATGTCCTCGCGCTCCATCAGCGCGGCCATGTTCTCGCGGGCGGTGAAGTCGGCCTTCGGCATCTCCGTGTCGAAGGCGACGATCATCGCGCCCTTCCGGGCGACCCATTCGCGGTCGCTGGTGGCGCCGCCCTTGCCGGCCCGCACCATCGCGCAGTACTGGTGGTGCTCCCAGCGGCTGAGGCCACCGGTGTAGCGCGGGTTGGTCGACCACATCTGGTGGTATTTGCCGGTCTCTTCGTCGAGCACCTCGATCATGTCGATGTCGCCGTCGTAGACGCGGATCGTGACGGGCACCTTTCCTGTGCCGTCGATACGCTTGCCGAAGGGCGTGTTGCGGTGGTTGTTGTCGAGCATCTCGCTGATGCCCTGCCGGTTCCACCGGTAGTGAACTTTGTCGTAGGTCAGCCCGTCGCTGGTCAGCACCTGACGCTCAGACGGCGTGCTGGCGAAGTGACGGCGGATGCGGCCTGGATCGGTCAGGCGGTTCCCGCCGGCGAGGTAGTGCTCGATCATCAGGTCGCGGGGCGACTTGTTCCCGAAGCGCTTGCGCGGCTTCTCGTTCCAGTAGCGCCGCGCGTCGTCGACCATCTGCGCATAGACCGCGCGAGTGACCTCTGCCTCCTTGATCGGATCATGGCGGGGATCTGCCATGCGGCTGGGTCCGCGGATTCGGCCCTTGACGCCGCGCAGCTTGCGCTTGAGGTATCTGTTGAAGATCTCGAGCGGCGACTTCGCATCGTGGAGGTAGGCGGGGGCAAGCTCGGTTGACGAGGTGACCGTCACCGACGCGGGCACGAGTGCCGGCGGGAGCTGCGCCTTGTCGTTGTCGTACATCAGGTCGGAGGGGAGGCCGACGAGCAGTCCCGCATACGGATCCGCCGCCACCTCCTCGGCGCTGACCATCGGCGCGACCATGATGTTGAGCGCCGCTTGGATGCCCATCTCGGCGCGGTAGGGTCCGGTGAACACCGTACCCCGGAACACGTACTGCGTGTGGGCGGCCATCGCAAAGACCCCCTTCATTTTGTTCGAGGCGATCGGCCAGTCGTCCGAATAGTTGCAGGCGTGCTCGAACTCGGTGCCGTCGATGTAGACGCGCTCGAAGGCGTGCTCGGTCGCCGGTGGCTCGCCGCTGCCGTCGAAGCGCTTTCTTGCGGCGTGCCTGCCCTCCCGCATCTCCTCGGCCGCACGGCCGTCGAGCGAGCGGATGCGCAGGCGCACCGCCTCCATCGTCGGCGGCTCGATTCCGATGTCCGCGACCCCGGCCGCCTCGACCTGATGCCACATGCGGGCGCACAGCCTCGCCGCATCCTCGACTGATGACAGGCGCGGCGTGGCGATGTAGGTCAGGGCGACCCGGTGGATCAGGCGGTCGAGGACCGGCGAGAGCTGGCCCTCGCCCTTCATGCGGCCCGACGTGTTGACGAAGGTCCAGATGTCTGCGTCGCCGGTCTCGAGCTTGCCGAGCCAGCGGATGAGAGCGCGGGGCTTGGGGCGCGTCCTCTTCAGGAGCTTCACCCGCTCCGTGTCGTCCGGGTGGTGCGGGATCGGCGCGGTCGCGATCCATTCCTCCAGTACGTCGGCCGACTTCGGCAGATCCGCCTTCTTCGCTGTCAATGCCCAATCGTGGCGGTATGCAGAATTGGGGTCCCTCGCCATGCAGGCAGCGCGGTCGAGGCCGAGGTAACGACCCGCACGGACGTCTTCGTCCGACGAGTTGCCAACGTCGGTGAGGCGCCCGGCCGCGAACTCGGTAAGAACCCAGGGCACGGTCGGCATGATCCACTCGTCGGAACCCGGCAACCGAATCCGGACCGGTCCTGCCTCGGGATCTGTGTCGGGTACGAGGTGCAGCACCCAGTCGCCGAGGTGCTCGACGTATCTGAGCCGCCCGAGTTCGACGTGCTCGAGGATCGTGCCGGCGACGGCGAAGAAGGGGACGCCGTTCACGGCTGCACCGAGAATCGGCGGAGGAACGCGCGCAGCACGTCGGGATCGGTGGGCGGGGCCGGGATCGTCACCGGGGTGTCGCCCATCGGCGGGACCGAGAGGTCAATGGCGACTTTGCGGGAGACCATCATCGCATGGAGCTTGGCGTGGGCCTCCCGCGTAGGACCGCCGACGGCGTTGAGCACCGCGCCGAGCGGCGCGGTGCCTCCCTCGCGCAGCACAGCCGCCGTGGCTCGCTCGGCGTCGGCGTCGACATACGCCGTGCGACGGTCGTCGAACGCGTCCTTGACGGTGCGCCAGTACGTCGGCTCGGCGATCCGGCGGCTCGTGCGGCGGATGAAGCGCGCGCCTGCCTTTTCGATCCGCGCCTCGAACAGCGCCAGCAGGTCGCGGGTGTCCGAACGGTCGAAGTAGGCCTGAGTCGCCTTGACCTCCTCCACCAGGATCTTGCCGTCCTCCGTCGCGTAGATCGCGTCGGTGGTGTAATGGACGGTGCGGCCGTCCGACGTTTCCCACACCATCTGGATCGGCTGGAACTGGTAATCGACGACGGTAGTCGTCATCTCCAGCACCCGCCAAAGCGCGGTCTCGTATGGGCCCTCGAAGTATTGCGCCCGGCGCGGCTTCTCGCCGTAGCCCGCCGCGGTGGTGAAGTAGTTGCGGTAGTTGAAGTTGATCCGCATCTGCCCGAGGTCGGCGCCGGAGACGATGCGCGGCGAGTGCCACCCCTCCAGCGCATGGCGGGGCAGCGGCGGCCTGCCGGCGTCGCGGCGGTCGCGGCGCGGCTCCCATGCGGGCGTCCGCGCCGGGCGACGCGGCAAGCACTCGCGCGGATGCGGGATGCGGATCGGCGCCGTCTGCATCAGTTGCTGGATGTCTACGTCCTCACCCATGGATGCATCGGCTTCGCTAGCGCGCCGCGCATCGTCTTGCAGGAGCCTCAGACCCACTGGTCAGTTTCCTCAGTGCGCTGCCGCCGCGCCGGGGGGCGGCGCCACGTCGCCGCACGCGCTGCGGCTTCCGGCGTCAATGGCAGGATCGCCGTAGCGTCGCTTCCATGCGCGCTCCCACGCGCCGTCTCGTCGAAAAACTCCTGCACCGATCACCTCCGCTTTTGTTAGCGAATCGCCTTGGTAGGCGAACTGCACTAGACATGACGTTAGGTAGGCTTGGAAGTAAGTTCGGTCAAGTAGGTGGATTGGACTAGACAGTCATGATGTATTTGGTTAATTTTATTGTATGGATAAGGCGGGTCAGACAGTCACGTCGCGGGGACAGGAGGAACTGGTTGCACTTGTGTGGCCGGACGGCATGCCGAGCCGCGACCGCGTGGTGCTCGATGCCGTTCCCGCCGCAGGCCGCCGACAGCTGCTCGACCGGCTGGAGGCCGTCTGGCGTGCCGAGCAAGGTGAGCCGCTCGGACCACTCGCCGATCTGGCGGGCCTGAAGCGCGCCGCGTTCTATAACCTCCGCGTCGCCTGGCGCGCTCATTCGCTCGCAGGTCTTGTACCGCACGACACCCGCAGCGGCCGGCGCGTCGATGTCGGCGACGACAGTCCGCTGAGGAAGGAGGCCGAGACCCTGCTGCGGGCGAACCCGCTCTCGCGCAACGTGGACGTGGCTAGGGCCATGATCGACGCGAATCCGGAACTCGTCCCCGACGACGCTGGACCGAACCACGGGCTCACCGTTCTACAACGCTTGCAGCGGCTGGTCGGGGATGAGCGTCGACGGCTGACCGCGGATGCCGCCTTCGTCCGCGCCGCCTATGGCGGCGAACTTGTGCTCGACCTGACGGCTGTCCAGATCGTGCTCGACGGTGCCGAGCGCTCCCTGGCCGTCGCCGCCATTCTTATGGAGACCGCCAGTGGCATAGTCCTAGGATCGGCGCTTGGGATGAAGGACGATGGCCGGTCGCTCCAGCGCGACGCGCTCATAGCCGGTCTGTCCTTCCTCAGCCTTAACAGCGCTGACCTGCCGCCTCTTCGCGATGTGACGCCGGGACTGGGCTGGATGCTGCCCCCGGACATCGAGCCCGATTCATTGGTCGGGCTGGTGGAACCGCACGTCGGCGAGCTGATGGCCGGGCGCGCCGGAGGCTTCTCCTTCGGGCAGCAGGTCCTGCAAATAGTCGGTCCCCGTATCGGCAGGACACCTCTGAACCCCCGGCGCACGCTCACGGCAGACATGGAGATCGATGAGTACCTGAAGCGTCGCGTCGCTCCCGTTGTGACGCTCAAGGAGGCGAGGGCGATCTGGGCGCGCGAGGTGGAGCGCCACAATGCCGATCGCGTCAGTGCCCTGACCAAGGCGGGCATCGTCAGTGCCGGTGTACCCGATGGTCGCCTCGCAGCGGTCATCCGCGCGGTACTGACGGCGCTTCAGCCGGCCTGAGCTATCTCGGCCAGACCCGTGGTCAGGCGGCATCGCCCGATGTTGTCCAGCATCCCGAACACCGTGGTTGACTGTCTACCAAGCAGGCGCCCACGGATGAGCGCCAAGGCGTCGGCGGGCGTCAGGGGCGCGATGCCTGCAGGCGTCGTCGCAAGCCGCCTGTTGCCATCGTGCCACACGAACCTCTGCTTGAGCAGCAGCCCAGCAGGCTCGCGGCCCAGCAGGGATTCCGCGAAGAGGCCGCCGCTATGAGCGCCGGTCATGATGAGGTCCGCTTCGATATAGGCATCCTTCAAAAGGTCGATCACCGATGCCGCCTCGATCTGGGACATCGCGACTATCCCCACGCGTGGCTTGGTGTCGCGACCGTGGGCGTGGCGGGTGCCACCGCGTAGCGCGTCCAGCACCGCGGCGGCGGTCGTCGCCGGGCCGGGCGTCGCCGTCGAGATGGTCAAGGCGACGGGGGCCTCGGTGCCGACGTCGATGACGATCGTAACGAGCGGGCGGCGGGCGCGGCCGTCGCCGAAGTCGACGGGCAGGTCGACGACGGTATGATCGACGATCAGGTCGAAACCGCTTCTCTGTTCGTCCGTCAAGAGCGACGGTCGCTTGCGCCGGACATATCGGGCAACCGTGCTCGGATCGGGAAGAGCAATACCGCGATCCCGGGCCAGCGACCCGACCCTGTCGATTGCGTCCACCGCCGCTGCCCGCTGATCGGCGACAATCACTTCCTCGATCAGATCCAGCACCGACCGATCGATCCTCGGCCGCATGTCGCGCGATGCGTGGCGTCCCATCATGGCTTCGGGTTGGCGCTTCGCCTGCCACGCACGGACGAGGTTGTAGAACTGGGCGACGCTCAAGCCCAGCCTGATGGCGACCGCCTCGGCGGCCCGCCGCCCCGGCGTGGCGATGAAGCTCTCTACCGCCGCGATCCTGCGGCGCACCTCACCGCGCCGCTCGGGCGCCACGAACGTAAGGTCGTGGGACATGGCTTTTTCCTCTGATGTTGAAAGACGCGGCTCCGATGGCTTGGGCCGGACGAACATCGCTGGCGCGGGCACGCTCGTGCGCGCTTCAGCGTTTCTGCCTTCTTGGGTCTTCGGTGCCGCCCGCTAAGGTCGGCGGGCGGGACAGCTTCGTAGCTGCCGGCGGGTCTTGGCGTGTCGGCCAGTCGGCTCGCAGTTCTCGGGCACGCGGCTGTCGGCGGCCTTCAGCCGTGCGTATCAGGGACTCACTTGCCGTGGGCGGGTTGTCACGCCAGCGTCGGCGGGATGAACCTCAGACGCATCACCGGGAACCTCAGCACGCGCGAAGGTCGATTCTGCCGGCGTTGGCTGGAGGCTGCGAGCGAGATGCGCGACCATCTGTTCGCCGATGGCGAAGGCTTCGATCCATTTCGCTACAACGAGACGGCGACTGTCGGTTTTCTGGTCGCCGCCGCCGGTCGCGCCGGGCTTCTGGCCCTACCTGAGTTTACCGAGGACCATCGGAAACTGCCCGAAGGACGCGTTCGTGCCGGGCGTTGCGACCTGTGGCTGGCCAGCGAAGACCTGTCGATCAACTGGCTGCTCGAGTTCAAGCTGGGGTGGTACGGGCCGCGGGCGCGCGACGGCCTCGTCACGCCCATGAACAAGGCCATCGACTGCGCCTTCGCCCGCGATCGTGACGAAGCGGACGAGCGCTGGGCCTGTGTCGTCTACGCCCCTGGCCGGCGCTGGGTGGACGAGACACCTGCGGAACGGGCCCGTTGGAAGAGCCACGCGACAGTCGACAGGCTTGCGACCTTCGTGGATCTCGCCTTCGAGATCGGCGGCCCTGCCGGACCGGCGCACGTGTTGCTCCGGCGGATACCGCGCGGCGCCCGCGTTCCTGAACGCTACAAGCTGGACACAGACATTCTAACTTCTGGCGGTTAACCTCGGATCCCAGGCTGCACGGGAGCCAGGATCAGATGTATCTCCTGTAGTCCGCGCTCTCGACCTGCCCGTCTTTCATGTACTTGAGCACCTCGCCGACCTTCCTCGCCGCCCGGATCGGGATCGGTAGGCGCTGGTTCATCTGGGTCGAGTTCCAGTTGATCTTGGTCAGGGAGAATACCTCTTCAGCGAGTTGCGCGACGGTGCTGTCGCAGCTGGCGTGGGGGCAGAGCAGCAGCGGCCGCGGATCATACTGGCCGGGATAGGTCCCGTAGTAAGGCATGCTGCCGTTCGTGTAGAGCAGGCCGTTCCCACCGAGATCGACGAAAGTGCCGCGAAGGACCGGGTAGTTGCCGTCGCGCATCAGCTTCACGGAGTATGATTCCTGCACCCATACGAGATCGCGCATCTCGGTGCCGGCCGCCGCCAGTGCCTCCAGGATGCCTTCGGCCTCCTCGTCCTTGAACCGCGACGTCTTCAGCACGATCACCCGCGCCGGCAGCGTCTTATGGTGCGTCTTGTAGGCGGCCAGCACGTTCTCGACGATCTCGCGCGCGTCTTCGCGCGTCATGTAGGGGTGGCGGCCGCGGCTCTCCGTATGGGCGCGTTTTCCCTTCAGCACGAACCCACGCCCACGCTCGTCGAACATCTGGGCAGCGCTGGTGAAAAGCTGCTGCCCGCCTGCTTCGCGATAGAAGCTGATCCCGATATAGCAGGCGGTGTACTCACCTTCCCTTGGCAAGCGGCGCCAAGGGATGCGACCGCTACCCTTGTAGTAGAGCGTGGTCATCAGGTTCCAGCTCCGCCCCGCGACGTCCTGGATCTTGCGCGCGCTGCTTTCCTTGATCTTCTGCGGTATGGATACCTTATCGTCGACCACGTCTTCCCAGACGATCTGGATCGGGAAGGCGATGTGCATCGCCCGGGCCTTGAGCATGCCGCGGAAGTTCGGCGCGTCGGATCCGCTGCTGTCGTCCTTCTCGGTCGTGCCGCTGGCATCGACCTTCGCGCTCCAGACGCGTTCGAGCAGTCGGACGGGCAAGGCTACGATCGTTACATCGGGCCGGCTGCCGCCGTCCGCGAGCGCTTCGAGTTCGGCGACGATCTCGTCCACCGCCATCTCCACCGCCTTCTGGTGGTCGGGCTCCTTCGCGATCCTGTCGAGTTTCGCCTGCGACAGAATGGCTGTGGCGCCGTCCTCGATCTCGAACCGGCAGCGGTATGGGCTCTGGTTTCCAAGTCCCGGAAATGCCGGATGCATGTTCGGATGCTTCTCCGACTTGCCTTCCACGCCGGCGGCTGCGGTTTCGAGAAACTTCCGCGTGTCCTCGACGGTCTTGGCGTTGCCGATGACGCCGATCTTGATGACGTCGCCGACGAACGTCTGCAGGGGACCGGCTTCGAACAACCCAAGGCGCGGGTCCGGATGGTGATGATGGTCGCCGAACTCCAACTCGGGTTCCGGGAATATGCGGGTATCGAACATGCTCACGCGAATAGTCCTCCGTCCTGCTCGGAGGGATCGGCCTTCTTCTTGCCGCCGCCCCAGCCATCCTCGGGCACCCTAGTCTCGAGCGACACGGATGGCGGTTCGCCGAAGCGTAGACGGGGTTCCTGGATCGCCTCGACGCCGAATAGACCGGTTGCGTCGTGCGCGGCTTCCCTGTCGGCCTGCGTAAGGAAACGGTGCCACATGATCGTCTGGCCACGCAGCGCCGCGCTCTTGTCGAGCCGCTTCTTGCCCGCGAGCAGCGCACCGGGATGCGTGTGCGGTGTGAAGCCGTTCGTCGTGAAGAAGTAGGTGGGCGAGACGATGAGATACCATCGGTCGCCGAGCCGCTCGAACCTTGGCGAGAAGGCATGGTGCCGGACGAACGAGACCCGTCCATCATCCTTGTCGCTCATCGCTACCATCACGACGTCAGCGTCGGTCTTCTTCTTAGCCGACTCGTATGCGAAGTTCCGGGTCGTGTCGGCGTGGAGCGCGCGGAAGTAGAGGATCTTGCGATCCTTGCTCCAATAAAGGTCCTCGCGCGTCTGGTGGCGAAGCGCCTGGCGAAGCAGGTGGACGAAGCGGTTCTGCTCCTCGACGTCGTCGTGGAAGGCGAGATCGGCGGTATCGATGGCGTCAACCTGGTCGGGGTGGACGATGTTCGCGCAGGCCGACGTTCGCGGATCATGGAAGGACCAGAACGTGCCGCCGGATATGGACCAATCGAAGCGGGCCGGCTCCTCGCCATCGAGCAGGATAGCACTGGCACGCCGTCCGTCGTACGGGGTCGCGGCGACATAGATTTCCGTTGGAAGCGTGATCGGCAGGATGTTGACGAGCGCTTCCTCACCCCCGCCCAGGGCCGGAACGTAGTAGCCGAAGCCGGCCTTCGGCACGGTGAGCGCGGCCAGCCGGTTGGCCGTGCCGTTGTCGAGCACGTCCTCGTTCTTGTCGATCTGGAGACGGCGCTCAGCCTGTTCGCTGTCCCGGGCGACTTCCTTCCAATAGTAGCTGTTGTCCGCGTGCCGGTAGAACACGACGATCACGGGAAGGTTGGAACCCCGCCAGTATTCGAGGTCCTGCGGACGGAGCAGGTATGTGAAGCCGGTGTCGGTTTCCGAGACGTATCGGCCAGACTCGGTCGACTTGATCTGTACAGCTATCATGCGGGCCATCGGCTGACCCTTTTCCATGACCTCGGCGATGCCGTCGATGCCGGCCTCCAGTCTGGAACGGCCGTCAAACTGATATCCCATGGCGAGGAAGCGACCGCGGACCGCGTTCTCGCCTATCTCTCCGATGATCTGGTTCGGGGTTAGGTGTTTCGGCATGGTGACAGGCTAGAACATTCGATGAACTAACCCAACGGGATTCCTGGCGTGGGGTGCGAGATGCAGCTCCCGATACGCTCGGTCAGAGTTCCATGTTCCAATAGGCCATGACGGATTGGACTTGCTCACGCGGATAGTGCGGCCCGGCATGATCAAGGTCGCGGCGGATCGTGGCGATACGGTTCCGTGCATCGGTCTCGATGGCGGGGGTCAGCATCGTCGTGCCCATCGGCGCGGTATCGCCGAGTTTCCTCGGCCAGCTCTCCGGGTACGCGTCGTCGAGCAACGAACTGTCGATATCGAAGCCGGCGACGGCGTCATGTTCGCATCGCCATCCATAGGTGTGAAACGCACACGCGCGCAGCATCGCCTTCACCTCGGGCATGACGTCGGTGAACGCCTTCAGCGGCGACGGGAGCAGCACCATGTTCGCGACGCAGGAATAGTAGCGCGGATCCTGCACGATGACGTTTGTCGAGGCGTAGGTCCCGTCGTCCACGCCCCAGATGTGGCAGCAGGACCAGTTGGGCCGGTTTCGCCCACGCAGGCCAAGGGCCTGCGTCAGCGCCTTAGCCGCATAGTTATTGCCTTCGGACTTGTGGATCTCGACGCCGGTCTGCCGGTTGCGGTTCGTCTGTGGCGCCGACCAGTCGGCCTTGTAGAACAGCCCCCGGCGGCTGTGTTCGGGATACCAGGCTGGCAACAGTTGGAAGGTGGCGGGATCGACCCAGCGCGCTGTACGCTCGATGAGCCGCATGACCTCGGCCAAGCTCAATTCGGCACGAAGCGCGTCGAGGCCGTCGATCATATGGCCGCAAAGGCTCCAGAGAAATCGTATGACCTGACGACCTTGCCCGAGTTCAGCTTCTCCTTCGCGAAGTCCGCTCGACGCTTCCAGATCGATGCCGCGGCGTCCAGGTTCTGCTCGCACGAGAGCATCAGCCGCTTAGAGATGGGGAAGCGGTCGATCAGGTCGGTTGTCACGTGGAAGCCATCACCGAAGCTGCGCCAATATTTGTAGAAGATGTCCGAGGAAAGCACCTGAAGCAGTATGAACGTCGAGTCTTGCTCGTTGGTCCTGACCGGCGTCACGCCGGTGGTTGGTGCGTCATAGTCCCTGATGCCGATGAAGTTCCGCGCCACGCCGCCGACCGCGAACGCCCCCTTGCCGATGCGGGACATCAATTCCCTGACGGTGCGGCTGCCGTCCGCCTCGTGCAGATATTCCGACAGCGATGCGTCGCTTGGGCGGGGTATCTGCCGTTCGATGTCGAAACCGGCACAGTCGTGAAATTTCGGCGTCGAGGACAGGAAGTCGGCCCGATTGCTGGAGGACCAGCGCAGTAGCGCGGAGGATTCCACAACGCCGGTCCGAGGACCTCCGACGTTCAGGATGGTGCAGCGCTGGCTGTTCGCCTTGTTCGTGTTCCCGCTTTCAGGCTTGCCTGCCTTAAACAGATAGTCTGGCATGTTGTCGTAGCTGGAGGCGCTCAACGGCGCGCTCCGTTGCTTTAACAATTGGCGCAACCGGACGTAATCCCGGCTGAAGCATACGGATACCGGCAGGATGAGGCTGACGCTCGACTGTGCGCTCGTGGTGAGCATCGCTTCGACGAAGTCCGCATATAGGTTCTTCCAACGGCTACCCTTGGCATTGCCGACGAATGGTGGATTTCCGACGAAGGTGACAGACGCGCCCACGCCGTCCGCTGCCCAATCGAGGAAGTCTCGATGCTCGAGCGAGATACGGCTGAAGCAGACCGAAAAGCCCGCCTCGAGGGAGGCCAGTTCTTCCCGCACGTGGGACAGCGCGGCACCGTTGATATCCACGGCGACAAGTCTGACCGATGCAGCCTGACTCGGTCCAACTTTGAAATCCGCCAGGCTCCGCAGCATGCTGAAGATGAACATGCCGGACCCCGCCGACGGCTCGACGAATGTGTTTTCGTTCAGGAATTCCGTTGCGGCGGCGCCGTTGTCGACGCCGTGATGACGCCAGAACAATCGCCAGAAATGTCCGGCCACGTCAGCGGGCGTGTAGTAGGATCCGCTGTTGCGGCGCCCGGCACCCATCTGTGCGAGGCTCATCTCGACCTGCTCGAGCCTTGCGAGGATGGCATCCAGCGCTTCCCGCCACCCAGCGAGCAATGTGTTCGGCACCGGCTTTTCCTTGATGCCTGTCATCGTTTTCCCCTTTGTCCGTCTAACCGATTCTATCCCATGTTCCCGCATTGTTCTAGTCGTGTTGACGCTGCCCACGTTTCGAATCGATGAGCGCCATCATGCCTCTCCGGCCCTCGTTGACGATCTTCTCCGACCGATCGGCGTAGGCGCGCAGTGCCTGCAGGAAGTCGAGCGTGAACACGTCGATGCGTTGCTCGCCATCGGGGAAGTCAACCGTTCCCCAACGCTGGACCAGC
The DNA here is from genome assembly GCF_964244235.1 of uncultured Sphingomonas sp. Lineage (GTDB taxonomy): Bacteria > Pseudomonadota > Alphaproteobacteria > Sphingomonadales > Sphingomonadaceae > Sphingomonas. Next base: position 26,505 of record NZ_CAXTII010000002.1, read on the forward strand.
GGCCCTTCGGTTCCTGGGAACAGGAACACATTTTCGATGCCCGAGAAGCCCCTGAGCGTCGCCGTGTCTCCGAGGTAGCGCTTATACCAGACCTGCTTAGCGACATCGTTTACTCCTGGAATTCCCGAAAGCCGCGGAGGCGGGCTGGCGCGATAGTATTTGGCGTCGGCGATCAGCAGAGGGCCCGTCCGGTCGGTCAATGGCGCGACGATGTCCGGCCTGAATGTCTCGGCGTTTTGGGCTTCGCCGTTGGCGCTTCTCCAGACAGGCGCGGGCAGCATTCCCGTCCAGTCCTGCACCTCGTTCCCGCAGACGGCGCCGCAAGCGGCCTCCCATACGTGATGGAAGCTGCCGGTACCGTAGAGCGTGAGTTCCCTGCCGCGCTCGACTTCGCGTGCCCGGACGATCGCGGCGAGCATGTTAAGCAGCTGCATTGAGCGATCGGAGAAGGCGATGCGCATCTCGTCGCCGAGCCGCCGCTCGCATTCGTCGGCGGAAGGAAGAACGTCGAGGCGCTCGACGGGTTCGAGGTCGAGCGAGATCGGCTCGTAGTCCAGCAGGGCGCCGAATTCGCGTGACAGCGTCTCGACAACGTGGAGATGCAGCATCGTCGCGAAGTTGGAGGCGTCCGCAGTCGATCGTCGCGTCGCGGAGGCGACGTAGATAGGTCGACCCTGGCTGAAGATTGGTTGATGTCGGGAGATCGTCCGTCGCCAGTCGACGCGACCGGTGCCGTTCACCTGCAGTTCCGTTATCGTCCGCCGATACAGCCCGTGCGACAGGAAGTCGCCAATGAGCCAGTCCGTCATGGCGACCCCGCTGACCTCGCCCCGGTCGGGATCGGCGTTGAGATGCGGGGATGGCTCGTGAAACGGTGGCACCCAGGTCGCATATGCGCGAAGCGCCCTCAAGGTTACCCGCTGCACCTCGTCCGACGGCGACGCCAAGGCTATCTTCGGAAGCATGACGAGCGTGACGGCACCCGCCACGGCGACGCCGACGAAGCGTATGACTAGCCGCCCATCGGACGCGGGCCGCAGGACGCCCTTCTCTAGCAGCAGGTCCGTCAGCGAGTGATGATGGTCTACGGCGTCGGACGATAGATGATCGCCCTCGCGCAGGAACACGGGCTGGCTAGGCGTCTCCATCCAGTCCGACCTCGGGGACGAATATGGACTTTCCGGAACGGTAGGCCTCGACCAGCGCGCCGTAGCTGAGCGATGGGGCCTTGAAGAGCCTTCCGGGGCTCGAGCGCATGACGTCGTCACGGAGATACTGGAGGATCTTGTCCTCGAATACCTTCGGACTGGCCAGATCCCTGGGCGTGACGAAGAACGGACCGAGCAGTCGATCCTCCGCGATCGACTGCTTTTCCAGATGTGCGTTCACCTTCCGCCTGAACTCGTTCCATTTGATGGGAGCTGCGCGGAAGCGCAGCGCCAAGTCCCAGTCGGCGACCGCCGCTTCGCCTTCGTTGATGCCCACATATTCCAGGGACCATCGCCGACGAAACGCGGCGTCCATCGGCAGCACCCCCTGATCGGCACTGTTCATGGTAGCCCATATGTAGAGGTTCTTGGGAATGCGGACGGCGCCCCTGATGCCACGCTCGGCCAGGTAGTTTCGTGCCTCTGCGGACAACGTGACGCTGAACTTTCCCGTCCCGTCGGCGTCCCGATCCAGCATCTGGAACACGTCGCCGAAGACGGCGCTCGCGTGCGCCCGGTTGATCTCTTCGATGATCAGCGCGAACGAGCGGTCTGGATGCGCGATGGCACGCGCGAGCATCCGCAGGAACGGTCCCACCACGAACGCATAGTCGATAAGCGGCTCGAGTCTGCCGCCGTTGCTCGACCGGTCGGCCGCAACGAGTTCGTCATCCGTGCGCCGGTAGACCGGTGTTGGCTTGTATTCTCCGAGGAAAATGCCGTTGGTCGTATCCGGGTAGAAAGTCGTGCGCTCGTAGAGGCCTGCATTCGGGAACAATGCAGCGAGATCGGCATCCACGCGATGGCTCTTGCCCGTCCCCGGCGCGCCGTAGACGATGCGGTTCAGCGGCCACTGGTCCGGGACGACGTTGGGTTCCGCCGGCAGGTCGAGCGGCAGGTCCATCTCGCCGAGCGATGGCTCGTCCTTGTCGGGGACGATGGGGTTGATGTCAGCCTTCGCCTCCTCGTGCAGCCGCCTCATGTTCTCGAGGTAGTAGGGGAGCATGTCGGGCGGGAAGCAGCAGACAAGCCGCTTACTCTGATCGAAGCCTTGTCCGAAGCCGCTGCGCTCGGCATCGCTCAATGCTTCCGCGCGCACGTAGACGCTGCGGTTCGTGCCGTGGTTCACGTAAGCCTCGGCGTCCCAAGCGGCGAAAAGCGTGACCGGCCCGCGTTGGTAGATGCCCATGAGAGCGCACCGGGGATTGCCATCCTTGGGAAGGGCGAAGTCCGCGTCGTGCTCCGAATGGTTTCGGGTCAGCTGGATGCGCTTCTCGTCTTCAGCGCGTGGCTTGCTGTAGGCGAGGTTGGGAAAGATGTAGAGGATCGCATCGAATGAGGTGCCGCCTTTAGACAAGGTCACCTTGTGGTATTTCTTCTCCTCGTTGCTGGTGACGAATACGACGTTCCATGCTCTCGCAGCCGCGCCCTGCTCGATGATGGCCCGCTGCTGCTTGAACAGCACAAGCGCGGGCTCGCCAGCCTTGACGATGGAGCCGTCCGGCTGGATTTGATCGACGATGTCACCTTGGGCCATGCGCTTGTCCTACAGATGCGCGACGAGGTGTCGCACCATCGCTTCACCCAGTAAACATGGAACGGCGTTGCCGATCTGCTTCTGCACCGAGCGTCTCGTTCCGTGAAAGAGGTAGTCCTTCGGGAATGTTTGGATGGCCGCAGCCTCCGATGCGCGCAGCCGCCGATTATTCCAATGGAACGGGCCGACCCACGGACCCGGCTGCGCCGCTATAGTTATGGACGGCTCGTCGGGATGGAGCTTGAATAGGAAGTTCCAGAAGCGCCCGCCCTTCCTGAACGTGCGGCCGGCGTAGCCATCGAGATCGCCGAGGGCCATGTAGTTGCGGCCCGGTGGCACGCTCATCAGTTCCTTCTCGTAGGTACCCCCGTCCACCATCTCCTGACGCTCGAAATACCTCGCTGCCCCGAATGGCTTGATGACGCGACCGACGCCGACGTGTGGCTTCAGCTTGTCGGCGGGATCGGCGGAATGGGTGCGCTTCGGATCCGGGATCGCCGAGGAGCCGGGAACGCCGAAGATGAATACTCTCTTGCGCTTCTGTGGCACGCCGAAGTCGGCCGCGTTGGCCAGAAAGACGGTGCAGCGGTATCCCATCTCTTCAGCGGTCGCAACGAACCCCTCCAGTGCGTGACGGTTCGTCGGGTGCCGCAGGCTCTCGACGTTCTCGAACAGAAAGCCGCTGGGCTGCGCCTCGTCGACCGCGCGCAGGAACTGTGAGAGCATGTTGCGCGGATCGCGCTCAATCAGGCGATTGACGTTCTTGACCCAATAGCCGTTCTTAGAGAACGGCTGGCACGGGGGGCCACCGATAAGGATCGTGTCGTCGGGCGTGTCCCGGTGCATCGTGAAATCGAGATCGCAGATGTCCGCGCAGTCGATCTGGATGTCGTCGTGCGCGTTGATCCGAAGCGTATGGGCGGCGTCCCTGTCGAACTCGACGGCCCTGATCACGCGGGCACCCGCCCTTGTGGCACCCACATCGAGCCCCCCGGCTCCAGAAAACAAGCTGATGCACTGAACCACGTCATTACCTTCGTCGGCCGGCTCCCTGTCGGCCGGTCCAGTGTTTTAGGATCGCATGATGGATGCGCAAAGCGGATGTTCCCTGCGCGGGCTTACTTCGATCCCGCGTTAGGCTGAGCAGGCTGCCTGGTCCAGAAAAAGGGGCTTTCTAGTGATCATCAGGGCCGATGTTTGGTCGCGGTTCTCATAAGAATCCGGAGTGGAACGGATCACAGCTAACGGCACTCACCAGCTTCGAATTTCATTCGGTGAACCGTTTCATCTAAACCTCGGCTTGTAGCTCTCGACGAGGTCATCTTCCTCTTCGTCGTCATCCTGCTGCGCAGTATCGATGTGCAGAAGCGCAGTCTGGAAGCCATTGACCTGATCCAGGATCTGCAGCCGTATGAATGGCTGCCGCGGCCTCGGATCAGGCCTTAGCCAGTCTGCCGCCGTGGCGACGTCAGTTCGTGCCGCGCCGGTTGCGGAGTGAGCGCAGTCCGAAGGCGCCGCGTCACCTGGCCGAATACCGAGCGCGGGGAAGGTACGCGAAGGCCTTGCGTATCGTACCCGCCCATTCCGCAGGAAGACGAACGCGCACGCCTCGGGCGTAAGTTCGGCATAGCGGTTTCCCGCTGCCTCGAGACTGACGCCGTACGTGTCCGCCAGTGACCGGAGATGCTCGATCCTGGGCGGGCCGAGGCCATCGGTCTGCGCTACGAACCACGGCTTCGGCATGAGCAGGCCGGATGCGAACCGGTTGGCCTGAGCCTCTTCCTTCTGATGCAGCGTCTCGCGACGCATCTCCATCAGATCCTTCGATGTGCACTGCTTGTCGCCGCGGTGTGCCGCGATAAGGAAATGACCAAGTTCATGCGCGACGGTGAACCGCCTGCGCGGTGTCGGCATACCTGCTGCCGATAGGATGATGCCCTTGGTCTTCTCCAGGTCGGTCATGAGGGCGCCCACGAAACCATCGACCTCCAGGTCGCGGAATTCGAGAATGCCGACGCTACGAGCGAACGTCTCGATGTCGACAGGGGGCTGCCATTCGCGATGATGGTCGAGGATGACGCCGAGTAGGCGTTCCGGTGACCCGCAGTCGGCGAGGTCCATCAGCAGCGCCTCGTCGACCATCAGCGATCCTTCAGCCTTTCCGCCACCGTCCGCAGGGTTTCCCAATCCCGGGTGGAAAGGTCGCCGCCGAATTCACGAAAGAACTGCAATGCCGCCGGATCGTCGGTCGCCTCAGCCGGATCGCCGGTGAGGAACGCTATGGTCACCGAGAAGTGGTCGGCGAGCTTTCGCACCAGTTCGATGCCGGGGTTCCGGCTCTTTCCGGTCTCCAACTCCCAGATGTGTGCTTTCGACACGCCGACACCGTCGGCGACCTGCTGGAGCGACTGGCGATTGCGGGTCCGCAGTTCCTTCAGCTTCAGGGCGAGTGACAATACAATTCCTCCCGCGACGCCAAGAGACGTCGTCAGTTTGATCTTACGGCACGGTCGCCGCGGTTTACAAGGCGATTGTCGTTCACTATATCTTACGAGATGTAGGAAGGACTGATCGTGGCACCCGAGTCGCTAACTTCAACTGGTGAAGCCGACGCGATGCCGCGGCGGATCCTGACGATCGATGGTGGCGGCCTGAAGGGTGCGCTTCCAGCGGCTTTCCTGGCCGAGATCGAGCGGCTTACCGGGAAGCGCGTGGTGGACCAGTTCGATCTTATCGCAGGCACCTCTACAGGCGGCATCATCGCAATCGGTCTTGGCTTGGGCATCAGCGCGGCCGAGATTTGCCGATTCTACGTCGAGCGCGGTCCTGTGATCTTCGATCAGGCGCCGCTGTCGGGCAAGCTGGGCGGTCTCCGCTCGAGGTTGCGTGGCCTGCGCCGCATGGTGAGGCACGTCGGGACTGCCAAGTACGAGGCCAACGAGCTGAAGTTCGCCCTTGAGGACGTATTCGGTGCTCGTCTGATCGGGGACAGCGCGACCAGGCTGGTGATCCCCGCTTACGATTCGGCGCACGGCGGCCCCTACGTGTTCAAGACCGCCCATCACGAGCGGTTCCGCGTCGACCACTCCCGGCTCGCGGTGGACGCGGCGCTCGCGACCGCCGCAGCGCCATCGTTTCTTCCCGCGCACAGCTTCGAAGGCGCTTCCCATCTGCTCGATGGCGGCATCTGGGCGAACAACCCGATGGGGTCTGCCGCCATCGAGGCTGCTGCCACCCTCGGGTGGCCGATGGGTCACGTGCGGATGCTTTCGCTTGGCTGCACGGACACGGTGCACCCGGTGAAGGACGTCGTCGGGTTGAAGGACGTGAAGTGGCTGCTGGAACTCATGTTCCAGGGGCAGGACAGGTTCAGTCAGGCGACGGCCAAGCTGCTGCTTGGCCACCCGCATTCCAATCCGCACCTGCATCGCATCAATCCAATGGTCGAGCCGGGGTTCGTCGCCCTCGACGACGCGTCGAAGGTGGAGACGTTGGTTCGCATGGGACGGGCGAGCGCGAGGGCGCAGCTGCCGATTCTTGAACAGTGCTTTTTCATCGGCAATCGGGAGCCGTTCGTCCCGTTCCATAGCAACGAGGTGAACTGACATGCTGCATTCCACGCCTGTTGACCGCTACTACGACGACCTGCTCGCCGATGTCGCGCATCGCATCCAGTTGACGCCGACGGCGTACAAGGAGGCGGTCGCCCACTTCGACGCCGTCAGCCAATACCTTGACGCGCACGAGAGTGGTTTTCCCGAACTCAGCCCCGTCATCTATCCACAGGGGTCGTTCCGCATGGGGTCGACGATCTCCGCCTATGACGACCGTGAGGATTACGACATCGACCTCATCCTCGAACTGGCCATCGATCGGTTTAACGATCCCGATGTCGTTCTCCATCGCGTGGCGCGGGCGCTGAGCGACGGCAAGGGAAGGCTGAAGTTCACGACGTGCGAGATCAAGAAGCGCTGCGTCACGCTCGGCTATGCGAATATGCACCTCGACGTCACGCCGGCTGTCCTGATGCCCGGTCGTGATCCTCGCGTGATCTCCATCTTCGACAGGCATCCCGAACGGCCCGACCATGCGCTGGCCAACCCCGAGGGCTTCGCGCGGTGGTTCGACGCCCGGGTTCGTCCGCGAGCCGTGATCGCCAAGCGCGAGGTGCGCGCGGCCGTGGTGCCGGTTCCCGAACAGACGCCTGCGGATCACAAGCCCGATCGCCTGCTAGCCATCCAGTTGCTGAAGCGCTTCCGCGACATCCGCTGCGACCGCGGTGGGTACGACCGGTGTCCGTCAGTCCTCCTCTCGCGGATCGCCGCAGACGCGCCCCAGGGATCAGGCTTGGTCACCGATCTCCGCTCCGCTGCAAGCTACCTGGCCCGGGCGGTGTCCGTCCAGGATCTGTATGTGGAGAACCCCGCGTGTCCCGAGGACGTGCTGTCGGACCGGTGGCCGAAGGCGGTGGGCTCCAACCTTCGCTTCGCCCAGGATCTCGGCGTACTGGTCCTAAGGCTGGACGAACTCGTTCGTGCCGACGGTACCCAGGTTCGCAAGCTAGACATCCTGAAGGATCTGTTCGGCGAGAACGCAGCCAGGGATGGCTTTCGGCAGACCGTGGATCGCGCGTCCGCGCAAAGCCGCAACGGCCAGTTCTCGGCATCTAAGACGGGTGCGGTCGGCTTCGCCGGATCTGTTCCCGCCGGCAGCGTCGCCGCCCCGGCGCATCGCTTCTATGGTGGCCCGGTACGGTGAACGATAAGGCGGGCGCCAGCTGGTCGGAACCGCTCTATCAGATCGGTTCACGCAACTGGCGCCCGCGATACGCGTCGGCGCTTGGCCGGATGCAGAGGGAGGCCATGGCGCTGCGCTTCCCGGGATTGACGATGACAGTCGAGCTGCCGTGGATCTCGGTGTGGGAAGGCGAATTGCGCCCCTTGTCGCAGTCACACCGGGTTCGCATCACGGACCACCGTGGTTCGGACGACGGGCGGATCGTCTTCGTCGGCCGCTGGCCCAGCGTCCGGGTTCTGACCCAAGTAACCCTGCGCGCGGAAACCCCCGATGAGCCGGTGCCGCACATCTATGGCCGTCACGACGATCCCCGCGGCACAGACCTCTGCCTTTTTCACCCGGCCAGCCGCGACTGGACAGACGATATGCTGCTGGCGGAATCGATCGTTCCTTGGGCGGCGGAATGGCTGTTCTACTATGAGATGTGGCACGTGACGGGCATGTGGGGTGGCGAGGAGGCGCCCCATTCGGATGGGCCTGTCGTGCGCGACCCCATTCGGCGCGGAGGATGCCCGCGACAGCCCCGCCGGATCAAGGCACCGCTGATGCGCAACATGCTCTATCGCAACGCCACCGATCCGACCTCGCGAAACTGAGAACCGCTTGGGTAGCTGCCTGCCGACCCTTTTCGCACGATGCCCGACAGGACTGCCGTACCGATATTCACGACTCTTGTTCTTATTATGTTCACGTCGTCGTACAACGCTCTTAAAGCCAGCGTGTGGATGCGTGCAGATGCCAGAACCGACCCTTCCCTTCTGAACTGCGCGTGACGGCGTCTGCTCGTCTGACAGATCGCGCAACGACGATCGGGGCGCTATGCCCTGCAGCATGATCTCTATTCCGGTCGATGCCGCGCTGGAGGCGCAGGCCGCGCTGGTGCTGAACCGTATCGGCGTCACTGCCGAGACAGCGGTGCGCCTGCTGTTCGTGCATCTTGCCGAGCAGGGGGCGCTGCCGGACTCGCTGATTGTGCCGAACGTCGCCACGCAGAAGGCGTTGGCAGATGCCGATGAGATGATGGCACAGCGGCGTCGTGCCACATCGCCGATGTCGGCAAGCGAAGTCGGCATGAGCAATGTCCACGATAAAGGTGATGAGAACGACGACGCCGACAATGGTGGGCACAAGTGATCGTGGCGGTCTGCTGCGCCCGGTGGATTGACGATGAGTGATGATCCCGATGAACGCGACCCCTGGGGCGCCCATCTATCCCGGTTCAGCCTTGCTAACGCGCAGGTGACCGCGATCCCCGTGGAGCCCCCGGACGGCGACCTGACGGTGCTGAGCAACCTCCGCCTTGTCGTCGAGGAGGGGCGCTACGAGCATCTCCGGGAGGACGCAGCGGGCGCACCGGCACCGTCGGCGCTTCTGTATGGCTGTTATGTCCGGGAAGTGGGCTTGCCTCCGCCTTCTTCGTGGGCTGGGAGCGATGCTCAGATCGTGATCACCGGCATGCATGAGAACGGCTGGGACGTGACGATCGCCGGCCCCGGAGCGATCGGCCGGGACGAAAACGGGGCGCTGGAGATCAGCTTCGAGCGCCCGCCGCGTATCGCGGTTATCGGCCCCGAAGGATTGCGTTAGCCTGCTTCGAGGCGCGTCGCGACGGGGTGGAGCGCGTCGCTCGTTCCGATCGCACGGACCTGGCGGCCCGGTAATCGGGCACGCCAATCGGCAAGTGCCCCCTTGGTTCACGTAAAGCGCGATTTACCCTCGGCCCTCACGGCCTTTCTCGATCGCGCGCGCTAGGAACTCGCCGAGCCCCTCGACCGGCTTCGTCTCCGCGCGGTAGGTCACTGTGCGGCCGCTCTTCTCCGACGACAGCAGACCGGCCGCGGACAAGATCGCGAAGTGCGGGCTCATGCCGTTGCGCGACATTCCGACGGCTTCGGCGATGTCGCTTGCGGTCATGCCGCCTGGCAGTTCGTCGACGAGCCGCCGGTACACCGCCCACCGCGTGGGCTGCGCCAGCGCCGACATGATCTGCATCGCCTTCATCTTTTCCACTCCCTACAGCTACGCGAGGTAGCGCCCGCCTTCAAATAGGCGATCAGGAGATAGCAACGAACTGCTAACTATACAGTTATTCAGGAACTATTGAACTATCTTGTCTGCGCTCCATATTGGCGGCGTCGGTCGGATGTCGCCTCCTGCCGCCGCTCGAACCTGGCGACGATGGAGTGAGACGATGAACGCGACAGTTGCCTGCGTCGCCGACGCCACCGTGATGCCGCTGGCGGCGCCATTCACCGCGGCCTTCCCGGATCCGCTGGACCACGACCTTCCCTCGGACGATGTGGTCGTCACCACGCGTCGCGGGATGGTGCGTATGGCGCTGGTCGCCACCGAGGTCGCCAGCCGCTTCCAGCGCGAAGGTGTGGAGCATGATGCGATGGCGTGGATGCTTTCGCCGCGCGCGCTGTTCGACGGCGCCGCCGCCATCGACGCCTGCACCAATCGCGACGCCTGCCTCCGTGGCACGCTGCTGCATGGCCTTTCGCTCGGCCTCGACGCGGAACCCGCAGAGATCGACGCGCTGGTCGACGACGACGGCGACGCAGACGGAGAGGCAATCGATCCGCGTTGCGATGGTGGTGGTGACCTGGACACGCATCGACTGGTTGCGGAGGGTCACCGCACCGGGGGCGGTCCGCGCCACGACAACGTCCTGCCGCTCCGGCCGAAGGCGGAACCGGCGCCGCGGTTGTTCACCGCCACCGTCGTGGCGGATGACGGCTTCGAGACCGTCCACGCGTTCCACGCCTCGTTCGCGATGGACGAGGCCGAGATCGCGGGCCGCCTCTATATGCGCATGGGCGCGGCGGCGGCGGATGCCGCCATCGTCCGGGGCTTCGACCACACCTCGCCGATCGTCGAGGCGCTGGTCTCGCAGGCCATCTGCGACACGCTGATGATGATCGACGCGGAACCGTCCTCGCCGCTCGCGGCCGGGCTCGACCTGAACATCGAGCAGCGCTTCTACGCGTAACGCGGCTCAACCCAGCCGACCCATGGTGCCTGCGGGGCCGAGGTCGGCTGGATCGGGCTCCCAACTACCACCCATCGGAGACGACCATGTGCGACGGGATTCCCGCGCCGGCCGCGCTGTTCGCGGTGAACGGCGAAGACGACGTGCGCCTGCTCCGCCGGCTCGACGTCCGCGAGGGCGAGACCGGCGTTGGCGGTCGCATCGACACGACCATCGGCGTCGTGGTCGACGTCGAGACGACCGGTATCGGCGACGATGACGTCGTCATCGAGCTGGCGTTGCGCCGCTTCCGCGCGGACCGGGATGGGGTGATCGTCAAGATCGACCGGCCGTATAGCTGGCTGGAGGATCCGGGCCGTGAACTGCCCGCCGACATCGTCCGCCTGACTGGGCTGACCGATGAGGCCGTTGCCGGGCAGGTGATCGACGATGACGCGGCCGTGCGCCTGCTGAAGTCGGCGGAATTCATCTGCGCGCACAACGTGAAGTTCGACCGTCGGCACGTCGAGCGTCGTTTGCCGGAGGCGGCCGGGCTCGCCTGGGCCTGCTCCTGCTCGGACATCGACTGGCGGGCAGGCGGGCTGGACGGCCGCTCGCTCGGCTGGCTGCTGGCGCAGGTCGGCTTCTTTCACGGTGCCCACCGCGCCGGCGACGACGTCGATGCGGTGATCGCGCTCCTACAGCACCGCTTCCCCGACGGGGGCACCGCGTTGGCGGCGATGCTGGCGACAGCGCGGGCGCCGAGCTGGAGGTTCAGCGCGGTCGGTGCCGCTTTCGAACTCAAGGATCAGCTGCGCCTGCGCGGATACCGCTGGGATTCCGAGGGCGATCCTAAGTGCTGGTGGCGCGAGGTACCCGACACGCGCCGTACCGAGGAGGAATGGTGGCTCGCCGGCCATGTCTACTCGGTCGAGGCGCGCCCGAAGTCGCTCGGCCCCGTCGTCGAGCGGGTCACTTGGCACGAGCGGTACGCGCCCGCCACCCGCAGCGGTGACCGTTTCTAAACCTGACCTGAAGGAGAAGTTTGATGGCCAAGAATCCCAAGCCCACCAAGGCGCTCGTCCCGGTCGCCACCGCGGTGCAGTACCGCCCGCTGGCGGGCACAGACACCATGCCGGTCGAGGTGTACCGGGTGCCGGACCGGCACCCGTCGGGTGAAGGTCCCTGGAAGGCCGAGCCCGACAAGCTCACGTGGATCGATCCCGACACCGGGTTGCCGTGCATCATGCGCCGCGGAAATGATGGCGCGTTGTGCGGGTACGTCGGTGTGGGGCCCGACCACCCGCTCGCTGGGGTCGGCAGGGAGGCGCTCCCCCAAGACCCCCCGATCGTCGTGCACGGCGGCATCGACTATGCCTCGGCGTGCGAGGAGTACGAGCCGCAGCACATCTCCGTCTGCCACGTCAGGGTGACCCGCGCGGTCAATCCGCCGTTCGATTCGAGCACCATGGTCGCGCTGGCCAAGTTGCCCGACGATCTCTGGTGGTTCGGTTTCTCGTGCGACAAGCCCTACGACCTCGTCCCGCGGGATCGCCACCACATCCGCCCGCTCGGCCTTGAGAACGGCCGCGTCTACAGGGACGAGCGCTACGTCGTGCGCGAGACCACCAACCTGGCCGCGCAGCTGCACGCGGTCGCCGAGGGGCTGCCGATGCCCGAGCTCAAGGGGGAGCGGCCGGCGGTCGGGCTCGCGTCCTTCGAACCGGGCGCCCGTCGGTGAGATACGAGGACATCCGCAACCCGGCGCTGCCGTGGGGCTACTGGCTCCACGCGTCCGGGGGGCCCCATGGCCCTCCGCTGGTCGACGAGCAGGGTCATCGCTGGGACACCGTGCGCGAGGCGTTCTGGGTCGGGCGGCTTGGTATGCCGGCATCCATCACGATGGAGGAGAACCTCGAGCGGCTGATGGCTTACCTCGCCGCCACCAGCCGGCGGGTCGTCCACGTCGATGAGAGCGCACACGATATCTTCGGCGGCGAACAGGACTTCGATCGTTTCTACCGGACCTGGGTGTTTGCCCAGGACTGACCGGCGGTCAGCCGCCGTTCGGGACCGGTATCAGCGCGGAAGGTCACGCGGCACTCGTCATGCTGGCCTCGACGCGTCCGTCGCAGGTCCGCGCCATGCCCGTTGGAGCCGATGCTATCGCGGCACTCGCTCCGCCGAAGGGCTCCGATGCCGAAATCGAGGCTTGGCTCGACCGGCTCGAGGTGCTGGCGGCGAAGCTGCCGTTCCGGTTCGAGCGGCGCGAGCTGTGGCGCAAGCCGACCGTGGCGCTGGTGGGTGACGGGCTCGGCGAGGTCGTGCCGTTGCGCCGTACGCTGTGGATGCAGTCGTTCACGGACATCCGGTCCAGGGATCGTTTCCACGTCTGGCTCGCGCACCGCCTCGACCGCTGGGAGGCGTGGGGCAGGATGGCGTTCGAGCGCGGCGGGCCGGTCCTGACCCAGTACTTCCTGGCGATGGTGAATATTGTACCCGACGATCCCGAGGGGGACGTCGCGCCCGGACGGGCGCGGCCGCTGCTGTGATTGGGCATGGCCGGACCGACCCGCCGACCCCGGCCGACCGGAACCGGCTGCGGAGGGCGCGCGTGCGGGCGCATGCCCGGGTGCACGCGATCGACGAGGCGCGGTCAGTCGCGCTGCGGGCGGCGTTTCGAGAAGAGATCGGGGACGTCGTTCGCTCAGCGTCGCCGTTCCTGATCTCGCTGCTCGCGATCGAGGAATTGTCCCTCGACGACGCGGCCATGTTCCTCGAGGCGCAGGCGGGCTGGCCGCGCCGTCCGCGCCTGGCGGGCAGAGGTTCACCGCGCCTTAAGTCGCACACGCTTGTCCTGCGCCACTATTTCGCAGGTCTGCTTGCGAGCGGGTCTTCGCTACCCCCGCTCCATTGCTACCGAATTGATTGCGCCGATCGCGGGTGGATGCGGATCGAGGTGGCTGACCACTCGCTCGAGGTCAGCGGAACGATCGGTTCGGTGCGTTTCCAGACGCGCTTCGGCGAACTCCGGCTCGAGCTGATCGACGAGATGCCGCTGACCTTGTTCATCGCTTGCGAGGGCCGTCCCGTCGAGGACGTGGTTGATCATGTCGCGCTGCGTGGGCGGGGCTGGCGGATCGACGAGGTTGTGGACGCCAATCTGCCCTTCATAGGACAGGTGCTGGTCGTAGTGACCGGATCAGTGGCGTACCGTCTTCCGTGGGCACGCTGAGCGAGTCGTCTGTGTCATTCGGCTATGCGAACCGTCAGCCGGTTTGCGCCTGATGGGTGTCGGCTTGTGGCTCACGTACGATCGCGGACCACGAAGACGGAACTCAGCGATCATGCATTTCGGCCGGCGCGCGTACCTATGCGATAGGAATTCGCCTTCTATCTCTCATAAATTGAACCGCCCTGTGACAACCCAGATGCCAAAATGACAATGCTAGGTTGTGACAGTGCGATGCAGTGCCTGGTGGGCCCATCGGGACTCGAACCCGAGACCTACAGATTAAAAGTCCGTTGCTCTACCAACTGAGCTATGGGCCCACTCCAGACCGCGCTTCGCCTAGGTCCGTGGCTTGCGGCGGTCAACCATATGCGCGAGCTGGCGCATCGTCCGGCCGGTCAGCGGATCGCGCCAGTCGGGCGCGATCTGCGCCAACGGGTGCAGTACGAAGCCCCGGGTGCGGAACGCGACGTGCGGAATGCCCAATCCGGGGCCGGACCAAATGCCGCCCGACCAACATATGATATCCAGATCGATCGGCCGCGCGCCCCAGCGCCGTCCGCGCCGCCGTCCGAACGCGCGCTCTATGGTCTTCAGCCGCGCCAATAGCGCCGGCGGCGTCTCGTGCGTCTCGACGATCGCGACCGCATTGGCGAAACGCCGGATCGACGGCCCGACCGGGGCGCTGTGCAGGACGGGCGAGACCGCAATGACGTCACCGATCCGGACAAGCGCCGCCGCGATCGCCGCTTCGGGGCTGCCCGCCCGGCTGTGCCGGTTCGCACCGAGCGCGATCGCATAGGTTGTCGTCGCCACGTCGTCCGCGTAGCGCAAGACCATGCACTTCGCACCATCCCCCATTCCCGCCAGCGAACCCCCGCGCGATTGCCCGCGCTGTCCGCGCCTAGTAGCATTCCGCGAGGCACTGCGCGTCGAATATCCCGACTGGTGGAACGCGCCCGTCAACGCGTTCGGCGACCCGCAGGCATGGCTCGCGATCGTCGGCCTTGCGCCCGGCAAGCACGGCGCGAACCGCACCGGGCGGCCGTTCACCGGCGATTATGCGGGGCAATTGCTGTTCGATACCCTCGGCACGTTCGGCCTGGCGCACGGCACCTATGCCGCGACGCCCGAGGACGATCTGGTGCTGGACGGCGCGATCATCATCAACGCGGTCAAATGCCTGCCGCCGCAGAACAAGCCGAGCCCTGAGGAAATCCGCGCCTGCCGCCCGTTTCTGGAAGGCCAGGCCGCGGTGCTGCCCAATGCCCGCGTGTTCGTGGCGCTCGGCCAGATCGCGCACCAGTCGGCGGTGAAAATATTGGGCGGGCGGCTGCCCAAGGCGAAGTTCGGGCATCTGGCGGAGCACCGGATGCCCGGCGGTCATGTGCTGATCGACAGCTATCACTGCTCGCGGTACAACACCAATACCGGCCGCCTGACCGCGGCGATGTTCGAGGCGGTCTTCGCGCGTGCGCTGGAAGTGCGGGCCGAATTGTTAGCACCGTAGCGACCCGTTTCATTCCTCCCCGCTAACAGAGGACTTTGGGCTACACCGTGACCTGTTCGCCCAGTTCCAGCACCTTGCCCGGCGGGATCTTCAGGAAGTCGGTCGGGTCGCTCGCGTTGCGCTGCAGGAACATGAAGATCCGGTCCTGCCACAGCGGCATGCCCTTGTCCGCGCCCGCCTTCAGCGTGTTGCGGCCGATGAAGAAGCTGGTCTTCATCGGATCGAGTTCGCGGTTGGCGCGCTTCGCGCCCAGCCCCAGGTCGCGGGGCACGTCGGGCGTCTCCATGAAGCCGTAGGTCAGCACGATCCGCGCGAAATTATCGTCGATCCGCTCGCCCTTCGACCGCTTTTCCGGATCGACGAAGGGCCGGTCGGCGGTGCGGATGCTGACGATCAGGTTGCGCTCGTGCAGTACCTTGTTGTGCTTCAGGTTGTGGAGCAGCGCGCCCGGCGCGGCTTCGGGATTGCCGGTCAGGAACACCGCCACGCCCTCCACCCGCTCGGGCGGCCGCTTGGCGAGCGCGGCGGCGAGATCGATCAGCGGGATGCTCTGCTGCCGCTCGAACGCGCCGACGATCGCCTTGCCGCGCACCCAGGTGTAGATCACCAGCCCGATCGCGGCGGCGACGACCAGCGGGACCCAGCCGCCCTCCACCACGCGCAGGATGTTCGCGCCGAAGAAGATGAGGTCGAGCGTGAGGAACGGCAGGATCACCGCGATCGCGAGGGGCCGTCCCCAGCTCCACCGGTGGCGCACGACGACATAGGCGAGGCACGTCGTCACCACCATCGTCCCCGTCACCGCGATCCCGTACGCCGCCGCCATCGCCGACGAGGTGCGGAACTCGACGACCAGCACCAGCACGCCGATCAGCAGCAGCCAGTTGATCGCGGGCAGGTAGATCTGCCCCGAACTCGCCGCGGAGGTGTTGCGGATGCGCAGGCGGGGCAGCAGGCCGAGCTGGATCGCCTGCTGCGTCAGCGAATACGCGCCGGTGATGACCGCCTGGCTGGCGATGATCGTCGCGAAGCCCGCCAGCACGATCAGGAACCCGCGCACGCTTTCGGGGGCCATCAGGAAGAACCAGCTCTGGTTGACGAACGCGACATGCGCGGCCGCGGCGCGTTCCAGCGCGGCGAGCGCGAAGGCGCCCTGGCCCAGATAGTTCAGTACCAGGCACGGCGCGACGAGGAAGAACCAGCCGATCCGGATCGGCTTGATCCCGAAATGCCCCATGTCCGCGGTCAGCGCCTCCGCGCCCGTCACGGTCAGGAACACCGCGCCCAGAACGAACAGCCCGGTGACGCCGTGCGTCAGCAACAGGTCGATGCCGTAGGTCGGGACGAGGACGCGGAAGATCGAGGGCTCGTCCGCGATGTGCCACAGCCCCAGCGCGCCGATCGTCAGGAACCACAGGATGCAGACCGGCCCGAACATCCGCGAGATGTCCGCGGTCCCGCGCGACTGGATCGCGAACAGCCCGACCAGGATGACGATCGTCACCGTCAGCACCGTGTTCTGATCGAAGAACGCCGCGGTCGACGGGATCGTCTGCATCCCCTCCACCGCGGACAGCACCGACAGCGCGGGGGTGATGATCGCATCGCCGTAGAACAGCGCCGCCCCCGCCGCGCCCAGCAGCAGCGCGGTGCGCGACCGCCAGCCGAGCGCCCGCCTGGCGAGCGCGGTCAGCGCCAGCACGCCGCCCTCCCCCTGATTGTCCGCGCGCATCAGGAACAGGACGTATTTGACGGTGACGACGAGGAACAGCGCCCACAAGGCGAGGCTCAGCACGCCCAGGATTTCCGACGGATCGATCCCGTCCCCCGCCGCCGGGGTCAGTGCGTCGCGGAACGCATAGAGCGGGCTGGTCCCGATATCGCCGAACACCACGCCGATCGCACCGATCGTGAGCGCCGCCATCGCCGGACGCGGATGGCCGTGGCCGTCGTCGGCGGGCGATGCCGGATCGGCGGCGTCGATGGCGCTGGCGGGCTGCATGTGCGTGACGGGGACCCAGTAGGAGACGGCGCGCTGTACGCGGATCGTCTGGCCAAGGCTAGCAGGGCTTGCGCCGGGAGTCCGCGGGCGGCATGGCGCGGATATGGTTCCCTTTTCGTTCGGCGGTCATTCGTTGCTGGCGCTGCCGCAGGGCGCCGTATTCTGGCCCGCGCGGCGCGCGATGCTCGTCGCCGACCTGCATTTCGAGAAGGCGAGCTGGTTCGCGCGCGGCGGCCAGATGCTGCCGCCCTACGACTCGATCGCGACGCTCGCCGACCTGACCGCGCTGGCCGCCGCATCGGGTGCACAAGAGGTCTGGTGCCTGGGCGACAGTTTCCACGACGTCGACGGGTGCGACCGGTTGCCGGTACGCGCGCGCGACATGCTGCTGGCGCTGACGGCGGGGACGCGCTGGACGTGGATCACCGGCAACCACGATCCCCACATGATCGACCGCTGCGGCGGCGCGGTGGCGGACGAGGCGGTAGTGGACGGGCTGGTGCTGCGCCACGAGGCCCGACCGGCGGAAACCCGCTGCGAGCTATCGGGGCATTATCATCCCAAGCTGCGCGTGCGGGTGCGCGGCAAGCAGGTCGCGCGGCGATGCTTCGTCGCGACCGATACCAAGCTGATCCTGCCCGCGTTCGGGGCGCTGGCCGGCGGGCTGGACATCGACCACCCCGAGATCGTCCGCGCGGTCGGGCGCCGGGCGGAGGCGCTGATCCCGGTGGCCGACCGGATGCTGCGCTTCCCGATCGCGGCTCAGGGCGTCGGCAGCGCCAGGGCCGGATAGGCCGCCTTGAATGCCGCGACCTTCGGCTTGTCCCACATCACGATGTACGGATAGGTCGGATTCTTGTCGTAGAAATGCTGGTGATATGCCTCGGCGGGATAGAATTTGCCGGTTTCGATCGCGGTCACGATCGGCCGGGGAAAGACATGGGCCGCACCGAGCTGCGCGATATAGACCCGGGTCACCTGCGCCTGGGCCGGGGTTTGCGCAAAGACCACGGAGCGGTAACTGCTGCCGCTGTCGGGACCCTGGCGATTGAGTTCGGTCGGATCCTGCGCGATGGAAAAATTGACGCGCAACAGCGTCGCGAAACTGACGACCCGCGGATCGTAGACGATCCGGATCGCCTCGGCATGGCGCGTCGTCTCGGTCGACACCTGGTCGTACGTCGCGGTGCCCGCCGCACCACCGGCATAACCGGCGGTGATCGACTTCACGCCCTTCACATGTTCGAACACCGCCTCCATTCCCCAGAAACATCCGCCGGCAAAGACGGCGATCTGCGATCCCGTTCCCGCGGGAACGTCGATCGTGGATTTCGGCAAGGGAACCGCATGCTCCGCCGCCTGTGTACCGGCGGAAAAGACAGCCACGCCAATAAGCGCAGCGGCGGCGAGGGCGGGGAGAGCAATTTTCATCATGCGCTCCAAATGGCGATGCCACCGATTGAATTCCAGTAATCTCTTGTGCGCCCGCGAAAACTTTACCGGTCGACTGGGGCAAGTCGTTACGATCGCGCATGCCGCCGGGACGCCCTATCGATACCGTGGCTGCGAGCGCACTCTACGAGCCGCCGGACGAAGGATTTGATATTTATTCATCAATTCGGATCTTTCGTTATTGACCAGCGGCAATCTGTTGCTAGATCGCGTCCAGCTCAAATGGAGACGATGATGAACGAAGATATGGCCGACACCAACGCGGTCGAACTGGCGACGGAGTTGACGATCGCGTGGCTCGGCAATCCCAATACCCGTATTTCGGCAGACGAAGTTCCTGCCTTTCTCGGCAAGATGCACGATACCGTGTCCGCGCTTCTTGGCGCGAGCGGTGTTGCTCCGGTTGCCGAACCCGCGGCCGAGTACACGCCCGCGGTTTCCGCGCGCAAGTCATTGGCATCAAAGGATCACATAATTTCGATGATCGATGGCAAGCCATACAAGACACTGCGCCGACACTTGTCGACGCATGGCATGACCCCGGGCGAATATCGCGAACGCTATGGCCTGAAGGCAGATTATCCGATGGTGGCCGAAACCTATTCGGAAAGCCGTCGCGCGATGGCGAAGAAGATCGGCCTTGGCCGCAAGCCTGGCCAGCGCAAGGGCGAGACCGCGCCCGCCGCCGCGAAGCGCAAGGCCAAGGCGGAAGAAAACGCCTGAACGATCGGTCCGCGGACGATGTCATGGCATCGTCCGCGGTTCACCGTCGCGGCGGATTACTGCCCAAATACACCCGGCCGATAGAGCAGCGTGATCGCCACGCGCCGGTTGCGCGGATCGGATGGGTCCTTCTCGACCATCGGCTCGCGATCCGCGACGCCCTCGATCCGTTCGAACCGCGTTTCGGGGATCCCGCCAAGCGCCAGTTGCCGCCGCGTCGCCTCGGCCCGGGCGGACGACAGCATCCAGTTGTTCATCGCCCGGGGATCGCCATACGGTACGCTGTCGGTGTGACCGCGGATCATGATCGGGTTCGCCATGCCCCGGATCGATCCGGCGATCAGCGAGATCAGCGACCCGGCCTTTGCGTCCAGCGCGGTCGTCCCCAACGGAAACATCGAATAATCGGCATCGTCGATCAGATCGATCCGCATGCCGTCGCGCGTCTGGACGAAATGGACGTGGTTCGCGAGCTTCGACAGGGTCGCGGAGCCGCTGATCTGTTCGAGGACGTGGCGGCGCATCGCCTCGAAATTCTTGCGGTCCTCCGCCGCCATCGCTTCGCGGCCCTTGCCTTTGTCCGCGGCGCGGTTGCCCGTTTCCGTGCCGCCGCTATTGGCGACGGGCGCGGCGATGGTCTGGAAGGATGATTTGGACGTGTGCGGCCCGACCTTGCTCTGCGACAGCAGCGAATCGCCGCCCGACGGACCGGCACCGCCGATACCGAGCGTGCGCGTATCGATCAGCGTCGGCGCGAAATAATCGGCGATACCCTTGCGCTGCTTCTCGGTCGTCGCGCCGAGAATCCACAGCAACAGGAAGAACGCCATCATCGCGGTCACGAAATCGGCATAGGCGACCTTCCACGCACCGCCATGATGGCCGCCATGGCCTTCGATATAGATTTTCTTGACGATGATCTTGGGCGGCTGGTTCGTCCCATGCGGTGCGCGCGCGGCCATGCCCTACCTGCCCCGCAAGCCGTCGAACACTTCGGCGAAGCCCGGCTGGTTCTTGTGCGCGATCCCCGCACGGGCGGCCTCGATCACCAGCGGTTGCGGATGGCCGTGGAGCGAGGCGATGATGATCTGCTTCACCACGCCGTAGATCGCGGCGTCGGCATCCAGTACCTGGCGCAACCGGTTCGCGAGCGGCGCGACCATGCCGTACGCCAGCAGCACGCCCATGAACGTACCGACCAGCGCCGAGCCGATCATCGCGCCGAGGATCGTGGGCGGCTTGTCGATCGATCCCATCGTCTTCACGACGCCGAGCACGGCCGCGACGATGCCGAGCGCCGGCAGCGCGTCGGCCAGGCTCGTCAGCGTGCCGTGCGGACTTTCCTGCTCGTGATGATGCGTCTTGATCGAATGATCCATGACCTCCTCGACCGCGTGCACGTCGAGCGTGCCCGACGACACGACGACGAGTCGCAGCGTGTCCGCGATCAGATTGACCAGCGCATGGTCCTTCAGGAGCTTGGGATATTCTGCGAAGACGGCGGAGGAGGACGGGTCCTCGACATGCGGTTCCAGCGCGATCGGGCCGTCGGTGCGCAGCATCTTCATCAGTTTCGACACCAGGAAGATGACGTCGAGAAAATCCTGCTTCTTGTATTTCGGGCCCTTGAACACCTTGCCGAGCCCGCCGCCCAGGCCTTTGAGTTCCTTGCCCGAGTTGCCGATGATGAGCGCGCCCGCAGCAGCGCCACCGATGATGAGCATCTCGTGCGGGATCGCTTCGAGGACGGGGCCGAGCGCACCGCCGGTGAAGGCGAAGCCGCCGAACACCATACCGAGCAGGACGACGATGCCGATGATCGGAAACATGGGTGTCGTTTATCCCCGGATAGACCGGACGATCCGGCGTTCGCGCCATCGTTAACCGGATTTGGTAGCCAAGCAGTTACCGAGACGGGCGGTCACTGCGGTTATTCGGAGCGTCGCCGCTACTTGAGATAATCGAACAGCGACAGCGACGAGAGCTTGGTGAAGCTCGCCTGGGTCGCGGACAGGATCGTCATCGTCTTCGACAATTCCGCAAGCGCCGCGGTGGTGTCGGTATCCTCCAGCCCGGAACGCAACGTCTCGCGGTCGTTGGCGGTCGTCGTCAGCGTCGATTGCAGTATATCCACGCGGGCACCGCGCGCGCCGACCGATGCCTGCACGTCGGATACCTGCGTGCCCGCACTGGTCAGGTCGGTGATCGCCTGACCCATCTCGCCGTCGGTCGCGGTGCCCGCCTGGAGCGAGGCGGCGAGCGTCGACAGGACGCCGAGCGTATCCTTGCCGCCGAAGGTCAGAACGCGCGCGGCGGTGTCGCCGGTCTGCACGGTCTGGCCTTCGCCGACGGGAATCGGCGAACCGGTCGTCGTCGCATAGGTATAGCTGCCGTCCGCGTTCTTCGTGATCGCGGCACCGCCGTTCGCATCGCCGAAGATCGGCTGGCCGCGCGCATCCTTGCCGTTGGCGAGCGCGGCGATGCTGTCGGCGATCCCCGCCAGCTGCTGGCCGATGATCTTGCGACTGTCCGCGGTCTGCGTGCCGTTGCGCGCCTGCAGGACCAGCGAAGACGCCTGCTGCAGCTGCGTGTTGATCGCGCCGAGCGTCGTGTCCGTCTGCGTCAGCAGCGAACCGGCGAGCGTCAGATTGCCTTTGTACGCGGTGTCGTTCGCGGTGTCGGTCGCGATCCCGCGCAGCGTCTGATACGCCACCGCATCGTCCGACGCGGACGTCAGCTTCTTGCCGGTCGCGACTTGGGTGTTGAGCGTGTCCGCGTGCGATTGCAACGCCTGCATCGCGGCGGCGTTGCGATCGTAGAAGAGGCTTGTCGCGACCTGCATCATCAGTTGATCGCGATGATCGACTGGAAGGTATCGCGCGCGACCTGGATCACCCGGCTGGCCGCGGAATAGGCCTGCTGGAACCGGAGCAGATCGACCGCTTCGGTATCGAGATCGACGCTGGATACCGCGTCGCGTGCGGATACCGCGCCGTCGTGGATCGCCGTCTGCGCGGTCGCGACGCTCTGGCGCTGCGCCAATGCGGCGGCGTTGCCGGCGACGAGCGTGGTGGTCCGGGTCTCGACCGCGCTGCTCGTGCGTACGGCCTGCAATGCGTCGAGGTTCGATCCGTCGCGCGTCCCGCCGCCGACGCTGGCGGCGGCGATGCCGTTCGGGTCGTTCAGCGCGACGGTGACGTCGGCCGGCGTGGTACCGGTCGCGAAGATCGCGGCACCGGGCTGGCCGTTCAGATCGCGACCCTGCGCCTGGACGGTGTTGACCTGGGTGGTGAAATCGGTCGCGATGCCGTTCAGGCCGATCGTCGCATCCGCCACTTTCTGCGCGCCGTCGACGATCCCCGCCAGCGCGCCGCCGTTTGGCGACAAGGTGCTGACCGAGCCGTTCATGTCGACGTTGAAGCCGACCGCCCCCCCGGCATTACGCGAATAGGCGACGCTCGCCGAATCCGATCCGGACACCAGGACCGGGCCGCCGGTGCCGCCGGTGCCGCCGACATTGACCGTCGCGCGACCCGCCTGGTCGGTGGTGACGGATATGTCGGTGATCGCGCTCATCTGGTCCAGCACCGAGTCGCGCTGGTCCGACAGCCCGGCAGCCGCGGTCGTGTTCGGCGCGGTACGGCTCAGACCGTCGTTGATCTTGGCAAGGGTCTGGCCGAGATTGGTCAGCGTCGACACCGCACCCTGCGCGGTCGAATCCAGGTCGTCGCCGACCGATTGCAGCGCCCCGCCCGTCGCGGTCAGCGATGCCGCGGCGGTGGTCGCCCTGCCGAGCATCGTGGAGCGCGAGGCGCTGGAGGTCGGATCGGCGGCAAGCGTCGTCGCGGATGCGTAGAAGGCGGTCAGCTGGTCGCCGAGCGAGTTGCCCGTCAGCGCGGTCTGGATACGGTCGAGCCAGGTCGCACCGGTCTGCGTCTTCGCCAGATCGGCGGCCGAACTGCGCACCGCCTGCGTCTTGTAGACGTCGCCTGCGCGGGCGATGCCCGTTGCGACGACGCCCTGTCCGGCGGTCGTGTTGCGCGACGCGATACCGCCGCCCGTGGTCAGGACCTCGGCCAGCGTCGTCGAACGGCGCGAATAGCCGGCCACGCCGGTATTGGCGATGTTCTCCGATACCGTCGCCATCGCGTTCTGATACGCGTAGACGCCGCTCGCGCCGATCGAAAGCATATCGCTCATGGCGATGCTTTTGCCGCAGGCGGGTTAAGATCGGATTGCGATCTGGCCATGAAGTCGGTCATCGCCTTGCCGATGCCGATCGGCGCGTGTTCCGCCATCGTCTGCGCCAGCCGTGCGTCCTGCATCTCGCTGAAGGTATCGATCGCCTTCGAATCGAACAGCGGATCGGCGAGCTTCGCCTGACGCATCGATTTCAGCATCATGCCGTCGAACACCGCCTCGAACTTCTGTCCCGCCTTCTTCAGGTTTTCGGGCGACGTCAGGCGGCTGCCGTCCGTCGAGATGCCGCCCGTCACGGGCGTCGTCGGCGCGGCGAGACCGGTCAAGGGGGCGGTGAGCGCGGTCACAGGACGATCAGCTCGGCCTTCAGCGCGCCAGCTTCCTTCAACGCCTCCAGGATCGCGACGAGATCCGCCGGCGAGGCACCGATCGCGTTCACCGCTTTCACGATGTCGGCAAGCTTGGGGCCGGGGGCCAGCAGGAACATCGGGCGCTTCTCCTCGTCGACCGCGATCCCCGATTTCTGGGTGACCGTGGTCTGTCCGCTGCTGAACGCGCCCGGCTGGCTGACGCGCTGGTTCTCGTCGATGCGAACGGTCAGCTTGCCGTGCGTCACCGCGGCAGGACCGACCCTGACCGCAGAATTTATAACGACCGTACCCGTGCGGGCATTTACGATTACTTTTGCCGGCGGTTCGGCGGAGACGACATCCAGGTTCTCGATCTGGCTCATCAACGTCGCGCGGGTGTCCGCACCGACCGGCGCACGAACCGCGATCGAGACCGCATCCAGCGCCTCGGCCGAGCCCATTCCCATCCGCTTGTTGATCGCCCCCGCGACGTTCTGTGCGGTCGTGAAGTCGGCGCGCGCCAGGTTGAAGGTCAGTGTCGGCGCGGTGTCGAACCCGGTCGCGACCGCGCGTTCCACGGTTGCGCCTTCCGGGATGCGACCTGTCGACGGTACGTTGATGACGATCTTCGACCCGTCCGCGCCCTCGACGCCGAGACCGCCGACCGCGAGATTGCCTTGCGCCATCGCATAGATCTGGCCGTCCGCGCCGAGCATCGGCATCAGGATCAGGCTGCCGCCGCGAAGCGACTTGGCCTTGCCCATCGACGCGACGGTGATGTCGAGCCGCTGGCCGGGCTTCGCGAATGGCGGCAGGTCGGCGGTCACCAGCACGACAGCCGCGTTCTTCATCCCCGGATTGACCGTGGAGGGCAGCTGCAACCCGAAACGCGACGCGACCGCCTTCAGCGATTGGACGGTATATTCCAGATTGTCGTCACCCGTGCCCGCGAGCCCGACGACGATGCCGTATCCGGTCAACTGGTTCGATCGGATGCCCTGGAACCCGCCCAGATCCTTGATCCGGTCGGCGGAGGCGGGATTGGCCACGGCGACCAGCGCGAGGAATGCGGCGGTCTCCCACCCCGTTCGCTTCGAGCGAAGGCGAGAAGCCGCAACCATTATCCCGAGAAGGTTTCTCGACCGCGCTCGAAACGAACGGAAAATAAGAGGCATGGGGCGTCCCATCAGAACGGCGAAAGGATCGAGAAGAAGTGGCTGAGCCAGCCCTGTCGCGAGGCGCGGGCGACGTCGCCCTTGCCGGTATAGGCGATCTGCGCATCGGCGACGCGCGTCGACAGCACGCGGTTGTCCGCATCGATATCGGCGGAGCGGACGATGCCTTTGATCTGGACGAACTCGTCGCCACGGTTGAGCGTCACGCGCTTCTGCCCGCGCACCAGCATCGTGCCGTTCGCATAGACCTCGGCGACGGTCACCGAAACCTGGCCGGTCAGCGAATTCGCCTGGTCCGCGGTCCCCGTACCCTTGAAGTTGCGCCCGCCGCTCGCCGCGGCGTCGGTACCCTTGAACAGCGACAGCGCGCCGGTGGTCGGTGGCGTCAGGCTGATGCCGCCCGTCGAGTCCACGCTGGAGTCGGAGGATTTGGACGCCGCCGTCGCCTCCACCAGCACGATCGTCAGCGGATCGCCGACGCGCTTGGCGCGCGATCCCTCGTACAGCGCGGCATAGCCGCCGGCGACCTGGAAGATCGCGCCGTTCGGTGCGACCGGCGCAGCGACGACGGCCGGCGCCCTGGCGACGGAGAAATCCTCCGCCGGTTTCTTCTTGAAGACCTTGGCCTCGGCATGGCCGGGCACGAGCGCGGCCGCGACCAGCGCCGCGGTCGCGAGGCCGAGCGCGATTTCGATCCAGTGACCGCCGAAGCGGAACGGGGTGGGAGCACGCGATGCCATGTCAGAGGTTCTGGTTGACATATTTGAGCATGTCGTCGGCGGCGGTGATCATCTTCGAATTTACCTCGTAGGCGCGTTGCGTTTCGATCATGTCGACGAGTTCCTCGACGACGTTGACGTTGGAAGCCTCGAGCGAGCCCTGGCGGATGTTGCCGCGGCCGTCCTGGCCGGCGATGCCCAGGTTCGCCGTACCGCTCGCCGCGGTCTCGGTCAGGTAATTGTCGCCGGTGTTCTGCAGGCCCGCGGCGTTGGGGAAGCTCGCGACCTGGATCTGGCCGAGCGTAGTCGTGTCGGTCTGGCCGGCGAGCAGCGCGGTCACGGTGCCGTCGGTGCCGATGGTGATCGACGTGGCGGTCGGCGGGACGGTGATGCCGGGCTGGACCTGATAGCCCTCGCTCGTCACCAGCAGGCCTTCCGCCGATCGCGAGAAATTGCCCGCGCGAGTATAGCCGAGCTGGCCGCCGGGCAGCTGCACCTGGAAATAGCCATTGCCGTCGAGCGCGAGGTCGAGACTGTTGCCGGTCTGCTGGAACGTCCCCTGCGTGTCGATCCGCGCGGTGCCCTGGATCTTGACGCCGGTGCCCAGGTTGAGGCCGGTCGCGTATTTGCTGTCCGACGAGCTCTGCGCGCCCGGCGACGTCACGACCTGATAGGCCAGCGTCTCGAAATTGGCGCGATCCGACTTGAACGCCGTGGTGTTCACGTTCGCGAGATTGTTCGAAATCACCCGCATGCGCATGTCCTGGGCATCGAGCCCGGTGCGCGCGATGTGCATGGCTGCACTGCTCATCTAATCTCTCCTCAGGAAGGGAGGCGCATCAGCGATGCACCGCCCTCGTCCATGTCCTTGGCGTTCTTCATCATGTTCGCTTCGACTTCGTAGGCGCGCTGGTTCTCGATCATGTCGACGAGCGCCTGCGTCATGTTGACGTTCGATCCCTCGACCGCGCCGCCCTGCACCTTGGCGTCCCGATCATCGGGCAGGACGCCGCCGCCGCGCACGCGCAGCAGATTGTCCAGGCCCTTGACCGTTTCCGACCCCTTGGTGCTGGCCAACTTGATCTTGTCGACGACCTGCGGGTTCTTCGCGTCGCCGCCGACGGGAATGATCGAGATCGACCCGTCCGGGGCGATGGTGAGCGACTGATAGGGCGGCAGCGTGATCGGGCCCGACGATCCCATCACCGGGAAGCCGTCGCCGGTCTGGAGCACGCCCGAGGCCGCGACCTCGAGATCGCCGCGCCGCGTATAGGCTTCGCTGCCGTCCGCCGCCTGCACCGCCATCCAGGTGTCGTTGCCGTTCATCGCGACGTCGAGCGGACGTCCGGTCGACTGGATCGCGCCGGGCGAACGGTCGGCGTCGGTCACCTCTTCGGATGTCGGCGACCGCGCCTCGATCGTGGTGCCGCCGCCCTTCAGCTGGATCTGGTCGAACACGACGCGGTCCGCCCGGAACCCCGTGGTCGACACGTTCGCCATGTTGTTCGCGATCGCAGCCTGCGCGGCCATCCGCGCTTTCAGCCCCGTCGCCGCCGTGTAGACCAGCTTGTCCATCTAAACCCCTTCCCGCGCCTCCGTTCGATTACTGGATGTTGAAGATCGTCTCGGAAATCTTGCTCTGCGTATCGAGCGCCTTGGCATTCGCCTGGAAATTGCGCTGGGCGGAGATCAGGCTGACGAGTTCCTCGGTGATATCGACGTTCGATCCTTCGAGCGAGCCCGACATCAGATTGCCGAAGCCGGCCGCGTTCGACTGACCGAGTTCCGCCGCGCCCGAGACGCCGGTCGACGTCCAGTAGCTGTCGCCGATCTGGCGAAGACCCGTCGGATCGACGAAATTCGCGAGCGCCACGACACCCAGCTTCTTGGTATCGCCGTTCGAGAAGCTGGCGGTGACCAGTCCGTTATTGTCGATCGTCACGCCCGACAGCTGTCCTGCCGCCTTGCCGTCCTGCGCGCGCGATGCGACCGCGAAGGCGGAAGACAGCGACGTCGAGCCGGTCAGGTCGAACGACAGATTTTGCGTCGTCGCACTGCCCTGCGGCACGAACGCATCGAACTGTGTCGGCGCGGTCGGGGCGACCAGGCCACCGGACGTGTTGAAATTCAGCTGGACCGGCGCGGTGCCGCCGCCGACGCTAAGCTGCTGGTCGCCGACATAGCTGTAGACCGACCAATTGCTCGACCCGTCCGCCGAATCCGCGCCACGGGCATAATAGTTGGTCATCGTCTCGGCATTGCCGCCTGCGTCGTAGATCGTCGTGGCGGTCGAGTTGTTGTACGTGGCGGGGTTCGTCCGGTCGAAGGTTGAAGCGACGGGTGTCGCTTTCGACGACAGGTTCGTCTTCAGTGCAACCGCAGTGGTGGGCACGGACGCGCCGCTATTCACCGGCAGCTGCAGGCTGGTCAGTCCGTCGGCACCGGTCGCGGTCACGTTGCCTTCGGTATCGACCGGGTAGGCCTGCAGGTTCGACCCTTGCGCGTCGGTGACATAATGGTTGGTGTCGACCTGGAAGCTGCCGTTGCGGGTATAGTCGATCGATCCGGCTGCACCGCTGGTCTTCACTGCGAAGAAGCCGTCGCCCGAGATCGCGAGATCCAGCGAGGACGCGGTCGTGGTGATGCTGCCTTCGGCGAATTGCTGCTTGTTCTCCTTCACCGCGACGCCCGAGCCGACCACGGTGCGCGGATTGGCGGCGAGGCTGGTCGCGACGATGTCGGAGAATTCGGTGCGGCTTTTCTTGAAGCCCGTGGTCGAGACGTTGGCCAGATTGTGGCTGATCGTCGACATGTCGGTCTGGGCGGCCTGAAGACCGGAAAGCGAGGTGTAGAAGGTCATGGGGGATACTCCTGGAAAAAGGGGGGGATCAGCCGACCGAAACGACGTCGGACAGCTTGACCTGACCGACGCCGGTCACGGTCAGCAGCGGATTGCCAGTGGCGGGAAGCGAGACGGATTCGACGGGTGCCCAGACCAGCGACGTGCTGCCGACCGTGGTCCCGTTGTTGCTGGCGGCGACGTTGACGATGAAGGGCCCGTTGCCCGCGGCGGTGCCGCCATCGGTGGTGCCGTCCCAATCGTAACTGGCGTTGCCTGCCTTCTGCGCGCCGAGCGACAGCGTCTTGAGCACGCTGCCGGTCTGGTCGGTGATCGTGACCTTCGCGTCGGTCGCGTCGCCGGCGAGCGACACCTGCCCCGCGATGCCGCCCGACGACCGCGCATAGGCGGTATTGCCCGCGGTCAGCACCGTCTTGCCGACATAGGACATCGCATCGGTCGCCGATGTCGCACCAAGCTTCGTCGCGATCGACGACAGCGTGGTGTTCATCTGGCTGATGCCGGCGACGCTCGAGAATTGCGCCATCTGCGCGACCATCTGCGTGTTGTCGACGGGGTTGAACGGATCCTGGTTCTGCAACTGCGCGGTCATCAGCTTCAGGAAGTCGGACTGGTTCAGCGTCGACGACGTCGATGCATTGGCCGCCGCGGCGGTCGCCGATGCGGTGCTTGGATTGGTGATGCCAAGACTGTTCAGCGTGGTGTCGAAAGTGCTCGTCGTCATGGTCAGCGGCCCATCTTGAGGGTGTCGAGGATGAGCGACTTCGCCGTGTTCATCACTTCGACGTTGTTCTGGTACGAACGCGCGGTCTCCATCATGTCGACGAGCTCGCGCGTCTCGTCGACCGCGGCCTCGAAGACGTTGCCGTCCTTGTCCGCCAGCGGGTTGCTCGGGTCGTAGCGCTTGGCCGGTGGCTCGCCCGCGGTCACGACCTTCTCGACATCCACCGTCGCGAGGCTGGACGCCTGGTCGAAGCTGGTGCGAAACACCGGCTTCATCGTCTTGTAGGCCGCTTCCGCGGAGCCGGCGACGCCGCCCGCATTGGCGAGGTTCGACGCGGTCGTGTTCATCCGCACCAACTGCGCGGACATCGCGCGGCCGGCGACCTGGAAAATGGTCAGGGGTGCAGACATCGGTCTATTCCCCCTTCAACGCGCGAGTGATCTCGCTGATGCGGCTGTTCAGGAAGGACAGCGTGGTCTGATATTGCACCGCGTTTTCGGCGAAGGCGGTCTGTTCCTGGCCCAGTTCGACGGTGTTCCCGTCCATCGACGTCTGCGTCGGCGTGCGGTATTTCACCGACTGCTGGAACGCATCGTCGCCCGACCCCGAATCCTGCTGGCTTTGTACCGCGGCCAGCGTGGTCTGGAAATCGACGTCCTTCGCCTTGAACCCAGGCGTGGACGCGTTCGCGATGTTCGACGCGAGCAACCCCATACGCTGCGCCCGCACCTCGAGCGCTGCACCGTCGATACCGAAAAGCGTGTCCCCCGACATGGGCGATCTCCTGCACGTCACTGTGCACGCGAATGGCTAAGCAATGGCCGTGCCAGTTTCGCTGGCGGTGCGAATAGCGACGGATCGAGCGGTGGGGACGGCAAAGCCTTGCCGGTCGGCGGCAAGCATTGCCGGTTTTGACTTCATCCTTCCTGTCGTCACCCGGACTTGTTCCGGGGGGAAAGAGGAGTTAGCGTCTCGGCCCGAACTGGCCCGCCCCTTGCAACGCAGTCCGGGTATGACGCTCGCATCCTTCTTCGACCCTATCGCGCTGGCGATCGTGCTCGGCGGTACGACATTGGCAGTGCTGCTGCGTAGCCCGCTGCACGATACGGCGCGCGCGGTCGCCGCGCTCGCCACGCTGGGGCGCAAGCGGTTCGATGCGACGCCGATGATCGCCCAGGTCGCCGCGCTTGGCCGGATCGCGCGCCGTCATGGCATTTTCTCGCTCGATCGGACGGTGATCGCCGATCCCGATCTCGCCGCGGCGATCGCCGGCATCGTCGACGGTGCCGATGCGGAGACGACAACCGCGCTTGTCGTTCATCTGCGCCGCGCGCGGATCGAACGCCATGCCGCCGCCGCCGATATATGGGCCGGAGCGGCCGAGGCGGCACCGGCGATGGGCATGGTCGGCACGCTGGCCGGGCTGGCGCGGATGTTCGCGAAGATGACCGACCCCGCCGCCATCGGCGGCGCGATGGCGGTGGCGTTGCTGGCGACGCTGTACGGGGCGCTGCTCGCCAATCTGGTCGCGATGCCGATCGCCAATCGCCTGCGGATCGCCGCTCGTGCCGAGGCGTTCGAACGCGCCCGGATCGAGGCACCGCTGGCCGCGCTTGCTGCGCGCGAGCAGACCGGCGTGACGCTGGCGAGCGTCGCATGACCGATGAACTCCCCCTGCCCCCCGCGGCCCGGCCGTTATGGCTCGTCACGCTGGCGGACCTGGCACTGCTGCTCGTCGGGTTTCTCGTGCTGGTCAACGCCAGCCAGCGGATCGACCGCCATGCGCTCGCCCGCGGGTTTCGCCAGGGGTTCGACACCGTGGAGGCACCACCGCGTCCCGCGCCCCCACCAATGCCC
The DNA here is from genome assembly GCF_964244235.1 of uncultured Sphingomonas sp. Classification (GTDB taxonomy): domain Bacteria; phylum Pseudomonadota; class Alphaproteobacteria; order Sphingomonadales; family Sphingomonadaceae; genus Sphingomonas. Next base: position 57,822 of record NZ_CAXTII010000002.1, read on the forward strand.
GTCGCCGCCGCCGCCAGCCCCGATTTCGCACCCGGCACCGCGACGCTGTCCGACGCGCCGACCATGTTGATCGACTGGGCACGCGGCGCGACCCGCGACCCGCGCGTCCTGCTGACCATCACCGGATCGGTCGACGGCAGCGCCGGCGATATCGATGCCGCGACCGGCAGCGGCGCCATCCTGGCGGCCGACCGCGCACGGACGGTCGCTGCGGCGCTGATCGCGGCGCATGTCGTCGCGCCCGGTCGCCTCGCCATCGCGACTGCCATGCATACCGGCCGACGCGACGCCGTCGCCACCCTCGCCTTTGCCGGCGAAACCCGATGAGGCCGAACCCGATGAGAAACGCCATGATCCGCCACATCGCCTCGATCGCACTGCTTGCTCCCGCCGCCGCGACGGCCACGCCGTTTCAGGACACGATCGCGCTCGACCGCGCCGTCGCCGGCTTTACCGGTCAGGCGACGGGGAGGGAGGGCGGCGCACGCACCCCGGTCGATCCACGGCTGCGGCTGGCGAATTGTTCGATGATCGCGATGTCCTGGCGGACGAACAATCACGATGCGGTCGTCGTGTCGTGTTCGTCGCCCAACTGGCGGATCTTCGTTCCCGTCGCGATGCCCGCCACGCCGCCGCCCGTCGCCATCGGCGCGGCGATCCCCGCGGTGCGCGCGGAACCCGTCATCAAGCGCGGCGATCCGGTGATGATCGAAGCGGAGTCCAATGGCTTTTCGATCAGCCGCGAAGGCGTTGCGATGGGCGATGCCCCCCCGGGCGGCCGCTTCATGGTCAAGATCGACGACACGCGAAACCCGGTCCAGGCGGTCGCGGTCGCCAGCGGTCGCGCCACCCTGCCGGGCTGGACTCAATAAAATGCTAAAGCGCGGTACGGAACGGCCGTTTGATCCCCTGTCAGCGACAACCGGAAGGTGCGGACATGGTCGATCCAATTGGCGTGAAAACAGTGACGATGGCGGATGCCGCCGCGCCGCGCGCTGCAACGGCGGTCCCGAATCCGGTCACGCCGTCCACGCCGGCGGCCACATCGGCGAGCACATCCGACACCGCACAGACCGAGGCGAATGCTTTGGCCCAGTCGATGGCCGCTGGAGCGCCGGTCGATCCGAACCGAGTCGCCGAGATCCGCCACGCCATCGCCAACGGCACCTTTCCCATCCTGCCAGCGACCATCGCCGACCGGCTGCTGGCGCTCCGGATGGAATGGAATTCCAATGACAAGGCGTGACGCCCTGATCGACGTGATCGATGCGCTGCATGCCGAGATCGCTGCGTTGAAAACCAACGACGTCGCATCGCTGGAACGCGCGACGACGACGAAACTGGCCGCGATCGAAACCGTCGCTGCGCTCGGTCAGGGCCCCGCCGGCCCCGAACTGCGCGAGCTGGCCGAAGAGGCCAACCGGTTGAACGAGACCTGCCGCATCTACGTCAACCTGATGGCGGCAAATGTCCGCCGCCGCCTGCAAATGCTGACCGGCGACCATGCCGGCAACTACCGGCCGGGAATCGCCGCGGCCTACGCCTAGAAAGTACCGCGACCTAAGCCGCCGCCGGGACACCGAATTGAAAGACTGGCACGGTAATTGCTGTGGAACCCTCGAACAGGGAATTTCCGGCGAACGATGACCGTCAATCCGATCAGCACCAATCGAATCCAATGGGCCATCGCGCAGGCGAGCAGCCGTACGGGGATCGATTTCGATTACCTGCTCGGCCAGGCGAAGCTGGAAAGCGGACTGAACGCCAATGCGAAGGCCGGCACCTCCAGCGCGTCGGGGCTGTACCAATTCATCGACTCCAGCTGGCTGTCGATCGTCAAGAAACACGGAAGCGACGCAGGCCTCGGCTGGGCGGCGAACGCGATCCAGCCGGGTGCCAACGGCAAGCTGACCGTCGCGGACGGCGCGACCCGGTCCGCGATCCTGGCGCTGCGCAACGATCCGCAGGTCGCGTCGCTGATGGCGGCGGAGCATGCCGCGGACAACAAGACCGCGCTGGAGAGCACGCTTGGCCGTGCGGCGACGGGCACCGATCTGTACATGGCACATTTCCTCGGACTCGGCGGCGCGACCAAATTCCTGAGCGCGATGCAGGCCAATCCGGCTGCGAGTGCGGCATCGCTGTTTCCGGCGGCGGCCGCGGCGAATTCTGGCATCTTCTACAACGCGAACGGCGGGACGCGTTCGCTGTCCGACATCTATCAGCATTTCGGCGACAAGCTGGGCTCGGGTGCCGGCAATATGCTGGCTGCTGCGACCGGTGCAGGCGCATCCTCGTCCGCGACGGCATTGATGGCGCAGGCGCTGTCGATGGGCACATCCACCGTCGTGACCGGCAATGGCGAAAGCGCGTCCGACGCCATCGCCTGGGCGCAGTCGACGATGGGCCATCTCGGCGGCAATGCCGGCAACGCCGGGCGCGCGGCGGCAAGCGTCTTCCGCCCGACCCCCGACACCGCGCGGCTGGCGTATCTGATGCTCGCGCGGATGGGTGGTTGATCGCATGAACCGCATCCTGCCCAATCTGCGAAGCGCCGCGCTGCCGCTCGCGATCCTGCTGCTCGTCGTTCTGATGGTCGTGCCGATCCCGGCGGCGATGCTCGACGTGTTCTTCGTCACGAACATCGCGATCAGCCTCGCGGTGCTGATGGTCGCGCTGAATGCACAGAAACCGCTCGATTTCTCCGCCTTCCCGACCGTGCTGCTGTTCGCGACGTTGTTCCGGCTGGGCCTCAACGTCGCCTCGACGCGCGTCGTGCTGGTCCACGGACACGAGGGCGAAGGCGCGGCGGGGCATGTGATCGAGGCGTTCGGCAGCTTCCTGATCGGCGGCGACTATGTCGTCGGGCTGTTCGTCTTCTCGATCCTCGTCATCATCAACCTGATCGTGGTCACCAAGGGCGCAGGCCGCGTGTCCGAAGTGTCGGCGCGCTTCACGCTCGACGCGCTCCCCGGCAAGCAGATGGCGATCGACGCCGATCTCAACGCCGGCCTCATCACCCCCGACGAAGCCAAGCAGCGCCGGATCGACACCGCGACCGAGGCCGAATTCTACGGATCGATGGACGGTTCGTCCAAGTTCGTGAAGGGCGACGCGGTCGCGGGACTGCTGATCCTCGGCGCGAACATCGTCGGCGGCCTGATCCTCGGCCCCGTCAGCCACGGCATGACGATCGGCGCGGCCGCGCATAATTACGTGCTGCTGGCGATCGGCGACGCGCTCGTGGCGCAGCTGCCGTCGCTCATGCTGTCGATCGCCGCCGCCGCGATCGTGACCCGCGTCACCTCCAAGCATGATCTGGCGGGCCAGATCGGCAGCCAGTTCGGATCGGCGCGGACCTGGACGCCGGTCGCGGTAATCCTGGGGCTGCTCGGGCTGATGCCGGGTATGCCGCATATGGTCATCCTGACCGCCGCGGCCATCGCGGGCTTCTCCGCCTGGAAGCTGCGCCAGATTGCGCGCCGCCCGGCCGTCGTGCCCATCGTCACGCCCGAACCCATCGACCAGTCCAAGATCGGCTGGGACGAAGTGACCGACGCGATGCAGGTCAATCTCGACATCGGCTACGGCCTGGTGCCTTTGGTCGACGAACGCCGCGGCGCGCCGCTGATGGGCCGGATCACTGGCGTGCGCCGACAGCTGAGCAAGGAACTGGGCTTCGTCGTGCCGCAATGCCGGGTCCGCGACGACATCAACCTGGCACCCTATACCTACCGCATCCTGGTGAACGGCGTGTGCGTCGGCGAGGATCAGGTGACACCCGACGAGATGCTGGCGCTCGACACCGGCCAGGCATTCGGCCCGCTGACCGGCAAGAAGGCCAAGGATCCGACCTTCGGGCTGGAGGCGACGTGGATCGCGCCGGGCGACGCGGATGCCGCGACCGGCGCGGGCTATCTCGTCGTCGATCCGGGCACCGTCGTCGCGACGCATCTGAACCATGTGCTCGGCACGCATTCCGCCGACCTGCTCGGCCCCGACGAGGTGCAGAGCCTGCTCGACGGGCTGAAGGAACGCGCGGGTCAACTCGTCGCCTCGCTGTGCCCGGCCCCGCTGCCGCTGACCACACTGACGCAGGTGCTGCGCGGGCTGCTGGCGGAGAATGTGCCGCTGAAGGAATTCCGCCGGATCGCAGGGGCCATCGCCGTCGTCGCGCAGAAGACGCAGGACGCGGATGAGATCATCGAGGCGATCCGCCCCGACCTCGGCCCGCTGATCATCCAGAAACTGTGCGGGGTGCGCGAACCGCTGCGGGTCATGACACTGGAGGGGCAGCTCGAGGGGCTGCTCGGGCAGGCGATCCGGTCGGACGCGTCGCGGCGCAACGTCATCGAACCCGATCTCGGCCGCCGCATCGTCGAGGCGTTGCAGCGCGCCGCGCAGCCGCTGATCGACGAGGCCAAACCCTTCGCGCTGGTCGTCCAGCCCGCGATCCGCATCGCGATCCGCAAGCTGGTGCGCACCTGCCTGCCCGACACCCCCGTCCTCAGCTTTTTCGAAGTGCCCGAGGAAAAGGCGGTCGAGGTCGTCGCGGTCATTGGCGCCCCCGGCCAGCCGGCGCAGGTCGGCGGCATGCAGGCGCTGGCGGCATGAGCGCGGAACCGATGGCAAGCGCTTTCCAGGGCGGCCAACCGGCGCAAGCCGGGCTCATACCGGCGCCGCTGACCTATGGTCCGCGACCATCGATCCGCGATGCGAACCGCATGGTCCGCGACCATCTGCCGCTGGTCCGCCGGATCGCGTGGCATGTCCACGGATCGATGTCGTCGATCGTCGAGGTCGAGGATCTGGTCCAGGTCGGGCTTGTCGCGCTGGTCGAGGCGGTCGCCGCGTTCGAGGACCGCGGCCAGGTGACGTTCCGCCAATATCTCGCGACCCGCCTGCGCGGATCGATGATCGACGAACTGCGCCGCCAGGCGACCACGACGCGCGGCGCGATGCGTCGCCGCCGCGTCTATAACGATGCCGTCTCCGCGCTGACCGCGCAGCGCGGCCAAGCCCCCGGAGAAGCCATGATCGCCGAGCATCTGGGCGTCAGCATCGACAAGCTGCGCGCCGATTACGCGACCGCCGAAGCGCTGCGCTTCGAACCGATCGACGAGCTGTACGCCGACGACCTGCCCTGGTTCGCCGACGATACCCCCGACGCGTTCGAGCAGCTGGCGGAGAGCGACCTGCGCGACGCGCTGATCGCCGCGATCAGTGCGCTGCCGGAGCGGGAGGCGCAGGTGGTGCAGCTTTATTATGTCGAGGAACTGAACCTCGAGGAGATCGGCCAGGTCCTGGGCGTCGGCGCGGCGCGCGTCTGCCAGATCAAGGCGGCCGCGCATGGCCGGCTGAAAAAGGCGCTCGCCCGGAAGATTTGACGTGCGCGGCGGCGCCTGCGATCTGCCGGCGATTGCAGAAAACGCATTCGGAAGTGGACGAAGTGGACGCCACGTCCGCGCCGAAATCACCTCCGCACGAGCGATTGCATTGACAGCAAGCAAGCGCGCGCACCGGGACCGAGATCTTCCGCATGGCGGCGGGGGTCGCACGAAAAATCCAACATTGCGATGGCTGGAGGAAGAGGTGTCGTCTGCGTCTGAATTTCAAATCCGGCCACGCGTATGGTCGTGACCAGTTTGGCGTTCAGTTCATCGTCGCGAGCTTCGCGCGAGCGGCGTCGGCCAAAAACCTCGACCGATTGGCGGCGATCCGATCGATGCGTGCCAGCAATCCCTCGTCGATGGAAACCTGTACCCTGACCGCCCGGCCGGGACGTTCGCCACGAACCAGGATGCGGGCGACCTCATCTACTTCGGTATCGCGTTCGATCGCATCGAACGAGGTCGGATCGGGGATGGGATCGCCATAATCGGCCATCACGGCCAAATGGCCGCTAAGGGCCTCCTCTGCGCCTAGCGCCGCCTGTTGCAGATCAACGCCCGCCGAGGTGCAGCCGGGGAGATCCGGAAAGAAGACGCTGAAACTGCTTCCGGCGCGTTCGATAATCGCAGGATAGTGAACGGTGGCCATGACGCAGGGTCCTTCGAAGGAAGAGTGTCGGCGGTACGATCGTTCTATCGAAGCCGAACGCCGCTTTGTCGTTCGATGCTCCGGAGCGTTCCGATCGCGATTTCGGATTTCGGGTGCCGCACGGTTACCGTCCCCGGCAAGGTCTGGTGACGAAAATGCTTGTGCGAACCGTTCTGGCGGACCTCCACCCAGCCCGCCTTGGCGATCCGCTTGATGACCTCCCCACTTCGCACCGACCCCCTACACAACTTATACACAACGATAGCGTGTAGCAAGCCGATGTGCGTATTCTCCGCCCCGCCAAGCCTCCGAAACGCCAGAAACCCCGGCGACCGAAGTCGCCGGGGTTTCTGCCCGGCCCGCGAACGGACCGGGATCGCTCGGCGCCGACACCCTTGGGGGGGCGGTGCCAGCGCTGCTAAGCGATTACTGGAGCAGCTTCAGGACACTCTGCTGGCTCTGGTTCGCCTGGGCCAGCATCGCCGTCGATGCCTGGGTCAGGATCTGCGCCTTCGCCAGCGCGGTCGATTCGGCCGAGAAGTCGGTGTCGGTGATCCGGCTCGACGCGGCCGACAGGTTGGTCGAGTCCGACGTCAGGTTGTTCACCGCCGACTGCAGCTGGTTCTGGCTGGCACCGAGACCGGCGCGCACCGTCGATACCTGGGCCAGCGCGTTGTCGAACTTCGTCAGATAATCGGTCGTACCGGCCGTGCCCGTGTCGGCAGCCGTCACGTCGACCGCCAGCGCCGTCTTGATTGCATCGGTGCCGGTGTTGAGCTGCGCGAAGCCCATGCTGACCGAGTCGGACGCATTCGCGCCCGCCTGGATCGTGACCGCCGCCGCGCCCGCGCCGAACAGCGACTTGCCGTTGAACGTCGTGTTCGCCAGCTCGCTGGTGATCTGCGTTTTGATTGCGGTCATCTCCACGTTGATATTCGACAGGTCGCTTGCCGAATAGGTGCCGTTCTTCGACTGCACCGTCAGTTCGCGCATGCGCTGCAGGTTGTTGGTGACTTCGTCGAGTGCGCCTTCCGCGGTCTGCGCCATCGAGATGCCGTCGTTGGCGTTGCGGATGCCCTGGTTCATCCCGTTGATCTGCGCCTGCATCGAGGTCGAGATCGCGAGGCCGGCGGCGTCGTCCTTGGCCGAGTTGATGCGCTTGCCGGTCGACAGGCGCTCGATCGATGCCGAGAGCAGGTTGTTGGCGTTCATCGACGCGGTCGATGCGCGCAGCGCGTTGGTGTTGGTTGCGATAACAGTCATGGTTGATCTCCATCTTCGGCGTTCCCCGCCGCCCCCCGAGAGCGGAAGGCCGAGCCGCCAAGAGTGAGAACGGCCGGCCGTCGGCAGGCTTAAGCCAAAAATCCGCGCCCTTTGCCGTGCCCCAGCACCGACCTAGCGCGCGCGAACGCGCCCCGTGCGTGCGTGCGAGTGCGCGCACTGAGAATATTCTGCCGGCCGGCAAAGCTTTAACGCGCCATTTACCACCAATGCCGCATTCGCCGTTCGTCCTAGGGGGTTTTCATGCGCTCGATCTTTCCGTCTGCTGCGGTCACCGCCCGCAAATATGCGCTGGTGTCGTCGCTCCGCGCGCAGGGGTTCGGTATCGGTACCGCCGACGCGGCGCCGGCGGCGGGCGACATCTTCCTGGTCGCGGAAGGCGAGGCGATCGCCGCGCCGGCGCGCACCGTCGTGATCGCGGAGGATCACCGCACCGTCCTGCCGTCGCGCGACGGCAGCCCCGCGCGGATCGCATTCGGCCCCGCCGACGCAGCGATCGGCAACGGTTTCGCCCGCGCGCTGCTCGCCGGGCCCGGGACGCCGACCGCCGCCGACCCCGAAAGCCTGGCGCTGTTCGCGCTGGCCGAACGCGTCGCGCAAGCCGAGATCACCGTGCTGATCAACGGTCCGACCGGCACCGGCAAGGAGGTGCTGGCGCGCGCGATCCACAATAATTCCCCGCGCAAGGACGGCCCGTTCGTCGCGATCAATTGCGCGGCGCTGCCCGAATCGATGCTCGAGGCGCTGCTGTTCGGCCACCAGAAGGGCGCGTTCACCGGCGCGTCGTCGGGCGGCGAGGGTTTCTTCCGCGCCGCGAACGGCGGCACTTTGCTGCTGGACGAGATCGCGGAGATGCCGATCCAGCTCCAGGCCAAGCTGCTGCGCGCGCTCCAGGAACGCGAGGTCGTGCCGATCGGCGCATCGGTGCCGCAATCGATCGACGTCCGCGTCATCGCATGTGCGAACCGTGACTTGCAGGGCGAAGTCGCCGCGGGCCGGTTCCGTGCCGATCTCTATTACCGGCTGTCCGTGTTCCCGCTGATGACCAAACCCCTGTCGCAGCGTCGCCAGGACATTCCCGCGCTCGCCGCCACGATGATCCTGCGCCATGCCGGCAACCGCCAGGTCGTCCCCTGGCCCGACGCCGAAGCGGTCGAGATGCTGGTCGGCCATGACTGGCCGGGCAATGTCCGCGAACTGGAAAACGTCATCCAGCGCGCGCTGCTGTTCGCGGCGGGCGATACCATCCATGCGAGCCATATCGTGTTCGACCGCCCGGCGGCGCCGGTGTTCGAGCGCGCGGACGATCAGTTGGCGACGCTCGGCAATATCGTGCAGTCGAGCGAATTCGCCGCGATTCGCGACACGCTTCGTGCATGCGGCGGCAGCCGGATCGAGACCGCGCGGCGGCTGGGCATTTCCGAACGCACGCTTCGCTACCGCCTGGCCGAGGCGCGCGAGCAGGGTGAGGATATCGGCGCGGCCACCGGCTGGGCGGCGACCGCATGACGATCGGCGGCATAGGGGGCATCGGCGGCGGCGCGTCGATGGGGATCGACCGCATCATGCAGCTCCGCCAGCAGATCCTCGACAAGAACGACGCGCTGTCCCGCGCCAATGCCGGTGCCGGTGCCGCGACCGGCTTCGCCGCCCCGGCGACGTCGGCGACCACACCCGCCAGCTTCGCCGCGACGATGGATCGGGCGCTGAAAAGCGTCAACGACGGCCAGAACCAGGCGTCGCAGCTGTCCGACAGCTACGAGCGCGGCGATACCGTCGACATCGCCAAGGTGATGCTCGCCCGCCAGCAGGCGTCGGTCGGTTTCGAAGCCACGCTGCAAGTCCGCAACAAATTGCTGTCCGCCTACAAGGACATCATGAGCATGCCGGTGTAACGACAGATGTCCAATGCCCTCACCCCCGTCAATCCGAGCCCCGAACGGTTCGCGAACCCGCTTCTCCAGATGAAGGGCGTGCTGGCGCAACCGGCGGTGCGCCGGTCGCTGCCGATGGCGCTGATGATCGGCCTGATCGCCGCCGCCGCGCTCGCGTGGATGACGCTGTCGACGCCGACCCAGAAGACGCTGTTCACCGGGCTTCCCGACAGCGACAAGGCCGCGGTGACCGCCGCGCTGACGCAAGGGGGGATCAGGAGCCATGTCGACGACGGCACCGGTGCGCTGACCGTAGGCGAGGAGGATTTCTCCAGGGCGCGGATGCTGCTCGCCGGCCAGGGCCTGCCCAAGGCCGCGCCCGGCGGCTATGCGATCCTCGACCAGTTGCCGATGGGCGTGTCCCGGGCGGTCGAGGGCGAACGCCTTCGCCAGGCGCGCGAGACCGAACTGGCGAAGTCGATCGAGGATATCGATGCGGTAGCGCAGGCGCGGGTCCATCTCGCGATGCCGGAAGCCAGCGTGTTCGTTCGCGACAATGCCAATCCTTCGGCGTCGGTCGTGCTGAAACTTCAGGGGGGCCGATCGCTCGGCGATTCGCAGGTGTCGTCGATCGTCAATCTCGTCGCCTCGTCGGTGCCGGGAATGAAGCCCGACGACGTGACGATCGTCGATCAGCTCGGCGCGCTGCTGACCAAATCGGGCGGTGCCGGGGACGGCGGCAACGGCCAGCGGATCGATTTCCAGCGCCGGGTCGAGGACAAATATCGCACCCAGCTGATCCAGCTGCTGACGCCGCTGCTCGGCGCGGGCAATTTCACCACCGAAGTGCAGGCGGACGTCAATCTCGACGAGACGCAGGCGACACGCGAAAGCTACGACAAGGCCGGCGTTCTCCGCGCCGAAACCGGCAATTGGGTCGGCAACCAGAAGGACGGTGCCGCGACCGCGCCCGGCGGCATTCCCGGCGCGCTGTCGAACACGCCGCCGCCCGCGAGCCAGCTGACGACGCCGCAGGCCGCGACCGGCAATCCCGGGACGCCGACGTCCGCCCCGACCGCCGGCGGCCCCGCCCCCGACGCGCAGAAACAGACCGACGCCTTCCAGCGCGCCTATGACCTGGGGAAGGAAGTGTCCGTTACCCGCGCCGCCCCCGGCAGCGTCAAGCGGCTGTCGGTCGCGGTCCTGCTGCGCGATCCCGAAAAGGGCAGGCGTACGACGATGGAGATCGGACAGATCACCGATCTGGTGAAGAGCGCGGTCGGCTTCGATGCGCAGCGCCAGGACCAGGTGACCGTCATCAGCAAGAAATTCGCCGATGCCGACGCCGGCGCCACGAGCAAGCCCGCCTGGTACGACAATGCCTGGCTGCCGATCATCGCGCGCGACGGGACCGCGATCCTCATCGCGCTGCTGGTCCTCATCCTCGGCGTCCGCCCGCTGTCGAAGGCGCTGATGAAGAAGCGCGAGGATACGCCGCGCATCGCGCTCGGCGCGCCGATGGGTTCGCCCGAGGGCAGCATCGCCAGCGGGCCGGTCAGCCTCGACCAGCTCGAGGGCAGCCGCGGCTATGACGAGCGGATCGGCGCGGTGCGCGGCTTCACGCGCGACAATCCGACGCGCGCCGCGCTGGCCGTCCGGGACATGATCAAGTCGTGAGCGCGCCCCATCTCTCTGGCATCCCCGCCCGCAGCTATACCGGCGTCGAGCGCGCCGCGGTGCTGATGATGCTCGTCGGTGAGGAGGAAGCCGCCGCCATCCTGCAGAAACTGGATCCCGAAGAGGTGCGTCAGCTCGGCAAGGCGATGTTCGCGGTGGCAGACGTCAGCGAACAGGAGGTCGAGAACGTCCTCGACGATTTCGTCGGCCATGCCCGCGAACGCACCGCCATCGGCTTCGACCCGCGCCCCAAGATCGAGGCGGTGATGAACCGCGCGCTCGGCCCCGAAAAGGCGGAAAGCGTGCTGGCGCGGATCACCCCGCCCGAGGCGGCGTGCGAGATCGAATTGCTCGACTGGCTCGACGCCAGCGAGATCGCGGCGATGATCGAGAAGGAACACCCGCAGATCGCCGCCGTGCTGATCGCGAACCTCGATCCCGTGGTCGGCAGCCAGGTGCTCGAACTGCTGCCCGATGCGGTGCAGCCCGACATCCTTCACCGCGTCGCCCGGCTTGGACCGATCACGCCCGAGGCGGTCGATACGCTGAAGACGATGCTCGCGAACCGCAGCGGTTCGTCGTCCGGTGCGGCCGGCGTCACGCTCGGCGGCACGCGCGAGGCCGCGCGGCTATTGTCCGGCGCGCGCAAGGCGACCGAGCAGCGCGTGATGCCGAAACTGTTCAAGATCGACCGCGACATCGCCAAGCAGATCGAGGAGGCGATGTTCGTCTTCGACAATCTGCTGGAGATGGACGACAAGAACCTGGGTACTTTGATCCGCAACATCGACGGCGATATCCTGACCCGCGCGCTGAAGGGTGTCGACCCCGCGATCCGCGAACGCTTCCTCGGCTGCATGTCCGCGCGCGCCGCGGACGGCATCCGCGACGAGATGGAAGCGCGCGGGCCGATGAAGCTGGCCGAGGTGCTGGAGGCGCAGAAAGCGATCATCCAGGTCGCACGCACGCTGGCCAAGGACGGCACGATCATGATGGGTGCCGGCGACGACGATTATGTCTGATGTCCCCCATGTCTGACTTCGTCGCCGGGTTCGCCGCACGCCATGACAACGCGGCGCAGTTGCTCGCACGTGCGTTCGCGCCGCCCGAGGGCTTCGCCGCGTTCGATCCGCGCGCGCGCGCCGCGTCCAGCGGACCGGTATCCTTCTCGCCGCAAGCCATGGGCGCGCCGGCACCGAAGCATTTCTGCCCCGCCGATCCCGGCAGCAACCCGACCGCCGGCTGGAATCCGCTCGATATCAAGAGCGATATCGATCCGATCGAGACCGCACGCACCGCCGGTTATGCCGCGGGGCTCGCGGCCGCGCGCACCGACGACAGCCGCGATGCCGACCTGATCGCCGGGCTGTCCGTGGCGCTCGGCACGGGCGATCATGTCGATCGCGAACGGATCGCCGAACAATTGCGTCGCACCGTGCTCATCCTGGTCGAGACACTGGTCGGCGAGGTCGGCATCTCATCCGAAAAGCTGGCCGCGCGGATCGAGGGCGCGGTCGACCTGCTCGCCGATGCCGCGGAGGCGGCGATGCTCCGGGTCCATCCCGACGACGTCGCCATGCTGGCCGGGCATTTGCCGAAAACGGTCTTCGCGGTGGGCGATGCGAGCGTCGCGCGCGGCGGGTTCGTTCTCGAAACCGCATCCACCATCGTCGAGGACGGCCCGGCGCACTGGCTCGACCAGCTGACGCGCGCGATCGACCGGGTCCCAATCCCCGGGACGCCATGCTGAACCGGTTCGCGACCGAATATCTGGAAACGCTTGGCCAGGCCCCGCTCGTCCCGGCACCGATGGTGTCGGGACGGCTCGCCTCGTTCGACGGATTGCTGATGGAGGCGGTCGGCCTGACCTTGCCCGTCGGCACGATCTGCCGCGTCGGCGCGGACGGCGCCGATGGAACCGGGGGCCAGGTCGAGGCGGAGGTCATCGGCTTCCGCAGCGGCCGTACGCTGCTGATGAACCTCGGCGGCCCCGCCGCGCTGTTGCCGCGCGCGCCGGTGCGTCCGATCGGCCCCCCCGGCGAAGCCGAAGTCGGTGCAGCCCTGCTCGGCCGCGTCGTCGACGGTGCTGGAAAACCGATCGACGGGCTCGGGCCGATCCGCGGTGCCGGCCGCTGGCCGATCGCCGGCAAGCTGCAATCCCCGCTCGACCGCGGGCGGGTCCTGAAGGCGATGGATGTCGGCGTGCGCGCGATCAACGGGCTGCTGACGATCGGCCAGGGCCAGCGCGTCGGGATCATGGCGGGATCCGGCGTCGGCAAATCGGTATTGCTCGGGATGATCGTCCGCGCCGCCCAGGCCGATGTCGTCGTCATCGGCCTGATCGGCGAGCGTAGCCGCGAAGTCGCGGATTTCCTGGAGACCAAGGTCGCGGGCGATGCGCGCGCGCGAAGCGTCGTCGTCGCGGTGCCGGCCAACCATTCGCCGGTACTCCGTATCCGCGGCGCACTGCGCGCCACCGCCATCGCCGAAGCCTTTCGCGCGGAGGGCAAGCAGGTCCTCCTCATCATGGATTCGCTCACTCGGGTCGCGCATGCGGGACGCGAGATCGGGCTGGCGCTCGGCGAACCGGCGTCGGCGCGCGGCTATCCGCCGTCCGCGATCGCGATGCTGCCCAATCTGATCGAGCGTGCGGGGGTCGACGTCCATTCGGCCGGGTCGATCACCGCGATCTACACCGTGCTGGCGGACGGCGACGACGGAAACGACCCGGTGGTCGATGCGGCACGGTCGATCCTCGACGGGCACATCGTCCTCGCGCGAGCGCTCGCGGAACGCGGCGTCTATCCGGCGATCGACATCGGCCCGTCGGTCAGCCGGGTGATGACCGACATCGCGGACGCCGCGCACGTCAAGGCGGCACGCGCGCTTCGCCGTCATCTGGCGACGTACGAGGAAAACCGCGATCTCGTCCTGATGGGCGCGTATCGCCACGGCGCGGACCCGGCGATCGACGCAGCGATCGCCTGCCATTCGACCGTGATGGATTATATCCGCCAGGATGCGGACGCGGTCGTGCCGCTTGGCGAAGCGATCGTCGAGCTGGTCGGCGTGTTCGGCGGCTGAGATGGCCGGTACCCGCGACAAGACGCTCGCCCGCCTCCACCGGGTCCGCACGATCCAGCTTCACCTGGCGCATGCGGACGAAGCGCGCGCGCGCGATCATGCGGCGAGCGAAGCGCAGCTTCACGCCCGGATCGCCGAACTGGCCGCCGCCGTCGCGCCGATCGCGGCGAGCGCGGTCGGCGTGTCGCTTGGCGCGGCGGCGCATTACCGCGACAAGCTCCATCAATCCGCGCTGACCGCCGCTGCGCGCATGCGCAACGCCGAGGATTTCCGCGCGCGCGCCGCCGAGGCGACCCGCACCGCACGCCGCGACCAGAACGCGATCGAAAAGCTGATCGTTCGCGCCGATGCGGTTACGGTCCGCGCGGAGATGCGCGCGCTGGAAGAGACACCGCCGGGCGCACCGGCAAGCGCGGGAAAACGGCACGATCCTTGCTGATCGGCCTGCGATGACCATCGCCTCGAGCCGCCGCGCATGATTCTCTCGATCACCGCCATTGCCGGCCCGACCGCGTCCCCTGCCGCGCGTACGACGGCATCGACGGGTATCTTCGCATCATCGCTGGCGCAGATCGCGGGGGCGCCCGTCGCCGGCGACGATACCGATCCGCCGCCGCCCGCTGGAGCGAAGACGAAGGACGATGCCGACGATCGGCAGGATGCCGCCGCGGACGGCAATGGCTTGCCGGTGGGATCACCCGTCGCGCCCGATCCGGGGCCTTTCGCGGCGACGCCGTCGCCGGTTACGGCCCCGGGGCCTGCACCTGTGTCGAGCGATACCGGGGCAACCGCGGTCGCACCCGATCGAGGCGTGCCGCCGCCGCTGGTGTCCGCGCCAATCGCGGCATTGCCCGCTGTCGCGAACGCACCCACGGCCGCATCGCAAACGCCCGGTTCCAGACCGATCGCCCCGGTGCCTGTAGCCGTGTCGCGCAAGGATGCGCCGGCGATGTTCGCCTCTTCCTCGTCGGGCCAGGCGATACCCGTCCCCCCGACCGATGACGGCGTGCCGGCGACGGCAACGGCCGCGGTAGCGCATCCACAGCCCGCCGCGCCGTCGCGAGCCAAAGCAGCGAACGCACCCGATCCGGCAACGATCACATCGCCGGTCGATCCGCCGATCGTAGCGGCGGCCGTGCCGCCGATACCCCCCACCATAGCGCCGGCGCCCGCAACGGCACTGGTCGGGGGGGTAGCGATGGCCGCCGTATCGCTGACGACGGTATCGCAGGTCATCACGCGACCGCGGGCCGGCGCGACGGCGAGCACACCGGATGCCGCAACGGGCGCGTCGCCGGTCGGTCCGTCGACCGTACCGCCCACCACGCCGCCGATATTCGCCGGTGTCGTACCCGCCTCCGTCGCGACACCGGTCGCCGTGATGAGGATCACGTCATCGGCCGCGGTATCGCCCACGCAGATCTTCACGCAACCGCGAGTCGGCGCGGCGGCGAGCACACCTGATGCCGCAACGATCGCCTCGCCGGTCGGTCCGTCGATCGTACCGGCCACGCCGCCGATATTCGCCGGCACCGCACCCGCACTCGTAGCGGTGCCCGTCACAGCGACGGCTATGCGCACTATATTGCCGTCGGAAGTATCCCCCCCGCCGATCGACGCGCAGCCGCGCGTCGAAACGGCGGATACGCCTGCGCCTGCGACGATTGCCGCGCCGGCCGGTCCGTCGACCGTGCCGACCAACGCGCCGCCAATATTGACGAGCATCGGACCCGCCCCCGCAGCGGCACCGGCCGCATTAGCGGCGATGCCCGTCGTATCGCCGACAATGATATCGTCCTCGCCGATCGTCGCGCAGCCGCGCGATGCTGCGGACGCGCTTGATCCTGCGACGATCGCCACGCCGGTCGATCCGTCGATCGTGCCGGCCACCACGTCGCCGATGGCCGCGGGCACGGTGCCCGCCCCCGTCGCGGCACCGGACACAGCCGCAATCGCCGCCGCCGCCGCACCGGCTCCGATCCAGCCGGTTTCTGTTCCGACCGTGCCGCCCGCCGCCGCGCCCGTCATTGCCTTTGCCGCACCAGCGTCTATCGCCGGGACTGCTATCGACGCGCCGCGGTTCGTGCCCGTCATAACCGCGCCGGTCGCAACCGCACCGGTCGCCGGTACGATCCAGATCGACACCCGCAGCGCGCCCGTCATCGCGCTGTCGCCGCCCACGCCGCCCCCCGCCGGTACCGTCGCCACGACGACGTCCGCGATCCAGGCGTTCGGTGCCGCGATGCGCGCCGGGCTGGCCAAGGATCCGCGGCTCGATCCCGCCACCGGCGCGACGGCCACGCCGTCGACGGCTGCCGCCGCACGTACGGAGCCGACGCTGGCGCTCGCGGCGGCCGGAGACGTGCAGCAGGCCCCGCTCGACCTGCGCCGCGGCCAGTGGCCGCAGGCGATGATCGACCGGATCGAGACGCTGCGCGACGCCGCGGACGCGACCAGCAGCAGGATCCGCGTCGTCCCGGATGCGCTCGGGCCGATCGAGATGTCGGTGCGCAAGGACGGCGACACGCTGCACGTCCGTTTCACCGCGGACCAGGCCGCGACTCGTGCGATCCTGACCGAAGCGCAGCCGCGGCTCGCGGCGATCGCCGAACAGCGCGGGCTTCGGCTCGGCGGCAGCACGGTCGATGGCGGCGGCAGCGGCGCGGGCCAGCAACAGCACCAGGCCGCTGCGCGTCAACCGACCGCGCCGCGACCCTCTTCCCCTTCCGTCACGACGATGATCGCCGACGACGACACCCGCATAGCATGAGGACGAACCCATGAACGACAAACCCGACGTCGAAGCCCCTGTCAAAAAGAAGGGCAAGCTCGGCAAAATGCTGGTGATGGGCGTCGCCCTGCTGGCCCTGATCGGCAGCGGGGTCGGGGCGGGGCTGTATGCGGCGAAGAGCGGCATGGTCGGCGTCGGTGGCGAAAAGGCCAAGCCCGTGATCGAGGGGCCGAAGCTCGTCCCCAAGAACGAACAGAAACGCAGCGCCGGCGAAGGCGGATCGGCACCCACCAAGGGCAACGCCCCGCCGTCGGGCGAGGGCGGCGACAAATATGCGTCCAATTATTTCGCGATGGAAAAGGATTTCACCGCGAACCTGCAGAACTCGCCGCATTTCGTTCAGGTCGGCGTAGCGGTGTCCACGCCGTACGACGACACCGTCATCCAGAACCTGAAGACCAACGACATCGCGGTGCGCTCCGCCATCCTGATGACGCTCGGCGATACGTCCGAGGAGGACGTCTACACCGCCAACGGCAAGCACCAGCTTCAGGTCCGGCTGGTCCACGCGATCAACGGCGTCCTGAAACAAAAGGAAGGATTCGGCGGGGTCAGTAACGTCTACTTTACCAATTTCGTTGTTCAGTGAGGCATGGTTAACGCCGCGACAACCAAGGATACGCCCGAACGCCGCGAACGCACCCGCGGGCGCGCGGCGCATGACGGCGTGCTCGGCGCGGTGAAGCTGAACCCGTTCGGCGATCTCCACACGCTCCAGCATCTGTCGGCCCGGCTCGCGCGGTCGATGCGCGGCGTGTTCGAACCCGTGGTGCGGCGCGAGGTGCGCTGCTGGGCTGAGCCGCTGTCGGTCGAACGTTTCGCCGATTACCGGCAGGAACGCAGCGACCTGCTGACCGCCTGGTTGCCGCTCGCGATGACGCCGACGGCAGGCTTCGGCCCGACGGGTCAGGCATTCTGCATGTTCGACGGGCGCTTCATACTGGGCCTGCTCGACCTGTTCTTCGGCGGCACCGGTGCGGTGGCACCGACGCTTCCGACCGAATTCTCGCCCGCGGCCGAGGCGCTGATCGCGCGGCTGGGCGCATCGATCGCGGTGCCGCTCGCCGCCAGCTGGGAACCGCTCGCACGGATCAATTTCACCCCCGGCCGGGTCGAGGCGAACGCCGCGATCCTGGCGGATATCGACGGCGACGACCCCGTCATCGTCACGCGGTTCGGCCTGGCGATCGGCGATGCGAAGCCGGTGTTCGTCGATCTGGTCTATCCGGTGGCCGCACTGAAGCCGCACGGTGCGTCGCTGACCGCAAAGGTGCTTGGCAAGACGTCCGCGCCCGATCCGCAGTGGCGCAGCGGGCTGACGCGCGCGGCGATGACGGTGCGCTTCCCGATCCGCTCCGTCCTCGCCGAACCCGTCGTCTCGCTGTCGATGCTGATGGCGCTGAAGGCCGGCGATGTCATCCCGATCGATATCGCCAACGAAGTGCCCGTCATGGTCGGCAAGGACCGGCTCGGCTGCGGCACCGTCGGCACGTCGAACGGGCGCGCCGCCATCCAGCTCACCTCCCTTTCCCGCATCGACGAAGGAATGCATTCATGAACGACATGACCGGCGGGTTTCCGATCGACGCTTCGCTCGCAGCCAATTTCCGGCTGCTGCAGGACGTCGATGTCAAGCTGACCGTTGAGATCGGATCGACCTCGCTGACGCTGCGCGAACTGCTCGCGCTCGGCGAATCGAGCGTGATCGAACTGGACCGGCAGGCCAACGAGCTGCTCGACGTGTTCGTCAACGGCACGCTGATCGGTCGCGGCGAGGTCGTGACCGTCGGCGAGCGTTTCGGCGTGCGCATGACCGAACTCGTCAGCCCCGAAAAGCGCGGCTGACGCGGTGCTCTGGTCGTATGTCCTGAAGCTCGTCGTCCTGCTGCCGCTCGTCTGCGGCCTGATGGTCGGTTGCCTCGTCCTGTGGCGCAAGTTCGAGACGCGGATGCCGGGCAAGCCGGCCAACCGCATGGTGACGGTGCGCGAGACGATGATGGTATCGACCGGCGTCAAGCTGGCGGTCATCGATTTCGAGGGCCGCCGGCTGCTCGTGTCGGTCGCGCGCAGCGGCGTCACGCTGATCGACAAGGCGGGCCTGTGACCGTCACCGTCACGCGCAAGGGCACCGGCCCCGCGCTGTTCCGCGCGACCGGTGCCAGCGCCCCGCGCAGCCGTCGTTGGTGGTGGATCGCACTCGCCCTCCTGCTCGCGCTGATCGTCGCCGTCCCCGCCTTCGCGCAAGCCGCGCCCGCGGCCCCCGCCGCACCCGGCGTCGGCGATGCGGTCGACCGCGCGCTCGGCCAGATCGGCGGCGGCGCGGCCGGCAGCACCGGGCAATCCGCCCCGCTGTCGATGTCGCTGCAGGTCCTCATCATCATGGGGCTGCTGACGATCCTGCCCGGCATCCTGCTGATGATGACCAGCTTCACGCGGATCATCATCGTGCTGTCGATGCTGCGCCAGGCGATGGGGCTGCAACAGACGCCGCCCAACCAGGTGCTGATCGGGCTCGCGCTGTTCCTGTCGCTGTTCGTGATGGCGCCGACGATTTCCCAGATCAACACGACCGCGATCCAGCCCTATGCCGCGGGCAAGCTCGCCGGCACGCAGATGATCACGACCGCGGGCGCGCCGCTGCACGCCTTCATGGCGAAGCAGACGCGCAAGGCCGACGTGACGCTGTTCGCGGGACTCGCCAAGTCTGGGCCCTATGCGTCGACCAACGACATCCCCTTTTCGGTCCTGCTGCCGGCGTTCATCACGTCGGAGCTGAAGACCGCGTTCCAGATCGGGTTCCTGATCTTCCTGCCCTTCATCGTCATCGATCTCGTGGTCGCGACGGTTCTGATGTCGCTCGGCATGATGATGATGTCGCCGACGATCATATCGATGCCGTTCAAGATCCTGCTGTTCGTGCTCGTCGATGGCTGGGCGCTGACGATGGGCAGCCTCGCCAATTCGTTCGCGAGCTGAGGCGCATGCATACCCCAACCTCCGTCATGCCGGACTTGATCCGGCATCCATGGTGCGGCGCGCGCACCGTTCGAGAATGTAGCGTCGCTCGCGCGGCGCGATGGACCCCGGCGCAATGCCGGGGTGACGACGGGGAATAAGACCTTGGACGCCGATTATTTCCTGACCATCGCCAACCAGACGATGTGGGTGCTGGCGCTCGCCTGCGCGCCGATCCTGATCCCGGCGCTGCTGGCCGGGCTGATCCTGGGCATGGTACAGGCCGCGACGTCGATCAACGAACAGACCTTGTCGTTCGTACCAAAGCTGGTGGTGGTCGCGGTTTCGATCGTGATCTTCGGCGGGTTGATCCTGGGGCTGCTCAGCGATTTCACGATCGGCATCTTCGAGCGCATTCCGGATCTGGTGAAGTAGCGATGGTCACGCGCGAACCAATCCCGTCACCCCTGCCTTGCGCCGGGGTCCATCGCTCGGCGAGCGTGCGGCTAGAGGTTCTCGGAATTGCGCTTGCTGCACGATGGACCCCGGCGCGAGGCCGGGGTGACGGGGTAGCGTGCCCAGGCGTACCCGCGCGGTGTTAGGCCTAGGCCTTTCCATCGAGCCGCAATTATGGGCACTCGTCTTCGTGATGGTCCGCGTCGGCGCCACCTTCATGACCGCGCCGGTGTTCGCTGCGGTGTCGCTGCCGCTGGTGGTGCGCGTGTCGCTGTCGGGGGCGATCGGGGTGCTGGTACTTGCCGCGCATCCGATCGTCCCGCCGCCGCAGATCTTCGCGGTCGCGACGGTGCTAGCGGTCGTCGCCGAGGCGCTGGTCGGGATCGCGCTCGGCTTCGTCCTGCAGGTCGCGTTCTCTGCGCCGCTGGTCGCGGCCGAGGTTATCGGCACGTCGATGGGGATCGGCTTCGCCTCGTCGATCGACCCGCAGAACGGCCGATCGACGCCTGCGCTCGGGACCTTCTTCACGGTCATGCTGACGCTGTTGTTCCTGTCGATGAACGGGCACCTCGTCCTCGTCGAGATGGTGGTGAAGAGCTATGACGCGCTGCCGCCCGGTGCGGCGTGGCTCGGTGTCGATCGGCTGAAGAACATCGCGTTCTTCGGCAGCTACGTGTTCCTTGCCGGGCTGCTCCTCGCGTTGCCGGTCGGTTTCCTGCTGCTGTGCCTCAATCTCGTCGTCGGGATGCTGAGCCGCGCCGCGCCCTCGCTCAACCTGTTCGCGGTCGGCCTGCCCGCCAGCCTGGCGGTCGGCGTCATTGCGCTCGCGCTCTCGTTCCCGGCGATGGGCGATTACATGGTCGTCATCATCCGCGAAGCGCTCGCCGCCACGCAGACGATGGTGCTCGGCTGATGGCGGACGAATTCGGCGAAAAGACCGAAGCGCCAACCGCCAAGCGCAGACGCGACGCGGTCAGGGACGGCAACGTCCTTCGATCCAAGGATTTCGGCACCGCACTCGTCGTCCTGGCCGGGGTCGTCTGGCTGTCGGTCTTCGGCCAGTCGCTCGTCGGCGCATGCAAGGCGGTGATGGCCGCAAGCCTGTCGTTCACGCATGCGGACATCGCCGATTTCTCGCCGTGGCGACCGCTCGGCGAGGCGGGATGGAAGCTTGCGCCGTCGCTCGCCGCCTTGTTCGCGATGACGCTGGCAGCGACGATCCTCGGCGGCGGCAGCCTGGGCGCGCTGCACTTCAACGGATCGCTGCTCGCGCCGAAGGCATCGCGGATCAATCCGGGGCCGGGCGTGAAGCGGATCTTCGGCACCAACGGCTGGATCGAACTTGGCAAGTCGCTCGCCAAGGTCGTGCTGCTCGGGACGATCGGCGGCTACATGCTCTGGCGCGCGTCGCACGTCACGATCGGGCTGTCCTCCGCCGATCTCGGCCCGGGGATCGGCGCGCTTGGCGGCACGTTCATCGGAGTCCTGATCGCGATGGCGGCGGGGCTGGCGGCGATCGCCGGGCTCGACGTGCCGATCCAGATCGTCCGCCTGCTGGCGAAACTGCGCATGTCGAAACAGGAGATCAAGGACGAGCACAAGGAAACCGAAGGCTCGCCCGAAGCCAAGCAGAACCAGCGCGCCAAGCAGCGCGCGATGGCGAACCGCAGCATCCGCAAGGCGGTGGCGGAGGCGCATGTCGTGCTGACCAATCCCACCCACTTTGCCGTGGCGCTGCGGTACGACCGGGGCCGCGACCAAGTCCCCGTCGTCGTCGCGCGCGGACGCGGCGCGACCGCGGCGGCGATCCGCGAACTGGCGGGCGAGAACCGGGTGCCGATGCTGGAATATCCGATGCTGGCGCGCGCGGTCTATTACACTAGCCGCGAGGGGCAGGAGGTCCGCGACGACCTGTACATGGCGCTGGCGACGGTGCTCGCCTTCGTGCTCGGGCTGAACGCGAAGAACGGCGGGACACCGCCGCCCGTAGACGTCCCCCCATCCGCGCGGTTCGACGAATACGGCGTCAAAACCGCCTAAACAATCGCCGTCGGCAGTCGTTTCTTGTGACAGGTGCCGGAGAATCAGCGATGACGACGACCACGAGCACGACGAGCACGGCGAGCACGACCTCCGCCGCTTCGATCGTCCAGACGCTCGGCGCTGGCTCGGGCATCGATATCGGTTCGCTCGTCACGTCGCTGGTCACCGCGCAATATGCCGCGAAGAACAGCCAGCTCGCCGACGAGCAGACGACGCTGACCGCGCAGATTTCCGGGGTCGCCGCGGTGAAGAGCGGCATCACCGGTTTCTCCACCGCGTTCAACCAATTGGCGACGGGCGGCACGCTGTCCACGCAGCCGGCAAGTTCGAACAGCGACGTTCTGACCGCGACCGGATTGTCGGGGTCGAGGCTTGCCGGGCTGTCGGCGACGCTGGTCGTCGACCAGCTCGCATCCGCGCAGGCGGCGACCACCAACGATGCGGTCGATCCCGCCGCGGCCTTCCGGTCCGGCACCTTCTCGCTCCAGTTCGGCAGCGAGACGACGGACGGCAGCGGCACGACGACCTTCACCGCCGGCAGCGCCGACCCGGTCTCGATCACGATCGACGGCAGCGACACGACGTTGTCGGGCATCGCGGCAAAGATCAACGCGGCGAACGCAGGCGTCACCGCCAGCGTGATCGCCGATGGCGATGGTCAGCGCCTGTCGATCAAGGGCGCGACCGGCGCGTCGCAGGCGTTCCAGCTGACCGGCACCGATACCGACCCGGGCGCGTCGGGCATCAGCCTGTCGATGCTGAACGTCGGACGTCAGGCGACGGGCACGACGATCGGCACCAGCGCGCAGGACGCGGTCGTGACGCTGGACGGTGCGACCTTCCACCGCGCCAGCAACACGATCGGCAACCTGATCGCGGGGGTCCAGCTGAAGCTGGTCAGCGCGTCGACGACGCCGGTGACGCTCGGCACCACATCGCCGAGCGCCGCCTTGAGCGAGGCGGTTAGCAACATCGTCGATACCTACAACCAGGTGCTAGCGACGCTGAAGACGCAGACCGATCCGGTGACCGGCGTGCTGAAGACCGACCCCACCGTCGCCGCGCTGCGGCGCAACCTGACGGTGCTGACCACCACCAGATTGTCGACCCCTGCGTCGGCGGGCGGTCCGAGCACGCTGGCGGAGCTTGGCGTCGGGACCAACAAGGACGGGACGCTGACGCTCGACCGGACCGCGCTCGCCAATGCGCTGAACAATTTTCCGACCGACGTCGAATCGATGTTCGCGGTCGGCACCGGCAGCGCCTCGACGAACAACGGCCTGTCCGCCGCGCTGGCCGCGATCGCCAAGCAGGCGACCGATCCGATCTATGGCCTTGACGTGGCGACCGCGAACTACACCAAACAGCAAGGCAATGTGACCGACGAACAAAGCACCGAAACGACCGCGGCGGCCGCGACCAAGACGCAGCTGACGCAGCAATATGCCGCGATGGATGCCAAGGTTGCGGCGTACAAGAATACCCAGACGTTCCTGACCGCGCAGATCGCCGCCTGGAACAAGCCGAACTCATGATGGCCTATGCGACCGTTCTCGCCCGCGATCCCGCGGCGACATACCGCCAGGTCGATGTCGCCGGCCGCACCGCGGGTGCCGATGCGCCTGCGCTCGTGCAATTGCTGTATGAGGAACTGATCGCGGCGCTGCGTGCTGCCGCCTGGGCGACCGACGCGCGCAATTTCGCCAAGAAGGGCGAACGCATCACCCGCGCGACCGCGATCCTGTTCGCGCTCGAGGCCGGGCTCGATCACGAGCGCGGCGGGGCGTTGTCGGGAACGCTCGCGAAATTCTACGCCGGCGCGCGGCGGACGATCGTCGACGCGTCGATCGGCCACGATTCGATGCCGTTCCGCGATGCTGCGGCGTCGATGGGCGAGATCGCTTCGGCCTGGACGACCGCACGCGCGGCGTGACCCGCTGCTACCGGAACCAGTGGTTGCGCATGAAATAGCCGAGCACCCCGACGGTGATCGCCAGGCAGAACCCCATGATCGCATCGAACGCCCAGGGGCTCTGCGCATAGGGCAGGTTCGCGACGTTCATGCCGTAGACGCCGGTGATGAAGGTCAGCGGCAGGAAGATCATCGCGACGATCGCGATGACCAGACTGCGCCGGTCGATCTGTTCGGCGCGCAGGTCGGTCAGCGCCTCGTGGATCAGCGACGCGCGTTCGCGGATCGATTCGACCTCCTCCGCCATGCGCGCGGCGCGGTCCGCGGCGGAGGCGAGGTGCTGCCGGTCGTCGGCGGCCAGCCATTCGCCCGGCAACCCCGCCAGGTTTTCCAAAGCGGTGCGTTGCGGGTTCAGGAAACGGCGATAGGCGATCGCCTCGACGCGGACGCGGGTGACGTGGCGGCGCAGTTCGAACACCTTGTTCGCGTCCAGGCTTTCCTCGCAATCGTCGAGCAGATCACCGAGGTCGGTGACTTGCGGATCGAGGTCCGACGTGATCGCGGTCGCGAACGCCGCGATCAGGTCGCCGGGATCGAGGATGTGGCCCGCCTCGACCTCCTTCTCGACTGCGTCGATCGCGTAGAGCGGCTTGCGCGTCACCGAATAGACGCGGCCCTTCACCGCCCAGATTCGCACCGAGGGGAGCAGGTCGGACGCATCGATCGCTTCGCGCGATCGCCCGCGCAGATTAACGAGAGCACCCTCGTCGAACGCTTCGCAGCGGGGGCGCGTCTCCATCGCGGTCAGCGCATCGACCACATAATTGCTCAGATGTGCCTCGTCGCACAGCCAGGCTTGCGCCTCCGCTTCGTTGCTCGTCAGATGGACCCATATCAGGTCGGCGGTGCCAGCCAGCGCGTCCTTGACCGCGACGCGCTCCGCCGTGTCGCCCGTGATCCGGTAACCGAACCCGTTCATCGCGCCATCTCCAGTTCCACGGTCAGCCCCTCCGCGGGATCCATCGGCGCGCCGTGGCGGATACGTACCGCATCGGCGCGCGCGCGATCGACGATCGCGACGGGGACGTCGGCCGCGTGGACGACCCGGTCCGCCTGCGCGAGCGCGCGCGCCTCGCCGAGCGTGACGTCGTCGGGATCGCCCGACCGTAGCCTGATCCGGTGGACCGAGCCGGTGACGGTCCCGCCACCGGCCAGCCACGCCGCCACGTCGGGTGCCGGTCCGAGCGGATCGAGCGCCCCGCCCGCCGACAGTGCGGCGCCGATCGCACGCCGCCGCGCCGCGCCGTCGGGATAGCGCGTCCGCACCGCGCCGCGCGCATCGGACAATGCGGTCGCCAGCGCGCCCAGCGCAGCCGGCAATATCTCCTCGAGCCGCTGGCGCAACGCGGCCGCGAGCCCGGCGGAGATCCCGCCCGTGCCGATGGCGACCAGCACCGGCGAGCGATCGATAATCGCGGGCACCGTGAAATCGCAGTGATCGGGCCGATCGACCGCATTGACCAGCACCCCGCGCGCCTTCAACCGCGCCACCGCGGCCAGCGCCGCGTACTCGTCGTCGATCGCGACGATCGCCAATGCGGCTATCGCATCCTCGCCGACGATCGCCGCACCCGCGCGCTCGAGCAGTCGCCGCTTCGCATCCGCCGCCTCGCCCTCGCCCAGCAGGATCACCGGACGGCCCGCCATACGCATGAACAGCGGCAGGCTGTGAAGGCTCACCGCAGCCAATCCGGCACGCGTTCGGCGGCGATCAGCGTCTCCGCGCTGACCCGGTCCGCGACTACCGCGAACCGGTCGCCATCGACCAGCACCTGGGGCACCAGCGCGCGGCTGTTGTAGGTGGACGCCATCGTCGCGCCATACGCGCCCGCGGTGCGGAACACCGCCAGATCGCCGCGCGCGACGTGATCGATGTCGCGACCCATCGCGAAGGTATCGCCGCTTTCGCATACCGGCCCGGCGATGTTCGCGGTCATCCGCGCGCCCGTCGGTCGGACCGCGGCGAAGTCATGCCACGCGTCGTACATCGCCGGCCGCGCGAGGTCGTTCATCGCCGCATCGACGATGACATAGGGGTTGACCGCACCGGGTTTGACCCAGACCACTTCGGTCAGCAACACCCCCGCGTTGCCCGCGATGACGCGGCCGGGTTCGAACATCAGTTCGACGTCCCAGTCCCGCGTCACCCGCGCCACCATCGCGCCATATTCGGCGGGACTCGGCGGGGCGTCGCCGGGCTTATAGGGTATGCCCAACCCGCCGCCCAGGTCGACACGGCTGATGAAATGGCCGAAACCGCGCAGATCCGCGACCAGCCGCCCGATCCGTTCATACGCCGCCTCCAGGGGCGCGAGGTCGAGCAACTGGCTGCCGATATGGATCGCGATTCCGCGCATGCTCAGCCCGTCGACCTCGGCGAGGCGCGCGTACATCTCGGTCGCATGATCGATCGGGACGCCGAACTTGTTCTCGCGGCGGCCTGTCGAGATCTTGGCATGCGTGCCGGCATCGACGTCCGGGTTCACGCGCAGCACCGCGGGCGCGGCCGCGCCGCGCTGGACCGCGAGCATACCGAGCACGTCGCCCTCCTCCTCCAGTTCCAGATTGAACTGGCCGATCCCGGCATCGAGCGCGCGCGCCAGTTCGCCCACGGTCTTGCCGACGCCGGAGAACACGATATCCTTGGGATCCATCCCCGCCGCGAGCGCCCGCGCCATCTCGCCCGCGGATACGACATCCGCGCCGTAGCACTCGTTCGCCAGGACGCGCAGCACCGCCAGATTGGGGTTTGCCTTGACCGCATAGGCCAGATGCACCCGCGGCACCGCGGACAGACCGTCGCGGAACACCTGCGCATGCCGGCGGAAGGTGGCGGTCGAATAGACATAGGCCGGCGTGCCGACCGCCGCCGCGATTTCAGGCAGCGGCACATGCTCGCAGTGCAGGACGCCGTCCTTATAGCCGAAATGGTCCATCGTTATTGCGGCGGCAGGTCGAATTCATCGCTGCGGCGCGCCTGCGAATTGGTCAGCAATTCGTCGCTGCGCTGCGGACGCTCCTGACTCGTCGGGGTCAGCAATTGCAGCGACGTCGGCCGGGTCGATGCGCCATAGGGCGCGACGGGCAGGCTCTTGCCCGCCGCCGGCTTCAGCTGCGACGCCGACCCGCATCCGGCAAGCGTCGCGGCGGCGATCAGCAGGGGCAAGGTGCGCATCGTCATTCTCCCCGCGCGGCGGCAATCGCGGCGCGTACGTTGACCGGCGCGGTGCCCCCGAAGCTCGTCCGGCTGGCGACCGACGCATCGACCGACAACACGCCGTACACGCGTTCGTCGATCCGGTCATCGATCGCCTTCAGGTCCGCGATCGACAGCGCGTCGAGCGCGACCCCGAGCGCCTCCGCGCGTGCCACCGCGCGGCCGGTGACGTGATGCGCCTCGCGGAACGGCAGCCCGCCCTCGCGCACCAGCCAATCGGCGAGATCGGTCGCCGTCGCGAAGCCGGCTTCCGCGACGCCACGCATCCGCTCGGTCCGGAACGTCGCGCTTTCGACCATCCCGGTCATCGCCGCGATCGACAGCGCGAGCAGATCGTGCGCCTCGAACACCGGCGGCTTGTC
>NZ_CAXTII010000003.1:0-82238 GCF_964244235.1 uncultured Sphingomonas sp.
TCGTTGACGAGTGATTCGCCTTCGAGCAGATCAACGATGCGCTGCGGCAGGCCGTTGGTCGGGGTATAGGCCGGGTTGTTGATCTGGAAATAGCCGCTGCCATTCCAGTCGCGCGCGATCGTGTCGACGCCGTCCTGATGAAAATATTCGCCGCTAAGCAGGACATGCAGCCGGTCGCCCAGCAGTGACAGCCCGACGCTCGCATCGATCTTGTAATTATGGCCGTCGCCATAGGTCGTAAGGCCTTCGTCGGCCGATATCCTGAAGCCTTTGAACTTCTTGTCGAGGATGAAATTGACGACACCGCCGACCGCGTCAGAGCCATATTGCGCCGACGCGCCCCCGGTCACGACCTCGACACGTTCGATCAGGTCCTGCGGAAAGGTATTGATGTCGACGACGCCACTCACCGCGGATGCGACCGATCGCTGGCCATCGAGCAGCACCAGCGTGCGACCAACGCCGAGCCCGCGCAGGTTGACCGAATTGATGCCAGCGATCCCGTTCGACAGGCTGCCCGAACTGTTCGACGACGTGCTGCCGCCCGCGGTGATCGCCGGCAACTGGTTGACGAAGTCCGAGATATTGGCCGGCGACTGCGCGGCGATATCCGCGGCGCCCAGCACGGTGACGGGCGTCGGCGCGCTATAGCCGTCGCGCACGATCCGGCTGCCGGTTACGGTGATGTCGGTAGCCCCCCCGGCTTGATCCTCGCTGGCCGTCGTCTCGGGTGGCCCGGCCTTTGCGTCTGCCGACACCGGCGCGGTCTGCGCAGCCGCGTTAGTACCGAGCATCAGCGCCATCACGGCGGCCGTCGCCAGCAGTGTACCGCGGGCTTTCGATCCTACCATCATCGTTATCATTGCCGACCCCCTTTGACCGTCCATTCAACCCTGGGCGATCCTCTCCGGTTCGGCTCGGCGGGGCAGGTTCCCGAAACGTAATCGGTTGCCAACGTGTCCGCTCAACCAGCGATGCCATAATATGCGATTTGGCATCATCCCATCACAAGGTCGGGTATTAGGCGCATTTTATTACGCACCGATCTCTTGAGACGAACGTTTGATACACCAATCGGATTGTCGTTTCTCATCAAAATTCGATCAATTGCCGAACGCTCACGCACGATAGATATATGGAATGCCATAATCGTGACCGAATTCATCGATGACCGACAAAATGGCACTGAGAATCGGTCTTCAAGACGCGGATCGATCGCGTTAAGCGCCGTAGAATACCACTGGTGGCACGCCACGCTGCGTAACTTCACGCATCACGAAGCTGCTGCGGATCTTGGCGACGTGCGGCAACGTGGACAATTCGCTGCGATAGACGCGGTCGTAGTCTTCGAACGATCGCACATGCACCATCATCATGAAGTCGGTGTCGCCGGAAACGAAGCTGCAATAGGTCATCGAGGGACAGCGGATGACGGCGGCTTCGAATTCGTTGAGCACGTGCTCCGCCTGCGACCGCAGTTCGATGCTGACGATCGCCACGATCCCGTAGCCAAGCCGGTTGAGATCGAGTTCAGCCGTATAGCCTTTAACCGCGCCATTTTCTTCCAGGATTTTGCGGCGGCGTGCGGCGGCGGTACTCGACAAATGGACACGCTCTCCGATCGTCACGTCCGACGCACGGCCCTGAAGCGTGAGTTCGCGCATGATGCGAAGATCAGTCTGATCGATCGCTTCAAAATGGTTTTCCATCGGATCGGCTCCACCGCTGGCATGAATGCTGCGATATAGCCGTTTCGATGATCGATAATGACGGGAACCGCAACGTCGTTCATACTAGCCTGCAGGTGATAGGTATTCGATCGTACGAGGGGCCAGACAATGATGCGGATATCACGGCGGAGATGCGGACTGACGCTGCGCATCGGGACGGCGCTGGCAATCGTAGCGGCAGCCATCGTCGGCGCGCAGGATGCGGTGGCGCAGGCAGCGGCTGCGCGGCCCTCTGCCGACGGCACGCTGCTACCGGTTCGCGTGGATTCGGCGGACGGGAAAATCCTCGTGACGCTGCCCCCCGTGGGTGCAGACGGGACGATGGGGCGGTTCCTTTATTCCGCCACGCTCAAGACAGGGCTGGGATCCGCACCGATCCGTCTTGATCACGGCATGCTCGGGCCGACGCAGGTTCTCGCGTTCCGACGACTCGGCAAGAAGGTCGCAATCGTCTTCGAGAACCCGCGATACACCGCGGCCGGCGATGGCGATGCCCAACGGGGCGTGCGCGAGAGCTTTCCCTACAGCGTGATCGCCATCGTCGATACCGTTTCGGTCGATCCGTCAGGCGACACGACGATCAACATCGCGCCCCTGCTGACGCATGACACGATGAACATTGCCGGTGCGCTGAACGGCGCGGTCAAGGGGTTCCGGCTGGTCGAAAGCCTCAGTGCAGCCGATCCCGGCGCAGTGAAGGTCTTTCCCGACAATATCGAGATGGAGGCGGTACAGACCTATGCCTCCGAAACGCCGGGCAAGGAGGTCGATACGATCGCGCCCGACGGCCGGCAGGTGAGCTTCACCGTCCACCACTCGTTCGTCCGGCTGCCGGCACCCGGCTTCCTGCCGCGGCGCTTCGATATCCGGTCCGGCACGCACGCGACGCAGGTCTATGATTTCGGTACGCCGCTCGGCGATGACGTGATGCGGCAATATGCCAACCATTTCCGCCTCGACAAGATCGATCCGGGTACGGCAGGCTCGCATGTGCGCAAGCCGATCGTCTTCTACATCGACAACAGCGCACCCGAACCGATCCGCAGCGCTTTAGCAGAGGGGGTGGCTTGGTGGAATCAGGCGTTCGATGCGGCGGGCTACATCGATGCCTTCCAAGTTAAAATCCTGGAACCCGGCATGGATCCACAGGACGTCCGCTACAACATCGTCAACTGGACGGAGCGGCAGACGCGCAGTTGGTCCTATGGCGGCGGCGTGATCGATCCCCGGACGGGCGAGATCGTCAAGGGCAACGTCGTGCTTGAAGGACTGCGGTTGCGGCAGGACATCATCCTGTTCGAGGGGCTGGTCGGCACCGCTGGCGACAATACCGGAACCGCCAACGATCCCATCCGCGTCTCGCTGGCACGCATCCGCCAGCTGGGCGCGCATGAGGTCGGCCATGCGATCGGCTTCGTCCACAATTTCGCGGGCAGCACGCAGGGGCGCACCTCGGTCATGGACTATCCCTTCGCGCGGATGACGCTGACCGACGGCAGGATCGACCTGTCCGACGCGTATGCGACCGGGATCGGACCATGGGACAAGTTCACCGTGGACTGGCTTTACGGACGACCCCCGCCCGGCATCGATCCGGATGCCGATGCCGCGCGCAAGGCGGCCGCGGTGGAGGCGGCGGGCCTGCACTATCTGACCGACATCGACGGACGCAATCCGGATCTGGGTGTTCCGGGCGATAATATGTGGACCGACGGTACCGATGAGGCGCCCGATCTCGCGCGCGTGATGGCGGTGCGGCGCGTGGCGCTCGCCAATTTCGGGCCGGGGGTACTGCGTGCGGGCGAACCCCTGTCCGATCTGCGCCGCAAGTTCGCGCCCGTCTGGCTACTCCATCGCTACGAAGTAGCCGCCGTCGGCAAGCTGATCGGTGGCATCGACTATCGCTACGCGATCGTCGGCGGCGCTAGCCCAACGCCGACGCCCGTCGCCGCCGCCAGGCAGCGCGCGGCGCTGGATGGGCTGATCGATACGCTGTCCGCCAAGGCGCTGACCATTCCCACGGCGGTGTCGCTACAACTCTCTTCGGGTGTGAACGGCCGGGAGGATCCGCAATTCGATACCGAGGTGTTCGACACGGCCGGCGCATCGGTGTTCGATCCGCTGGTCGCGGCCGACGTCGCCGCACAGGTCACGCTCGATACGCTATTGGCGCCATCGCGGCTCGCCCGGGTGTATCTCCAGCATAGCCAGGATACGGCGCTACCGGGATTGGACGAGATACTCGACGCGCTTTCGAAGGCCGTCATCGACACCCGGTGCACCGCGGTCGAGCGGCGCGTGGCCCATCGCACCATTCTGGAGATGGCCCGCACCCGCCGCGATCCGACGACGTCGATCGATGTCGCCGCGGTGCTGAGCGGCCGCCTGGGCGCGCTCGCAACTCGCTTCGCCGCGGCGAAGGGGGACGGCGAGGATGCCGCCTGGTGCCGCGGCACCGCCGACCTGTTGCGCGACGACGCCACCTTGGAGCGCGAGATCGGCAAAAGCGGGCGCTCCACCCCTACGATCCCGCCCGGCATGCCGATCTGAGGAATAATGCGACTCCTTAAGAGTCTCGTTAAGTAGCGGCGGCACCGTGCTCGCAAATCGCAAGACCAATCGTTGCGGTAGCGGCAAAGCAAGTGTTCGAGGCGAATGGAATGAAGACCCAGCAGCAGCGTATTTGAGTGATTTGTTGAGATGGATCCTGCTCCGCTTTCCGCCGATCTCTTCCGAAGCCTGTCGGACAGCAAGCGATCAGCGCAGACCGTCGGCGCCGAAGACGGTTCGAGCGGTGCTCATAGGGTTTGACCGGGAGCGGGTGAAGGGAATCGAACCCTCGTCGTAAGCTTGGGAAGCTTCTGCTCTGCCATTGAGCTACACCCGCGAAACGCCGTCAACCGACTGCCACAAGCATCGCGCCCGGGTCAACAGACATTGCGGACCGTGGGTGAGACCGCCGAGCCTACCGTTCTGCGGTCATTCCGTCAGCGCACCGTTATAGGCGACCTCGAAATTGCCCCAGCGGCGGCCATTGAAATATAACGGGACGTAGACGCTCTTTATGAGGACGGGATCGATCCCGCGATCGATCTGGTAGACCGACATCATGAACGGCGCGTCGCTGGCGGTGGCACGGGCGGTCGCGGCATCCATCAGAATACGCCGATTGCGGCAATGCAGGTCGTTCCATTCGTGATCGCCCGTACGCGGGGTCAGCGAGCGCGATGACTGGTGCGTGACGAGATAGCCGTTCATGTCAGAACACACCGTTCCTTCCACACGGTCGTGATCGCGCGCGACCTCGTCCAGGATCGGGCGGATATGCACGTCCGCAAACGCGTTGAACCAGTTGTCGAACCGCGGCGGGCTCGACCCTTCGATCGGCCGGTAGGCCGTGTCGAAAACATCCTCCGCGCGCAGTTCACCGCGACCGAGTGCCGCCTCGACCACGCGCCGGACCGCGTCTCGCCCGCGGATCGCCACATCGACGAAGGACTGGTCGTTGGCGGAAAATCCCCCGGTCACCATCCGGTCGAACATCCCGTTCGCCAATGCCTCAAGCGTATTGACCCGGGTCGCGGCCTCGCCAAGCCGGACGCCGTTGGTCTTCGCATCGGCAATGAACCCGGCGAGACCGTCGGCCATCCGATCGATCCCCTGCAGCACCACCGAACTGGAATGCGCGGTACTTTCGGCCTGCGCGCGGACGAATTCGGCGAGCCGGGTAACCTCGTCCATGACGCCATCGACCGCGCCGAACTGCGATTGCGCGCTGCGGGCGCGATCGACGCCCGATTGCAGTTCGGCGGTGATCGTCTGCGCCTCCTGATACAGCGACGAAATGCTCGTTTCGATCCGGTCGTTGGCAGCGCGCGTGCTGCCCGCCAGCCGCTTCATCTCGTCCGCGACCACGGCGAAGGCGGCACCGCCGCCCCCCGACCGCGCAGCCTCGATCGTCGCGTTCAACGAAAGGACCTTGGTCGTCTGGGCAAGCCCGTCGATCTCCGCGGTTGCGTGCTGCACGGCACCCATCGCGCCGGAAAACCGCGCGATCCGCTCGCCCAGTTGAACGACCAGTTCGGTCAACGCGGCGAAATCTTGGATCGCGCTGCCCACCAGACGTGCGCCCGTCTGCGCATTGTCCAACGACATTTCAGCCACGCGCAGTCCGTCGGCGGAGGATTGCGCGCTGGTTCGCTGTTCGTTGGACAGTGCGGTGGCGACCGAATCGAGCGCAGCGAGCGTCCGGCGCTGATCATCGATACTGTTGGACACCCGCTTCAGATGGCCAAACGCATCCGTTGCACCGATCGCGACCGCGCCGCAGCTATTGGCGATGTCGTCGACCGCGCCACGAACCCGCGCCTCCAGCATCTGATTGAGCTGGCGCTGTTTCTCCTCGCTCGACCGCAGTTCGTCTTCGAGCTCGCATTGGCCGCTCATGTCGATATTGGTGCCGAACCAACGAAGGATCGTGCCGTCGGGATCGCGGTGAGGAACGACACGCGTCAAAAACGGGTGGAAGACGCCGTCATGCCCGCGCAAAGGAAAGGTCTGTTCGAACGGCGTACCAGCCGCGATTGCCGCCTGCCAATTGCGCATGACATTCGGCAGGGCTGCCGGATCATGCACCGATGTCCAACCCGACCCTTCCGTCTGGGCGGGCGTCGTTCCGCAATAGTCGTGCCAGCGGCGGTTACACCATACGTTCGAACCATCCACGTCGGCTATCCAGCACAGCACGGGCAGGTTGTCCGCGAGAACGCGAAAGTCGATATCGCCCCCCGCCCGTGGAGGCGTCGGCGTTCTCGATGCCAGGTCCAGGCCCGGCTCATGCGCATCCGTTTCGGTCTGAAGCATCGTAGCCCAATCAAATTGCGCTACGTCAGTATCACGTCTTGGTTAAATTCCTGTTTTCGACGAGCGTGTCTGCTTGGAAAAAACAATTGCAGCCACTTGAAGTCAACCCTGTGTCGGGTTCGATCGTGGCTGCTACCCACAACGCGGTTATGGTGCCATTTCGTTAGGCGGCACCGACTCGTGAGACGGTGCCGCCAACCGGCGCATCAGGAAATCGATCGGGGCAGCAAGCTGTGCCAGAAAAAGCGTTTCATCCGCCGCTTCCCTGAGGCGGTCCGGTTCGAGCAAATGACGAAGCGCTTCGTCGTATGATCGCATGGTTTTCCTATCGTTGCGCGTAACCGATGACGACGTGCAGATAACATGACTTCGCGGGTGCAGAGAAGCGTGCCCGTTCGCGCGATATTAACCCGGTATAATGTCGTTTGGAGAGAGTGACGCCGATGCCGGGGCTGTCAGATCGTCCCGATTATTCGAGATCGTTCTCGCTCACCACGATCAGCGCGGCGTCGTCGTCGCGCGCCAGCGCGGCAAGCGAGGCATCGGTGATGGGATCGATGAACCGATTGAACATGTCGATGGCGCTGTCGTCGGCGTCGGGCCGATCGCCGCTCAGCGCCTCCAGCACGTCATATTGCACCGCGAATTCATATTCGTCGCCGTCGACCTCCGCGGCAAATTCGACCTGTTGCTCCTCGATATTGTCGAGGATCGTCGCGTTGTCGATGTCGAGGCGGTTCGCAGCCATATGATCGTCTCCCCAAGTCGTGTCATTGTCCCGTGAGGCTCGGGCTAGACGCCGCAGGGATCAAACGGTTCCGCCTTGCAGCAGCGGACCAGCAATTACGCGGCGAACGCCCGCGGTGCACAGCGTCGGGCGTCCAGGCAGGACCGCGAGATAGCATCGACCTTCGACGATGGCATCACGTCAAAGTCTCGACTGGCAGATTACCGCGATGCGATCTGCGTGTTCGGCTTAGCAACCCATTGCGCGACCCGGTCGCCGGCATCCTTGCGAACGAAACACGCGCCACCATGCGCACGGTAGCGGTCGCACAGCGCATTCGCGTCGGCGCGCGCGAAGCCCCCGACCGACAGACGATAGAAGGTGGCGCTCTTGGCCGCAAAGGTCATGCCCTGCGGGATGCGCGACCCCATATCCCCGAGCATATGCCGCGCGCGGCCCCAGGCATCCTTGGCAACTCCGGCATTCGCGAACGCGCCGATCTGTACCACGAACGGACCCTTCGCGATGGTGCGGCCCAGCGACGGGGCTGCGGCGACCTTCGTTGCGCCCTTCATCGCCGGGATCGTGACGACGGGCAGGCTCTGCACGACTTCGCTACGTGGCCCGAAAACCGTACCGGCTGTGGCGGTGGCTGCTACGGTCGTCGATGCGGCGACCGGTATCGGCTCGACCGGCGCGCTCGCCACGACCGGGGAAGGTGCAACCGCTGCGACCGCGGCCGGAGGCGTCTGCACGTTCAGCGCCAGCGCGACCGGCTGACCATGGTCGACCGTCGCATGCACGCCGAGCAGGGTCGCTACTTGGTCCGACGCCGCGGCGGGCTGCGCAAAGCTGGCCCATTGCTGCAGGCGGCTATCGAGCTGATCGCCGGCCAGATCCATTCCGGCGACGAGACGCGCCGCCTGCCATTGTCCCGCCAACGCGAAGCTGAGCGCGAGGTTCTGGCGTGCCTTCGCATCGCCAGCGGGCGAACGAACCAATGTCGTCAGTAGCGTTATCGCGCCCTGCGTGTCGCCGGCCAGCGCGAGCGCAAGGCCACGGTCGCGGACGGGGATGATATCGGCGTGATCCGCCAGTTGCGCGCGCGCCGCCTGCCAGTCGCCGGTCGCGATCGTAGCGAGCGCCTGGTTCAGCGCGGCCTTGCCGTTACCCGGCGACAGCCGGAGCACGTCGGCATAAGCTTGGCGCGCGGAGGCGAAACGGCCCGCCTGGATATAGCTTTGGGCCAGCAGCAGCCGGTATGCGACGTCGCGCGGCGCGGCACCAACCGCGCTTTCGGCCAATCCGACCGCGCCGGGGCCGTCGTGCCGCGCCAATGCCTTTTCGGCCCGCGCGGCATCTTGCACCGCATCCTCGGCCGCGGCATCGGTTGCGTGATCACTTGCAGATGCGATGCCGAAGCCTCCGGCGGCACCCCCAAGCATCAACGCGGAAAGAGCGATCGGCAGCAGCGTGCGGGTATTCATCGCGAAAGTCCTCACTTGATCCGACCTTTGGCCGGGGGAAGCTGCACGGCGAGAGTCTCGACCTCCGGCAGCGTCGACAGGAGTTGATCGAGTGCCTGCGCCAACAGCGCCTGCGCCGACCGATTGGTGATCGCACTGGCCAGCCGCATCCGCAGATGGCGATCGGCGTCGAGTCGCAAGGTGAAAGCGGACTTGCCCGCATGCGTCGTTTCGCGCCGCAACCGCGCGGCGGTCGGGACGGAAATTGATTTCACCGCGACCAGCGATCCGGCGACGGACGGTTCGGCCGCGGGCGGCGCTGGATCGGGCGCGATCTCGGCTGCCAGCGCGGCGCGTTCGACCAGGACCGCGGGAAGCGGTATTGCGGGAATGACCAGCTCCGATGCACCCTCCAGATGCTGTGCAACGATGTCCCGATCGGTCGGTTTGTCGGCCTGACCCATATCGTTCCAGCCAAGGTCTTCCAGCGGATGCGCGGGAGCGCCGAACGCGTCGAACCCCTGCCCGCCATAGCCCTGCGATCGCATCGCCGGACGCGCCTGCCCCTTGCGCGCCAACAGCCCCGAGGAAAGGGTTGCAAGCCCGCTCGCCGGCTGTCCGCGCATCACGCGACCACCCGGCGGCCAAAGCCGCCATTCGCCGTACGATTGCCGTGTCCGGCCGGTGCGTTGGGCACACTGAAGACGGTGCGACGGAAATTCTTTTCGAGCCGGTCTGCGATATAGCCCCACAGCGCGACGACCTCAGCAGCCGATCGGCTGGCCGGATCGACCTCCATCACCGTTCGGCCGTCGATCATCGACGCCGCGAAGTCGACGCGGTGGTGGATCGTGATTGGCGCGACGGTGCCGTGCTGGGACAGCGCGACGGCGGCGTCGGCGGTGATCCGCGCCTTGGGCGTTGCGGCGTTGACGACGAAGATCGCGGCCTTGCCCGCGCGCTCACACAGATCGACCGTGGCACCCACCGCGCGCAGATCGTGCGGGCTGGGGCGCGTCGGTATGACGACGAGTTCGGCAACCTGGATGACGCTCTGGATCGCCATCGTGATCGCAGGCGGCGTGTCGATGACCGCGAGCTTGAACCCTTTCTGGCGAAGCGCCTCCAAATCGGCAGCTAGTCGCGCAACAGTGGTCTGCGCGAAGGCTGGATATTCGGTCTGGCGCTCGTTCCACCAATCGGACAGCGATCCTTGCGGGTCGATATCGATCAGCACGACCGGACCCGCGCCGGCATGCTGCGCCTGCACGGCCAGATGACCGGACAGGGTTGTCTTGCCCGACCCACCTTTTTGCGATGCCATCGCGAGAACGCGCATAGTCCCCCGACCCTCCCGGTTTCCAGACATCGGACTGCCACACAGACGCCTAAGAACAGGTTAACGGCGCACGATCGCGTTTGAGCGGGCCGACCTACGCACCCTTTGCCAATCGCGACGAACATCGGCATGGTGAACGACAGTTTAGGCGAGTTGGGGTAGATCGATGCGCAAGGTCATTCTTACGGCGATAGGCATTGCGGCATGGAGCTTGGCGGTACCGGCGGCGGCGGACGTGAAGGGTGGCGTCGATGCCTGGAGCCGCGGCGACTACAAGGCGGCGGTCGAACAATGGCGCGGGCCGGCGGTCGCCGGAGATGCGGATGCTCAGTTCAACCTTGGCCAGGCGTACAAGCTTGGTCGCGGCGTCGCGCTCGACCCTGCGCAGGCGGAAAGCTGGTTCCAGAAGGCCGCGACGCACGGCCATTTGCAGGCACAGGACAATTACGGACTTGCGCTCTACCAGGATCATAAGCTGTCCGACGCGGTGCCCTGGCTCGAAAAGTCGGTAGCGCGGGGCGAGCCACGCGCTCAGCTTGTCCTCGGTACGATGCTCTTCAACGGCGACGGCGTCGGCCGCGATTACCCGCGCGCCTATGCGCTGATGACGAGAGCTGCCGCGCAGGGTCTGCCGTCGGCCTCCGAGACGCTGGCGCAGATGGACCAGTATATCTCCCCGCCGGATCGTGAGAAAGGCACCGCGCTCGCGCAGCAATATGCCGCTCCGGCGGCCGCGGTACCGCGGCCTGCGGGCAACGGTGCGCTGGTTGCAGCGCGTCCCGCGGTACGCCAGACCGAGGTGCCGCCGTCGCGGGTCATGCCGACGCCGGCCCACCCACCGGTGCGCCCAACCCCCGCCCCGGTGGCCGCCGCCGCGGCCGCCCGCCCGGCACCGCCCCGCGCCGAACCGCCGCATGGCGGCTGGCGGGTGCAGCTCGGCGCGTTCCGCGACCGGAGCAACGCGGAGGCTTTATGGGCGAAGACGCGCGGGCACATGGCCGGTGCGGAGCCCGCCTACATCAAGTCGGGTACGGTCACCCGACTGCTGGCCGGCGGTTTCGCGAGCAAGGCGGACGCGCAGCGCGCCTGCGCTGCGGCGGGGACGGCGTGCGTGGTGGTCGCGCCGTAGCTCTCCCCTCGCCGTTATTAGAGATCGTTGCGCACTGTCCTCACCCTTCGCCACCTTCGGCGTTTTTCCTCCCATTGGGAAGAGAGGGAGGGAGGTGCGCAGCGCCGGAAGGGTGAGGATAGCCCGGTACGCTACCAAAGCGCCTACTCGCCCATCCAATCCGCCCGACAAATCCCCTGCGCGTAAAGCAATGTCGACAGGTCGCCATGATCGATCCGCGCGGCCGCCGCCGCGGCGACGATAGGCTTGGCCCGATATGCCACCCCCAGCCCCGCCAAGGCGATCATCGCGAGGTCGTTGGCACCGTCGCCCACCGCCATCGTAGCCGCGGGATCGATCCCGAGCGCGGTGCGCTCCTCGACCAATGTCCGCTCCTTGGTCACCGAATCGACGATGGGCTTCGCGACCATCCCCGTCAGCCGCCCGTCCGCGACCAGCAGTTCGTTCGCGATCACCCGGTCGAACCCGATCCGCTCGCCGACCGGCCCGGCAAAGCGCGTGAAGCCGCCCGATACCAGGACCGTTCGGCACCCCCGCGCCTTCATCGTGCGGACCAGCGCGACGGCCCCCGGCATGATTCGCACCCGCTCCACCAGGCAGCGATCGATAACGTCGTCCGCCAATCCCGCCAATAGCGCGACACGCGCGTCCAGCGCGGCGGCGAAGTCCAGCTCGCCGCGCATCGCCGCCTCGGTCACAGCGGCAACTTGCGGCTTGATCCCGGCATAATCCGCCAGCTCATCGATGCATTCGACGGTGATCATCGTCGAATCCATGTCTGCAATCAGCAACGCTTTTTCCCGGCCGACGACGGGCTGAACGACGATATCGACGCCGGCGAACGCGTGCTCCAGCGCGGACCGCGCCGCGGCCGGATCGCTCGCGAAGCCGATATCTGCTGCGTGATCTACGTCCAGCCACGACGTTCCGCCCGGCGCGCAACCCGCCGCCGCCAGCCGATCCGCCGCCGCCGACAAATCGCCCGCCGACAGCAAATCCGATGCTATCAGCGTCGTAATGAACAAGGCTCATCTCCCCAGAGTCGCGCTCATCGCAGGGCCGACCGCGAGCGGCAAGTCCGCGCTGGCGATCAGGCTCGCCGAGGAGGCGAACGGCTGCGTGGTCAATGCGGACGCCAGCCAGGTCTATCGCGACCTGCGCATCCTGACCGCCCGCCCCTCGCCCGCCGACGAGCGCCGCGTCCCGCACCGGCTGTTCGGACATGTCGATGGTGCCAATACGACCTATTCCGCTGCACGCTGGGCGGCGGAAGCGCGAGCCGTCATCGGCGAGACGGTCGCGGCCGGGCGGTTGCCCGTAATCGTCGGCGGGACGGGAATGTATCTGCGTACCTTGCTCGACGGCATCGCACCGGTACCAGCGATCGATCCCGCGATCCGCGAGGCCGTGCGCGCGTTGCCCGTCGCCGACGCGCATGCGCTACTGGCGGTCGAGGACCCGCCCGCCGCGATCCGCCTCGCCCCCGCGGACACGACGCGGGTCGCCCGCGCGCTGGAGGTGGTGCGATCGACCGGCCGGCCGCTGGCGACGTGGCAGGCGGAGCGGGCCGGCGGGATCGGAGATTCGATCGACTTGCGCGCCGTGGTGCTGCTCCCCGACCGCGCGGTGCTCGCCGAACGGATCGATGCGCGGGCGGTGGCGATGATGGCGCAGGGCGCGGACGCCGAAGTCGCGGCGCTGCTCGCCCGCCCGGACATCGCCCCCGCCGCGCCCGTCCGCCGCGCGATCGGCGTGGCGGCGATCGGCGAACGGATCGCCGGAACCCTGTCCGAACACGAGGTTCTCGCGTTGCTTCAACACGATACGCGGCGTTATGCGAAGCGCCAGGCGACATGGTTCCGCAATCAAACACCTACAGGGTGGTTCAGATCGACAGAAAACAATGATATGAACCGTTCTATTGGTCTTTTATTACGGGATCGATGGTTGACGTGACATTTTTTGACGGCTAGCGCGCTCGCTCTGGACAGTGTCAGTCGTTTTTGGAGTATTATCGTGCCCGAACGCAGTGGAGCCGATATCCTGGTCGAGGCGTTCGTCGATCTCGGCGTGGAGGTCGTCTTCGGCTATCCGGGCGGCGCGGTCCTGCCGATCTACGACGCGCTGTTCCGCCACAACGCCGCGGGCGGCCGCCTGCGCCACATCCTCGTCCGCCACGAACAGGCCGCGACCCACGCCGCGGAAGGCTATGCGCGATCGACCGGCAAGCCCGGCGTCGTGCTGGTGACGAGCGGCCCCGGCGCGACCAACGCGGTAACGGGCATCACCGACGCGCTGATGGATTCGATCCCGATGGTCGTCATCACCGGCCAGGTGCCGACCGCGCTGATCGGCACCGACGCGTTCCAGGAGGCGGACACCGTCGGCATTACCCGGCATTGCAGCAAGCATAATTACCTCGTGAAGGACCCGGCGCGCCTCGGTTCGGTGATCCACGAGGCGTTTCACATCGCGACCTCCGGCCGTCCCGGCCCGGTGGTCGTCGATATCCCCAAGGACGTGCAGGTCGCGACGGCGCGCTACACGAAGCCCGGCCCGATCCAGCACAAGACGTATCGCCCCCAGGTTAAGGCCGATCGCGGTGCGGTCGAGCAGCTGGTCGACATGCTCGCCGCCGCCGAGCGGCCGGTCCTCTACACCGGCGGCGGCGTCATCAATTCGGGACCGGGCGCGAGCCAGCTGCTGCGCGAACTCGCCCGATTGACCGGCGCGCCCGTTACCTCGACGCTGATGGGCCTCGGCGCGTTCCCTGCGTCCAGCGCGCAATGGCTGGGCATGCTGGGCATGCACGGGACGTACGAAGCGAACATGGCGATGAACCAGGCCGATCTGGTGGTCGCGCTGGGCAGCCGGTTCGACGACCGGGTGACGGGACGGCTCGACGCGTTCAGCCCGAACAGCCGCAAGGTGCATGTCGACATCGATCGGTCGTCGATGAACAAGACGGTCCGGATCGACCTGCCGATCGTTGCCGATGTCGGCCACGCGCTGGAGGATGCGGTGCGCATCTGGAAGAGCCGCCAGCATCCCAAGCCCGATACTGCCGATTGGTGGCAGCGGATCGCCGGCTGGCGCGCACGCGGCTCGCTCGATTTTCCGGAAGACGGCACCGCGATCATGCCGCAGCGCGCGGTGCGTGCGCTGTGGGAGGCGACGCATGCCCGCAATCCGATCATCACGACCGAGGTCGGTCAGCACCAGATGTGGGCCGCACAGCATTTCGGGTTCGAACTGCCAAATAAGTGGCTGACGAGCGGTGGCCTCGGCACGATGGGCTACGGGCTGCCCGCGGCGATCGGTGCTCAGCTGGGCAACCCGAACGCGCTCGTGATCGACATCGCCGGCGAGGCATCGATCCAGATGAACATCCAGGAACTGGCCACCGCGACGCAGTACCGGCTGCCGGTCAAGATCTTTATCCTGAACAACGAATATATGGGCATGGTCCGCCAGTGGCAGGAACTGACCTATGAGAGTCGCTATGCGGAGAGCTATTCGGATAGCCTGCCCGATTTCGTGAAGCTGGGTGAGGCCTATGGCTGGAAGGGCATCCGCATCTCGGCCCCTCGCGAACTGAACGACGGCATTGCGGACATGCTGGCGCATGACGGGCCGGTGATCGTCGATTGCCGCGTAGCGCAGCTCGCCAATTGCTTCCCGATGATCCCCTCGGGTGCTGCGCATACCGACATGATCCTCCAGGCGAACGAGGTGTCGGGCACCATGGACGACGAAGCGAAAGCGCTGGTGTGATGGCAAACTTCTTCGCTCCCCTCCCGCTTGCGGGAGGAGCGGGGGGTGGGCGCTCGCTCTCCTCTAGGTTCACAGCTTCTGGGAGGTCGAGCGCCCACCCCCGACCCCTCCCGCTCGCGGGAAGGAAGTGAGAAGATGCATATCACGCAGGAAAAGGCCGAGCGGCATACGCTCGCGGTCGTGGTCGACAACGAGCCGGGGATCCTCGCGCGGATCGCCGGGCTGTTCACTGCGCGCGGCTACAACATCGAGAGCCTGACGGTCAGCGAGGTCACCGCGGACAAGGCGGTCAGCCGGATCACGATCGTCACCAGCGCGTCGCCCTCGGTACTGGAACAGATCGTGGCGCAGCTCGACCGGCTGATCCCCGTTCACACCGTCACTGACCTGACCGCCGCCGGCCCGCACGTCGAACGCGAACTGGCTCTGGTGAAGGTGGCGGGCACCGGCGACCACCGGATCGAGGCGCTGCGCCTCGCCGAGGTGTACCGTGCGCGGGTGCTGGATGCGACCACGTCGAGCTTCGTGTTCGAGGTAACGGGCGGGCGCGACAAGATCGATACGTTCGTTGCGCTGATGGCGGAAGTCGGCCTCGTCGAGGTCGCCCGCACCGGCATCGTCGCCATCGCAAGGGGGCGCGAGGCGGCCTGAATTTCCCTCTCCCGGCGGGAGAGGGAGGGAGCCGCAAAGCGGCGGAAGGGTGAGGGCAGCAACTGCCCCTGCCCTTACCAACTCCGACTAGGCAGCAAGCCGCCAAGTCTTCGTATCCTCGCCCGGCTGGAGAGGAGCTAGAAAGGAACAACCAATGCGTGTCTATTACGATCGT
This sequence comes from uncultured Sphingomonas sp., assembly GCF_964244235.1. Taxonomy (GTDB): domain Bacteria; phylum Pseudomonadota; class Alphaproteobacteria; order Sphingomonadales; family Sphingomonadaceae; genus Sphingomonas. The sequence goes on from NZ_CAXTII010000003.1 coordinate 15,855, forward strand.
GACGCCGATCTGAACCTCATCACCGACAAGAAGATCGCGATCGTCGGCTATGGATCGCAGGGCCATGCCCATGCGCAGAACCTGCGCGACAGCGGCGTCAAGGAAGTCGCGATCGCGCTCAAGCAAAGTTCCGCCACCGCGAAGAAGGCGATCGACGCGGGCTTTGCGGTGAAGTCGAACGAGGACGCCGCCAAATGGGCGGACATCGTCATGTTCCTCGCCCCCGACGAACATCAGGCCGCGATCTATGCCGACGCCTATCACGAACATATGAAGCAGGGCGCGGCGCTGGCCTTCGCGCACGGGCTGAACGTACATTTCGGGCTGATCGAGCCCCGCGCGGATCTCGACATCATCATGATCGCGCCCAAGGGCCCAGGCCACACGGTGCGAAGCGAATATGTCCGCGGCGGCGGTGTCCCCTGCCTGATCGCGGTCGAGAAGGACGCGAGCGGCAACGCGCACGACATCGCGCTCGCTTATGCGTCGGGTGTCGGCGGCGGTCGGTCTGGCGTGATCGAGACCAATTTTCGCGAAGAGTGCGAGACCGACCTGTTCGGCGAGCAGGCGGTGCTGTGCGGCGGGCTGACCCACCTGATCCAGGCCGGGTTCGAGACGCTGACCGAGGCGGGCTACGCGCCGGAGATGGCATATTTCGAATGCCTCCATGAGGTGAAGCTGATCGTTGACCTGATGTACGAGGGCGGCATCGCCAATATGCGCTATTCGATCAGCAATACCGCCGAATATGGCGACATCACAACCGGCCCGCGGATCATCACGTCGGAGACCAAGGCGGAGATGAAGCGCGTCCTTGCCGATATCCAGGGCGGCCGGTTCGTGAAGAACTTCGTCCTCGACAACCGCGCCGGCCAGCCCGAACTGAAGGCCGCTCGCAAGGCCGCCGCCGCGCACCCGATCGAAAAGGTCGGGGCCGAGTTGCGCGCGATGATGCCGTGGATCGGGAAGAACGCGCTGGTGGACAAAAGCAAGAACTGAGCGTCACGACAAAGAAAGGCCCGACGGTCTTCCGCCGGGCCGAGGTTACGTCAGGGAGCTTCACTTCGCCTGCGTATCGGTTGGCAAGCCTATAGCGCGTTGGACGGTGCGGTCGCCACGTTGTCTACCGACGCATTGTCGAGCGGCACACCGTCCGAATTGAGTATGCCATCGCCCACGCTATTGGTATCCGCTGAGCCTTCGTCGTTGAGCAATTCGTAATTCACCGCCGCATTGTTGGCGTCTGCATCATGCTTGCTGCAGGCTGCGAGGGACATGGCCGAAATCAGCAGGAACGACGTAACGGCAAGCAGTTTCTTCATGGTCCATTCTCCGTATTGAAAGATCAATGCCCACGCAGCGACGCAACGGTCGCGGGTGGCGGACGCAGAAACGGGGTTGCATGCGGCCGGCCGGGGCGAATGGCGGTGCCGTGCCGAAGCGCCATTCGCAAGAGCGCAAAAAAGGCGCGGCTTCCTGCCGATTGTCCGGCGTCCCACTCGGGGTGCCATTGCACCGCCAGGACATCGGCTCCGCATGGATTCGCCGAGATCGCCTCGATCAGACCGTCATCGGTCGCCAATGCCTCGATCGACAACCCGCCCCCAAGCCGATCGATGCCCTGTTCGTGCACCGAATTGACCGTCAGTCGGCGTGACCTGGTAGCGGTCGATAGCGCCCCGCCGTCCGTCAGAACCACGTCGTGACGGTGATCGAACAATCGTTCATATCGGTTTCCCACGAGCCCAGATGATGCCGGCCCGCGCATCGTTCGCTCGACAAGGTCCCGCCGAACAGGACATTGATCTCCTGCAAGCCACGGCAAACGCCGTAGACAGGCTTGCCCGCCTCGATCATGCGTCCGGCAAGCGCCAGTGCGACTTCGTCGCGCGTCTCGTCCAGCGTCTGCACGGTTCGCGCGTCGCCCCCATAGCGACGCGCAGCGATATTGGACCGCGATCCGGTGAGCAACAGGCCGTCGAGGATCTGCGAGATCGCGAGGATGTCGCCAGCGTTGCTGCTGGTCGGGACCAACAGCACCGTCGCGGCCGTCAGCATCGACAGCGGCTCGAGGAACCGACTGGCCACGACCTGTACTGCACGTCCCGCTATTTCGTTGCAGCATAGCAACCCGACGACGGGGCGACGATCTGCCATCACCGGCCTCCGCGGCGGTCAAGCGTGTCGCGAACCGCCGTCCCGGCCCCGGCGGACAACTGAATTGCCTCCGGCTGAACGACGACCGTATCAGGCGCGACGTCGGACAACAGCCAGACGTTGCCGCCGATCATCGACCGGTCGCCGATCCTAACGGGTCCGAGGATCGTAGCGCCGGCATAGATGACGACATCGTCGCCGACGACCGGATGGCGCGCGTTGCCACCGATGGTGTCGGTCGAACCCGATCGGAACGCCGATCCCGCGCCGAGCGTCACGTGTTGATACAACCGAACCCGCCGCCCGATGATCGCCGTCTGGCCGATGACGACACCGGTGCCGTGATCGATGAAGAAATGCGACCCGATCCTGGCCCCCGGGTGAATGTCGATACCGGTACGCTCGTTGGCCAGTTCGGAAATGATTCGAGCGACGATGGGCGCACCGAGCGAGTCGAGTTGATGGGCGACCCGGTGGTGGAGGCTGGCGATCGCGCCCGGATAGCAGACCAGCACCTCGTCGACGCTGCGCGCCGCCGGGTCGGCGAGAAACGCGGCCTCCACATCGCTGTCCACCAGCCGCCGGACCTCACCAAGCGCCGCGCCGAACAGGCGCACGACGGTTGACGGCTGGTCGATCTCGAATGACTGGCTCGACTCGTATTGCCAATAACCGAACTCGGCAGCGATCTGCCCCTCCAGCGCGGCGAACGCGCTCATCAGCTTGGCAGCGACGAATGTGTCTTCCGCGGCGCCAGTACCACGGAAGCTTCCCAAGCGCCGTGGATAGATCGCCGAAAACAGAACATCCAGAATACCGGCGAGGATGGCGCGCGACGGGAAACTGTCGACGTCCCGGTTTTCGTCCTTCCGCACGCGCCATGCGCTTCGGGCGGCTGCCAATGCCTCGACCGCATTACCCAGGAACGGCGACGGTGCCTGGCGCGCCATGGTGAGCGCGCTCACGCGCCGACCCTAGCACAGGACATAGCCGGCAATAGATGATCCAGGGGCATGGCCGATCCCTCCTGTCAGGACCATACTCCCCCAATCGCCTGGGATATGAAAGAATTCCTTCGTGTCGTGAAAGTGGCACCTGTCGGACGGTGCGGTATCCAGTATCGAGGGAAACCAAATGCGGCCGTAATTTGTGACGCGAACATATGTCAGTCAAAAAAGCGTGCTATAGAGATGCCATCGGACGGGGGTGGGGCAAGGAAATGGTGGTGCGTACCGATGGCGGCAAACCGCGCTGGTCGATCGTCGTGTCCTGTTACAACGAAACCGCGTTTATCGGTCGGACGATCGCGCAGGCCGGCGTTTCGTTTCAGTCGATTCTGGTCGACAACGCGTCTACCGATGGATCCGAGGCGCTGTGCGGATCGCTGATGGTCGCGGCACCGCATATCGACGCGCTTTTCGTCCGCGAGGGGCGACCTGGGCCGAGCCATGCGCTGAAAGCCGGGTTCGACCGGATCGATACGCCGTTGGTCGCCTTGTGGAATACGGACACCTGGTATCCGTCCGATTACCTTGCGTGCGGAGGCGATGCTGCGCCGACCGGGCATCGTCGCCGCTATGGCGATCGATATCTGTGCCGCCCCCGCCGGCCTGCCGGGCAGTTGCGACGCAGGCACAAGCGGCTGGCCACTCGGCTGATGCCGCGCCAGCCGCATACGGGTACCTTCGGCCAGTGTTTTCGTACCGGGGCATTGCGCGTCACGGGCGGGCCACGGGCGGAAGCATGGCCCTCGGTGCTGGACGACCACGAATTGATGCAGCACGTCCACAAGATCGGCGCACCGCGCGATTGCTCGGATCAATCTGCATGCCGTGCGACAGACGCAGCCATGACTACCGGTTCCTCGCGGGCCGCTTCCGGGTGCGAGGAATGGCGAATGCCAATCTGCGCGAGCGTGCCTGCGCCGAGACGCCGAGCATGTCGCGCCCTGCGATCGGCCAGCGTGCCACCGGAAACGCAGCATTGCCGATTTCCTCCGTTACCGCCGCGATCGAAGGCGGCTAGTCTGCACGTCGTCAACAGGGAGATATCTTCATGCGCACCATGCTCACCACCGCTTTCGCCGCCACGCTGGCATTGTCCTGCGCCGGTGCTGCCCCGCTCGCCGCACAGATGGCGACGCCCGATCAGCTCCATGGCAACGGTACGCCGACGGACGTTGCCGCCGGCACTTATGCCGTCGAGCCCTACCATACCCAGGTGACGTTCAGCGTCAGCCATATGGGCATCTCGCCGTTCGCGGGTACCTTTTCGGGCGGTAGCGGCACGCTGACGGTCGATCCGGCAAAGCCCGACAGCGCAACGGTCACGGTCAGGATCCCGACCAGGAGCGTCCAGACCACCAGCAGCAAGCTGACCGAGGAACTGAACAGCGCCGACTGGCTTGACACCGCGAAATATCCCGATGCGGTCTTCAAATCGACCGCGGTTCATACCCGGGGGCCCGGTGCCATGATCGAGGGTATGTTGACGCTCCACGGCGTGACCAAGCCCGTCGCATTATATGCCCGCTTCTTCGGTGCCGGCACCAACCCGATGAGCAAGAAGGCGTCGGTCGGCTTTCTCGGTCGGATCACGATCAAGCGGTCGGACTTCGGCGTCACCAAATATGTCCCGATGGTGTCGGACGATACCGTGCTGATCGTGAATGCGGCGTTCGAGAAGCAGTGAACGCCGATACACCGCCGGGAAGTCACGACCGTCCGGCGGTGTGGCCGCACTGGACAAGCTGCGTGGCGACCGGGTAATATTATCCATATGACGCGTCGTCGCCTCTCGTTCCTTCGACTTACGCGCCCTTAGGCGCGCCGTCCGACCGTGCGGGTGACACCGCACATCGCGCCTGAGGGTTTTTGCCGCTCCCGAATTTGCCGAGAGACCAAAACCATGCTGCGCGATCCTTCGTCCAAATACCGTCCTTTCCCCCCGATCGATCTGCCCGACCGCCGATGGCCGTCGAGGACCATCGTCAAAGCACCGCATTGGCTCTCCACCGATCTTCGCGACGGCAACCAGGCGCTGGTCGATCCGATGGATGCGGAGAAGAAGACGCGGCTGTTCGATCTGCTGGTGAAGATCGGATTGAAGGAGATCGAGGTCGGCTTCCCGAGCGCCGGCGCGACGGATTTCGACTTCATCACTGGCCTCGTCGCCTCCGGTCGCGTTCCCGACGACGTCACGATCCAGGTCCTGACCCAATCGCGCCGCGACCTGATCGAAACCAGTTTCGCCAGCCTGGACGGCGCGAAGACCGGGATCGTCCATCTGTACAACGCGGTCAGCCCGGCCTGGCGCACCATCGTGTTCGGCATGAGCCGCGCGGAGGTGAAGCAGATCGCGATCGATGGCGCCAAAGTGCTGCGCGACGAGGCGGCAAAGCGGCCGGGCACCGACTGGCGGTTCGAATACAGCCCGGAGACCTTCTCCACCGCGGAACTCGATTTCTCGGTCGAGGTCTGCGAGGCGGTCATGGATATCCTCCGGCCGACCCCCGAACGCCCGCTGATCCTGAACCTTCCCGCCACCGTCGAATGCGCGACGCCGAACGTCTATGCCGATCAGATCGAATGGTTTGGGCGGCATATCCGGAACCGCGACAGCGTGCTGCTGTCGCTTCATACGCACAACGATCGCGGGACCGGCGTCGCCGCGGCCGAGCTTGGCCTGATGGCAGGCGCGGACCGGATCGAGGGATGCCTGCTCGGCAATGGCGAGCGCACCGGCAATTGCGATCTCGTGACGCTGGCGCTGAACATGTACACGCAAGGCGTTGATCCGGGCCTCGATTTGTCCGACATCGATGCGGTCGTCAACACCGTCACCTATTGCACCAACCTCCCCGTCCACCCGCGCACGCCCTATGCGGGTGAGCTGGTCTTCACCGCGTTTTCGGGCAGCCATCAGGACGCGATCAAGAAGGGTTTCAGCGCGCAGGCGGCGCGCAACGATACGCTGTGGGAGGTTCCCTACCTCCCGATCGATCCCGCCGATCTCGGCCGCAGCTACGAAGCCGTGATCCGGGTCAATTCGCAAAGCGGCAAGGGCGGGGTCGCCTGGGTGATCGAACAGGACAAGGGGCTGAAGCTTCCCAAGCGGCTCCAGGCCGATTTCAGCCGCCACGTCCAGACGCTCGCTGACGAGACCAGCCGCGAACTGAACGCCTGGGACATCTGGGGCCGGTTCGAGGCGACGTACCTGCCGCGCCCCACCGACCGTTTCGTCCTGCGCGATTACGAGGAAAGCGGCACCGCCGGCCAGCGGCTGTTCGTCGGCCGGGTCGCGGTTGACGGCGAGGAGCGATCGATCGCAGGACGCGGCAACGGCCTGATCTCGGGTGTGGTCGCCGCGCTCGGTGAGAGCACGGGGCAGGTTCTCGACGTGGTGGACTATAACGAGCACGCGATCGGCCACGGCGCGGACGCGCAGGCGGCGGCGTATGTGGAATGCCGGACCGCGGACGGGCGGACGGTGTTCGGCGTAGGGCTCGACACCGACATCGCGACCGCGAGCGTGCGGGCGGTCCTGAGCGCGGCGAACCGGGTCTCGGGCGTCGTCAACCGTCCGCGCGAGCATACCCGACCTTCGGAAGTGGACGAAGTGGACACTATGCAGGGGTCGGAAACGCACCCTGCAAAATCGAAACGGGTTTCGAAGGCCAGTGCGCGGTGAGACGAGCATCATCGACATCCGCCGGGGGTCGCACGGAAAATCCAACATTGCGAGGGGAGCGGGGCGACGCGACTGCGGGGGTGGAGCGGACGCATGACCTCTACCCACTAGTTGCCGTTCGCGCTTCTTGTGGCACGCATTAAAGGCCGGCATGATACATATGGCCTTTACGACGCGGGGTGTGCAAATGCGGACAATGTTCGTTGGGCTCTTGGCGATAGCAGTGACCGCACTGCCTTCGGCGGTACGCGCGCAGGCAACGACGCGGCAGTGCGGCACGATCGAGGAAGCAGGCCCTGCCTGCCTGCTCGCCCATCGACAGATATCGGCGTTACCCAAGGGCGCGGTGTTCTGGCACATCGACCGTTTCGCGTCGAAGAACGTTGCCCAAAGCGCCGGCGGGACGGACAGCGTGGTGGTCGAAGCGTTCGGATCGACGTGGCTTTTCACGCTGGCAAAAGCTGGATGGCGATCCAAAGGCGGTGAGCGCGTCTCCGTCGTCGGGCCCCTTCCGGTCGCACCCGCCGCAACCTATGCCGCTGAATATCTCCGGTCGATCTTCAGTCCCGGTACGACGGCGCCGCTCCATGTACACTCCGGCCCGGAAGCGTTCTACGCTGTCAGCGGTGATACCTGTCTGGAAACGCCGGACGGCGTCAAGATCGGGCGAGGGCCGGGCAACAGCTTGATGATCAAGGCAGGACCGCCAATGCTTCTGATGGCGATCGGTACAATTCCCCGGCAAGGCTTCGCGCTTATCCTTCACGATGCCAGCCAACCACCTACGACGTTAACCCAAATGTGGCATCCGGATGGCCTGTGCGCGCGGCAGCTTTCGGTGGATCGAGCCCATTAGCGGCTCATCGACTGTCGCTCGACCGTTGCGTCACCGCCCCCGCACCACTTCGCAACCGATCCGCGCGTCGGGATACACGTCGGTCTTCATAGTCCGCACCGTGACGCTCCGCACCCGCGTGTCGTCGAGGCAAAGCACGGCGATCGTCTCGCACAGCGTTTCCTGCAGTGCGAAGCGGCGGTCGGCGGCTAGCGTCAGGATGCCGGTGCGCACGAAGTCGTAATCCAGCACCTCCTCGATCGCGTCTGCGCTGGGCGGGGTCGGGTAGTCGATCGTCATGCGGACGGAGATGGTGACGCGCTGCGGTTCGGCTTCATGGTCGTAGATGCCGAGACGGATCATGACGGTGAGGTCGTCGAGGATGGTGGTGAATTCAGCCATCGGCACCCTCGAACATCACGTCGCGCTCGCGCCGCAGGAAGCGCTGGCCGCAATCGACGTACAGCGTCTGGCCATGGACCCCATGTGCGGTCATCAGGAACGACACCGCAGCGGCGATGTCGGTGGGGTCGACCGGGCGACGGAGCAGGTTCTCGCTTGCCACCGCCCGGAATTCGCCCTCGGTCTGGTCGCCGCTCGGCAACGACAGCCCGGGGGCGACCGCGTTGACCGCGATGCGGGGGCCGATCGCCTGCGCCAGCATCGTCGTCGCGCCCGCCAGCGCGATCTTGCCCGCGGTGTAGGAGAAGAAGTCGGGATTCAGGTTCGCCACTTTCTGGTCGAGAATGTCGATCACCGCGCCGTCGGCGATGTCGTCCTGTCGTGCCATTGCGGACGCCAGCAACACCGGGGACGAATGCCCGATCGCATATAGCCGCGCCAGCAAGCCGGGATCGAGCGCCGGCGGCGTGTCGTATGCGAACGTGGAGGCGCAATTGACCAGACCGTCGATCGCCCCGCCCGCCGCCGCACGCGATCTCGCGAACAGATCGTCGATCGCGCCGGTATCGGCAAGGTCGCCCTGCACGACCCCAACCGCGCCGATATCGTCCGCCAGTGTCCGCGCCGCTTCGCCCGACGAACCATAATGGATCACGACATGATGCCCGTCGCGAGCCAGCCGCCGCGCTAGGGTCGCCCCAAGGCGCTTGGCCCCGCCGGTCACCAATATGGTTCGCGCCATGCCGGTTACGATCCCCGCATCAACGCCAGCACTTCCTTGCGGCTGCGTTCGTCGTCGCGAAAGACGCCCATCATCCGGCTCGTTACCATCGATACGCCAGGCGTCCGCACCCCGCGCGCGGCCATGCAGGCATGGCTCGCCTCGATGACGACGGCGACACCGTGGGGTTTGAGATTTTCCCAGATGCAATCGGCCACCTCCGCGGTCAGCCGCTCCTGGACCTGCAGCCGACGCGCGAACGCGTGGAGCACGCGTGCCAGTTTCGAGATACCGACGACATGGTCGCGCGGCAGATAGGCGATATGCGCCTTGCCGATGATCGGTGCCATATGGTGTTCGCAGTGGGACTGGAACGGGATATCGCGCAGCAGCACCAGCTCGTCATAGCCGCCAACCTCTTCGAACACACGCGCCAGATGGTGCCCGGGGTGATCGGCATAGCCCGAACAATATTCCCGCCAGGCCTTGGCCACGCGGCGCGGGGTGTCGATCAGCCCTTCGCGATCGGGATCATCGCCGGCCCAGCGGATCAGCGTCTTGATCGCATCGGTTACCTCCGCCGGGACCGCGATTGCATTCACCGGCCCGGGTGAGCCACCTCCATCGGGCGAAACGTCGTTCGCGTTCATTGCGCAGACCGGCGCGCAAGACCACCATGGTTACCGAAGTCCACCAACCCACAAGTTCTAATTTGCAACTGTCTCATTCCGGCACTCCAAGCCTTGCCCTCAGAATTACAACGAAAAAGCGATCGACGATCCAGTCATCACGTCGCAGCTTCTCCATACTCGAATAACGAAATCCGACGATCCGGTACAAATCGGACGCGGAACAGAGGGGATGCTAGCATGAAGAAGTCCGAACTGCTCGCCGCAACTGCGTTCATGCTGCTCGGGGTTACACCCGCCATGGCGCAGACCGCAGCCACACGAGCGGCGCGAGCGACAAGTTCCTCGTCAATCCGCGCGGGCGTAGCGATGCAGTGATCATCAAGGACATCACCAACGGATCGAACTGCGTCGTCGTACCTAAGGGCGCGGGCGGCGCGGCGTGGGCCAACGGGTATGTCACCGCCGTCAATGCGGCGGTCGGATTGCAGGGGCCGACCGCGATTCCAACCGTGGCGGCGACGGGGGCCTTCGGCATTTGCAGTGTCCTGAACACCATGCCGCCGCCCCAGGCGTACAGGTGCTCGACGGCGTCGGCCTGAATATCCGGAACAACATGCTGCCCCGGGCACCGACCTATAAGTTTTCGGTCGGCGCACAGTATACGATCGATCTCGGCAACGGCATGAACATCGTGCCGCGCGCCCACCTGAACTATACCGGCAATTTCTACGCCAGCATCTTCAACCAGGATATAGACCGCATTCAGGGGTATGATGTCATCAACACGCAGGTTCAGCTGAATGCGCGCAACGATCGCTTCTATGCCCGCGGCTTCGTCCGGAATCTTACGAACAACAACGGGATCACCGGGCAGTATGTGACCGACCAGTCTTCAGGACTGTTCACCAACATCTTCACGCTGGAACCGCGTCGCTACGGCGTGGCGGTCGGGTTCAAGTTCCGACCGACGCCTTGCCGCGTGCCGGGCGAGACCCCCGCACGGCACGCGGCAAGGCGATACAGAGAGTGACATCCGCGAAAAGGCGGCGCAAAAGACGGGCACGTCGGTAAGGCGTGAGTCCAGAGAGGCCGGGTCCGCCGGCGACAACAGGAAGGAATGCGATGGCTACCACTACGAAGACGGGTGGCATTCACGCCCCGGTCCAGCCCTCCCCCGAGCTTGGCGCGATCGTCGGCAACGAAAAGCTGCCGCGCAGCCAGGTGATCAGCAAGGTCTGGGACTATATCAAGGCGCACAAGCTCCAGAATCCGGAGAACAAGCGCGAAATCCTCGCCGACGAGAAGCTGAAGAAGGTTTTCGGTCGCGACAAATGCACGATGTTCGAGATGAACAAGTATATCTCGCAGCACGTAAAGGCCTGACCGGCCGAGCGGGGGACGGCGCACGCCGCGCCCCCGCTCCATCGTCGTCACCACTGTTACCGGGCGACGCCTGCGGCGAAACTGGTGTCCCCGAGTGGATTCGAACCACCGGCCTGCGGTTTAGGAAACCGTCGCTCTATCCGGCTGAGCTACGGGGACATGGCATGTCCGATACCGCGGGCGATGTCGGGGGGCAATGGCGCGCAGGCCTTGCCACCGGCCACTCCCACCGGTTCGATCATCCACACCTCTCGTCACCCCGAGCCCGACCCGGAGCCCCGCTTCGTCTACGTCGCCGAAGAAGCGGGGCCCCGGCTCGAGGCCGGGGCGACGAGAAGGTGTCGCGCTGGCGAGATAGCTGGCCGTTAATGCTTCGTTTGCGGCGGCACGATCGGCAGCAGCAACGGCAACACCGGCACGCCGTCGTCGACCAGCGCTTTCGCTTCGGCCGGCGAGGCCTGGCCGTGGATCGTCGCTGGCGTCTCGTCCCCGTCGTGCATCGCACGCGCGCGGTCGGCAAAGGCGGTGCCGACCCACTCGGAGGCTTCCAGCGCCTTCGCCTGCGCGGTAGCCAGCGCCTTCAACAGCGTCTTGGCCTCGCGGGGTTGCAGGCCCGCCGCGGCGCGGTTGGCCTTGGCGGGGATGTTGGGGGCCATCAGCGCCTTTGCGACGTCGGCATCGTCGCAGATCGGACAGCGTACCTGATACGCTGCCGACTGCGCCTCGAACGCTGCGCTGGAGGTGAACCAGGCCTCGAACACATGCCCGCGGGAGCAGCGCAGGTCGAAGACGATCAATTGACGGCGACCGGCGGAATGGAACGCCGGTGCGCGCGCACCGGAATGCGTCCCCGCACGTCCGCGATTCGCGCCAGGTCGATCTCCGCGAAGCCGAGACCGGGCGCGTCGCCCATGTCGAGCAACACCTCGCCCCAGGGATCGATCACCAGCGAATGACCGAAGGTCGCACGGCCGTCGGCGTGCAGTCCGGTCTGCGCCGCGGCGACGACGAACGCCCCCGCCTCGATCGCCCGTGCGCGCATCAGCACGTGCCAGTGCGCCGCGCCGGTCGGGCGCGTGAAGGCGGCGGGAATGGCGAGGATGTCCGCCCCCGAATCGCTGAGCGCGGCATATAGCGAGGCGAAACGCAGGTCGTAGCAGATGCTCAGTCCCAGCATCCCCACGGGCGTATCGACCACCACGGCACCCTCCCCGGCCGCATAAGCCGCAGATTCGCGCCACGACTCGCCGCCAGGCAGATCGACGTCGAACAAATGCAGCTTGTCGTACCGTGCGCGAACCTCGCCCCGGTCGTCGATCACGAATGCGCGATTGGCGTAGCGTCCGTCGGCGCGCCGGATCGCAAGCGAGCCGACATGCACCCAAACACCTGCCTTCGCCGCCGCCGCGCGGACCGCCGCCAGCACAGGGTCGGCATTCTCGGCAACGATCGACGTTGCGGCACGTGCGCGGTCCCGGTCGATCAGTCCCGACATCTCGGGCGTGAAGACCATGCCCGCGCCCCCTTCGGCAGCCGCTGCGACTGCATCGACCAGCGTCCGGGCGTTGATGGCGGGATCGATCCCGCTGGTCATCTGGAGAATGCCGATCCGCATCAGCCGAGCAGCGGGTCGAGCTTCCCTGCGCGATCCAGCGCGGCGAGATCGTCCGACCCGCCGATATGCGCGCCGTCGATGAAGATCTGCGGCACGGTCGATCGCCCTTGCGCGCGGTCGAGCATCTCGGCCCGCTTCGTGCGGTCCATCGTGATGTCATATTCGTCCGGATCGACGCCCTTGCCGGCGAGCAACTGCATCGCGCGCGCGCAATAGGGGCAGAATGCCTTGGTATAGATTTCGACTTTGGCCATGCATGGGAAATGTGGCGCGCCGCCGACCTTGTCAATCGGTGCCGTCGACGACCCGGGTCCAGCACAGGACCGACACCGACGTCGCCCCAGCCCTCAGCAAGACACGCGCGCAGGCACCGGCGGTGGCACCCGTGGTGTAGACATCGTCGACCAGCACGACCGCCCGGCCCTTGACCCGCGCCGGATCGACGACGGCGAACGCGCCCGCCACGATCTCGGCCCGCTTGCGCCGGCTCATCGCCCGCATCGACGGCGTGGCGCGGCGGCGGACGAGGACATGGCGATCGACCGGGACCCGCGTACGCTTCGCCAGCGCATCGGCGATCAGCGCCGCCTGATTGTAGCCGCGCGACCAGAGCCGCCAGCGGTGGAGCGGCACCGGCACCATCAGCGCCGCGTCGGCGGGCATCAGCCGCTGCATCTGTCGCGCCATGGTCTGCGCGATCGATATCCGCCGGCCATATTTGAGCCGCAGCGCGAGGATGCGCGCGGTGTCGCCATAGGCCACCGCCGCGCGAACGCCGTCATGGGCGGGCGGATTGGCGAGGCAGGCGGCACAACGCGCGCCTGGTCCACGATCATACGCGAAGGGCCGATGGCAGGTCGCGCACCAGGGCGGCGCGATGAAGCGCAGGCCGCCCCAGCAGGCGGCGCAGAAATGATGGTCCTCGCCGACAGGAATGCCGCAGCCGGCACAGCGGGGCGGGAGTGCGAGGCGGCCGATGGCGTTTATCGGGGCGAGCCAGCGGGGCATGGCCGAAGGTTGCGCGGCAGGGGCGTGTGGCAGCAAGCGGGGTTGGGCCGGATTCCGATGGATCGGCCGGAGCAGAGGGTTGTGGCGATTGCGATTGCGCTTGCCCCCTCCCTTTACCCCCCCGGCGAAGGCCGGGGCCCAGTTGCCACGGTTTCGGTGACGCAGGACATTGCGCCCCCGCGATCGTCCCGCCGCTGGGCCCCGGCCTCCGCCGGGGAGGGAAAGAAAGGCCGATCTCGAATGCTTGGTACGCTCGGCGTCGAGTGCCAGGAGCCGGCTACCGTTAGCCGGGCAACGGATGCCGAACGCGATCAGCGCTGGTGGCGATCGCGTCGCCTACGATATAGACGGCATATGACCCCCGACATCTTCGACCGCAGCGCGCGCCGCCAGCGCCGCGACCGCGCCGCGCCGGCATACGCGGCACACGACTTCCTGCGCGCGACGATGCTGGACGGGATCGCCGAACGGCTGGACAGCGTGACGCGCGATTTCGACGATGTCCTCGATCTCGGCAGCTTCGACGGCGCGTTCGTCCCCCCGCCCGGCGCGCGGGTCGCACGCGTTGATCCCGGTGCCCGGTTCGCGCGCGCGAGCCGCGGCGTGCAAGGGGACGAGGACCGCCTGCCCTTCGCGGACGCCGCGTTCGACCTGGTGGTCAGCGCGGGCGTGCTCGATCAGGTCGGCGATCTGCCCGGCGCGCTCACGCTGGCGCGGCGGACGCTACGGCCCGACGGTCTATTCATCGGTGCGTTCGTCGGCGCGGGCAGTCTGCCCCAACTACGCGCCGCGCTCCGGACGGCGGAGTCGGAAAGGCCGGTCGCGCGGCTGCACCCGCAGGTGGATGTGCGATCGGCGGGCGACCTGCTGGTCCGCGCCGGCTTCGCGCTGCCCGTCGCGGATGTCGAGACGCTCGACGTCGGCTATCCCGACCTGTTCCGGCTGATCGAGGATTTGCGCGGGATGGCGGCGACGAACATCCTGGTCGATCGCACGCCGATGACCCGTGGCGTGTTGGCCGGCGCGGCGGCGGCGTTCGCGGCAAGCGCGGGGCCGGACGGGCGCGTGCGCGAACGGTTCGATATCGTCTACCTCACCGGCTGGGCACCCGATCCGTCGCAGCCCGTGGCGGCGAAGCGCGGCAGCGCGACGGTTTCGATCGCGGGGATGTTGGGTAGGCGGACCTGACTTGCTCCCCTCCCGCTTGCGGGAGGGGGGAAGAAGCTAAGCCACCTCCACCACCAGCTTCCCGATCGCGCCGCGCGCGGCCATCTTCGCGATCGCATCCCCGCCGCGGGCCAGCGGAAAGGTTTCGGTCACGCGGGGCGCGATCTTGCCCTCCTCCCACAGGCGGAACAGGTGATCCATATGCGCCGCGTTCGCCTTCGGATCGTGCGCCGCGAACGCGCCCCAGAACACGCCGCACACGTCGCAACTCTTCAGCAGGGTCAGGTTGAGCGGCAGTTTCGGGATGCCCGCGGGGAAGCCGACGACGAGATACCGCCCTTCCCAGCCGATCGAGCGCAAAGCGGGCTCCGCATAATCGCCGCCGACCGGATCGTAGATGACGTCGAAGCCACCCTTCCCGCCCGCCGCCTTGAACTGGTCCGCCAGCGCCTTGGACTGCGCCTTGTCGAACGGCGCGCGCGCGTAGACGATCGTCTCGTCCGCGCCCGCTTGGCGAGCCGCCGCCGCCTTCTCGTCCGACGACACCGCCGCGACGACGCGTGCGCCGAACGCCTTGCCAAGTTCGATCGCGGCCAGCCCCACGCCACCAGCCGCGCCCAGCACCAGCAACGACTGCCCCGCCTTCAGACGGCCGCGGTCGAGCAGTGCGTGGATCGTCGTGCCATAGGTCAGGATCAGCGACGCGCCCTCCGCGAAGCTGCGCCCTTCGGGCAGCCGATACATCCGCGCGGGGTCGACGACGACCTTCTCGACCAGCCCGCCATTCCCGATCATTCCGATGACCCGATCGCCGATTGCCCATCCCTCGACGCCGTCACCCACCGAATCGATCACGCCCGCGATCTCGCCGCCCGGCGCGAAGGGCCGTTCGGGCTTGAACTGATACCTGTCCTCGATGATCAGGACGTCCGGATAGTTGATCGCACAGGCGCGGACCGCGACGACGACCTGACCCGGCCCCACGACCGGATCGGGCGCGTCGCTCAGTTCCAGTGTTTCGGGTCCGCCGACCGCCCTAGACAGCAATGCCTTCATAACCGCGCCTCTCCGCAATCCAGGGGCGGCTTTCGTTGACCGCGCCTTCGTATTTCGAAATCGCGGTATCCCTTGCCAGCGTCAGGCCGATCTCGTCCAGCCCTTCCATCAGGCATTGCCGGCGGAACGGATCGAGCGTGAAGGCGAAGCGGTCCTGGTACGGCGTCGTGACGGTCATCGTCTCGAGGTCGATCGTGATCGGCTGGCCTTGCGCGACCTCCATCAGCCGGTCGATCGCCTCCTGCGGCAGGACGACGGCAACAATCCCGTTCTTGAACGCGTTGCCCGAAAAGATGTCGGAGAAACTCGGCGCGATCACCGCCTTGATGCCCATGTCGGCGAGCGCCCAGGCGGCATGTTCGCGGCTGGAGCCGCAACCGAAATTGTCGCCCGCGATCAGGATCGGGCTGCCCGCATAGGTCGGATCGTCGAAGATGTTGCCCGGCTGCGAGCGCACCGTCTCGAACGCGCCGCGGCCGAGACCGGTGCGAGTCACCGTCTTCAGCCAGTGCGCAGGGATGATGACGTCGGTGTCGACGTTCTTCGCCCCCCACGGGTACGCTCCCCCGGAAACCGCGAGGACCGGCTGCATCCGATCAGTCCGCGCGCGTGGTCGCGGCAGCGGCGCGCGTCGTGGCGGCATAGGCGAACACGCCGCTCATCACCGCACCCATGACCAGCAACGCAAAAACCTTCTTCATGACATTCTCTCCATTTTCAAACCGTCATCAGATCGCGGACATCGGCCAGCCGCCCTGTCACCGCCGCCGCCGCCGCCATCGCCGGACTGACCAGATGCGTCCGTGCGCCCGGCCCCTGGCGGCCGACGAAGTTGCGGTTGCTGGTCGACGCGCAACGCTCGCCGGGCGGCACCTTGTCGGGGTTCATCGCCAGGCACATCGAACAGCCGGGCTCGCGCCATTCGAAGCCGGCACCCAGGAAGATGCGATCCAGCCCCTCGGCCTCGGCCTGACGCTTCACCAGCCCCGAACCGGGGACGACCAGCGCCCGCACGCCATCGGCGACGTGGCGGCCGTTCGCGACCGAGGCGGCGGCGCGCAGATCCTCGATCCGGCTGTTGGTGCAGCTGCCGATAAAGACGTGCTGAACGGCGACGTCCTGCATCGCCGTACCCGGCGTCAGTCCCATATAGTCCAGCGACTTGCGGGCGGCGGCCTGTTTCGACGGGTCGGCGAAGCTTTCCGGATCAGGTACGACGCCGGTGATCGCGACCACATCCTCGGGGCTGGTACCCCATGTCAGTGCGGGGGCGATGTCGCTCGCATCCAGCCTTACGACGCGGTCGTACGCAGCGCCGGGGTCGCTCGGCAGCGTTCGCCAATACGCCATCGCGCGGTCCCAGGCCTCACCCGTCGGTGCCATCGGCCGGCCCTTCAGATACGCGAACGTCCTGTCGTCCGGTGCGATGAGCCCAGCCCGTGCGCCACCCTCGATCGACATGTTCGCGACCGTCAGCCGACCCTCGATCGACAGGCTGCGGATCGTGTCGCCGGTATATTCGATGACATGCCCCGTGCCGCCCGCCGCGCCGATCCGGCCGATGACCGACAGGATCACGTCTTTCGCACTGACCCCGAAGCCCAGAATACCCTCGACGCGAACCTCCATCGTCTTTGACGAGGTCAGCAGCAACGTCTGCGTGGCGAGGACATGCTCGACCTCGCTCGTCCCGATCCCGAACGCCAGCGCGCCAAGCGCACCATGCGCGGAGGTGTGACTGTCGCCGCAGACCAGGGTCGTACCGGGCAGCGTGAAGCCCAGTTCCGGGCCGATGACATGGACGATCCCCTGTTCGGCGGCGGTGGCGTCGATATAGTCGATGCCGAACTCGGCGGTGTTGCGCTGGAGCGCGTCGAGCTGCTGCGCGCTTTGGGCATCCGCGATCGGCAAAATCCGTCCGGCGGCATCGACGCGCCGGGTGGTCGGCAGATTATGGTCGGGCACCGCCAGCGTCAGTTCCGGGCGGCGTACCCGCCGGCCGTTCGCGCGCAGGCCGTCGAACGCCTGCGGGCTGGTTACCTCGTGGACCAGATGGCGGTCGATATAGATCAGGCACGTCCCGTCGTCCCGGCGTTCGACGACGTGCGCGTTCCAGATCTTCTCGTACAGGGTTTGCGGACGCGGGTTCATGACGATGTTCGCGTTAACCCAAACCACGCGCCGGTCAATCTTCCGGGTTGTTTTGCGGCATTTACGACGGCGACAGGATCGCCCAGCTCGCCGGACCGACGATCCCGTCGGGAACGATATGATGCCGTGTCTGGAAAGCGCGGACGATCGCTTCGGTACCGGGGCCGAACGCGCCATCGACCGGCACCCCGAGCAGACGCTGCAACGTCTCGACCGATTCCCCCGTCGCGCCTCGCCGCAAGGTCTGCCGGCCGGCCGCATCGACGAGCGCGATCGGCGGACGCGGCGCGAGCGTTCCCGCCATCGACTGTGCGACTGCCGCGCGAAACGAGTCCATGTCGAACAGCGGATCGGTCTTGCGTCCCTTTGGCAGCGCCCATTCCTTGTGCCCGCAGCACATGATCGCCGGCGCGCCGAGCCGCGTGAGGATCGCCGCGATCCCGCGACGCAGCGCGTCAATCTGCACATCGGGCCACGGCAGGTCGACCGGCAGCCCGGTATTTTCGGACTCGATCCCCACGAAGCTGGTGTTGCCCGTCGTGATCCCGTGCCAGGCCCCGGGCCCCGCATGCTGCGCGAACCCCGCGGCGATGCAGTAGAAGGTCCCGTCGCGCCCAAGCCCCAGCTGCGACAGCGGCCCGGTCAAATCGGGTCGCCCATTGGTGACGATGCCCAGACTCGGCATGTTGCCCATCGCCGGACCGCCGGTATGGTGAACAACGACGCCCTTGGGATCGAAGCCATGGTTCAGCCCACGGGTCTGCCAGCCGGGTACCTCGGCAACCTTCAGCCCGGCGGCGAGGAGGATATCGTTCAGCCATGTCAGCGGATAGTCGGTCATTGCACCCCTCCCGCCGCGGCCGGCAGCGCGGCGTCGGGCGTCGCATCGCTCTCCGCCAGCGGCACATCGGACGCGCAATCGCCATCGACATGGACCGGCGGACCGCCGCCGGGATCGGTCTTCGCTGCTGGCGTGGGCTGGGCGACGCGCAGCGGATCCCTGTTCGGCAAGGGCGTCGCCTCGACCGCTGCGCCCGCCTTGGCGAGTAGATCGGGCACCAGCCGTTCGGAAAAGCCCGCGAGGAAGCCCAGCGTGACCAATTGCATCCAGGCATGATCGACGCCCTGCGGCACGATCTGCACGCCCACACCCGAATGGATGACGCAGATGACGATGCCGGCGGAGATGAACCCGATCAGCATCCTGAGGATCGCATCCTGCGCATTGTCGCGCTGTTGCAGGTCGGTCAGGATCGTGCGCTTCGACAGCCCGGTCGCGATGGAATAGAACGACCCCGCAACGCCGCCGACGGTGGCGATCAGGACGTCGTTCGCCCCGCCCCACCCGGCCAGCAGACCAAGGCCCGGCAGGCTGGCGATGGCTACCAGCACTATGAGCGCCAGCGCTACGACGAACGCGGTGATGAGGTACAGGAACCGCGCGGCGGATTTGCGGCCGTCGATGATGGCGTTGCGGACCGCGTTGAGTTCGATCGTCGCGTTGGAAACGTCGTCATCCTCCAGCGCCATGACGATCGCGTCGGCGGTCCGGCGGTCGAACGTGCGCGCCTTCGCCAGCCGGCGATGGTCCCGGCTGCTGCGCCAGCCGTCGATCAGCCCGTTGATCTCGCTGCGCAGCGGCCCCAGCGGCGCCAGCTTCGCACGCTGCACCCGCTCGGTCGCGCCCTTGTCCGCGAACGCGATCATGACCCGCGCGTCGGTACGATAGACCGCGTAAGCGGGCGGGTTGCAGGCGTAGAACTCGCGGATCGCGTTGCCCGCGCTGTCGTTGCGGCTGCTGATCAGCGCCGCGATATGCCCCGGCGTATCGCCGTCCCCGTCGTCCGCCATGCTGGCCCCCGCCGTTCGTTTCAGACGGGGGCGATCTAGGCATGGCGCGGTTTCGAGCGCGACCGGAGGTCGCGCCGTTTCGGCGGTTTCTCAGACGGTATAATGCGCCGTGGTCTTCGCCGCGATTTCGTCGGTGCCGACACCCGGCGCGCATTCCACAAGCGCAAAGGGTGCCGTATGATCCGGCCGCCGGAACACCGCCAGATCGGTCACGATCATGTCGACCACGTTCTTCCCAGTCAGCGGCAGCGTACAGGTGGGCAAGAATTTCGGGCTGCCGTCCTTCGACACATGCTCCATCACGACGATGATCTTCTTGACGCCGGCGACCAGGTCCATCGCGCCGCCCATGCCCTTGATCATCTTGCCGGGGATCATCCAGTTGGCGATGTCGCCGCCTTCGCCGACCTCCATCGCGCCGAGGACCGTAAGGTCGATATGCCCGCCGCGGATCATCGCGAAACTGTCTGCACTACTGAAATAGGCGGAGTTGGGCAGTTCGCTGATCGTCTGCTTGCCTGCGTTGATCAGATCAGGGTCGATCTCGTCCGGATAGGGGAACGGCCCGATCCCAAGCAATCCGTTCTCGCTTTGCAGCGTGACCGTCATCCCGTCCGGGATATTGTTCGCCACCAGCGTCGGAATGCCGATGCCCAGGTTCACGTAAAACCCGTCCTGCAGTTCCTTCGCGGCACGGGCTGCCATGTCGTTACGGGACCAAGTCATTATGCTGCTTCCCTTTCGCGCACGGTGCGAAATTCGATTTTTTTGTCATACGGCGCGCCGACGATCATCCGCTTCACATAAATGCCGGGCAAATGGATGCAGTCAGGGTCGAGGCTACCGACCGACACTACCTCCTCGACTTCCGCGACGCAGATTTTACCGGCCGTTGCCATGGGTTGATTGAAGTTCCTCGCGGTCTTTCGGAAGATCAGATTGCCGCTCTCGTCCGCTTTCCACCCCTTGATGATCGCCAGATCGGCGCGGATGCCGCGTTCCAGGATGAATTCCTCCGGTCCGTTCGGGCCATCGAAGACCTTCACTTCCTTGCCCTCGGCGACCTGCGTGCCGACCCCGGTCTTTGTGTAGAAGCCAGGAATACCGGCCCCGCCCGCGCGACACCGTTCCGCAAGCGTGCCCTGGGGGCAGAACTCGACGTCGAGTTCGCCGCTCAGATATTGCCGTTCGAACTCCTTGTTCTCGCCGACATAGCTGGAGATCATCTTCGCGACCTGACGCGTGCGCAGCAGCTTGCCCAGCCCCTCGCCATCGATGCCGGCATTGTTGCTGGCGATTGTCAGCCCGGTCGTCCCCGCGTCGCGGATTGCGTCGATCAAGCGTTCGGGTATGCCGCACAGCCCGAACCCTCCGGCGCAGATCGTCATGCCGTCGAACAGCAATCCGTCCAGCGCCGCCGCCGCATCGGGGTAGAGTTTCTGCGCCATGCCGCCTCCGTTGGTTGACCGGGATGTGGCATAGAAGCGTCGGCCGCGCCCAGCAACCGGGCGCTGGAAACTGCCTGCGAGCATGCCGGCGCGACCAGCATCAATGCGCCAGTTTAAGCCCTGGACGCGGCCAGCGCGTCTTTACCAGCCGGCCCGTGCCGGAACACGTCACATACGCATCGCGCATATCCTCGCCGCCCCAGCAGATATTGGTGGTGAAGGCATCACGCCAGCGAATCGAAGAAATTGTACCCCGCGAGCCGATATAGCGGGACGCCCTATCCACCCGGCCCCGCATTGGGACCGACCTTGCCCGGCGATCTTGCCGTGATCGGTGAACCAGGAGCCGCGATGATCGTCGAACATTATATTGTTGGGGCCACGAAGCACGCAGCCGTTATCGCCCGATTCGTACAGGACTTCCACCACGCCGGTTTTAATCTCGCTCCGTCGATCCGGCCGCCCGGATAACCCGTCGCGATGCCGCGCGGCGCAAGCGTGCCGCCCGCTTCGCGATACGCGAAGCCGCCGTTATTGCAGCAATACAGTGCGCCGTCCGGGCGATCGCGAGTCCGTTCGGGCCGCCGCCGGGTTCGGACCGTCGCGATGGTGCCGTCCGGATGGACGCGCGTGATCCGGCCCGCGGCGATCTCGACCAGGATGATGCTGCCGTCGGGCATAGCGACCGGACCTTCGGGAAAGCGCAGTCCTTTCACTTTGGTCGTCCATTCAGCCACCACCGCTCTCCTTTATGCGCACGATCTCACGCGGCGTCGGCAAGCGGTTGACCTACGGAAACGCCAGTTAGAACAAGGCGGGAACGGGTTTACGATAATCGCAAAGTAAGGCGTAAGCGCAATTTGCAACGCAAATAGAAGCGAAAGTGCAATGGAGCGGCTTGACGAGCAAATCGATTCGCCCTAAACAACGATGGGGCCGCAGCTTATAGCTACGACCCCATACATCGCGATCCAGAACCTCATCGCCAAACGGTGTTCTGAACCGCCTCATTTCAAGGAGGCCTTTATGGCCGACCACCTCGAGTCAGTCAAGACTCTGGCAGCTAATTATCGTGCCTGGGCTTCTAATAGCCGTAAGAAGGGCGACCCCGGTCTGGGCGACCGCCAAGACGCGAACGCAATCTTTCTTGCCGCTGCGGCGAGCGAAATTGAAGAGCTGCGCCGCGTCACCAAGCCAATCCCGAAATCATATGGCGATATTAATGACCTTCCTCCCGAACTTTTGAGGGAACTGACAGGCATTAAAGTCGATGATCTGGAACAGCAGCTTTTTAATATCATTAATTCTAGTCTTGATGATGTCGAATTAGATACGATTCTAATTGAATTGTATCGCCGTCACAACGTTCTTCAAACCCGTAAGTTCCTTCAAAACAAGCTATGGAGGATGGTTCAAAAGGGCGTCATCGAGTCTGTGGCAGGCAAGAAAGGCGTTTACAGCAGCGTCACTCCAAGCCCCCCGACTACACCTTTTGGCGGATTTGACGACTTAGACGACGACGTACCTTTTTGAGTTTGTGAACGCCCCGCTCCTTGCGGAACGGGGCGTTGCAAGAGTGGGCCTAACATAGTGTGGGGTGCGGCTTTCCATCCAACGCCCCGAGGGTGCAAGTCCCTCTAGGTCCACCACCTCTCGTTGCCGAGAAGGACGACATAGTGATATGTCTCCTTCTCGGCAACAAGCCCTTAAGAAAGCGTTCCCATGGTCGAACCAGCTCCTTCCCAACTCGACAAGTTTAAAGAAGCCGCGCGCGACCTAGAACCGACGACGACGAAGCGCGGTTTGACGAGCGCGTGAAAAAGCTGGTGAAGCAGAAGCCGGTGGAGAAGCCGGAATGATCGCCTTGGCTATGATGCTAGCGGCCAGTCCCGGACACGGCTGGCGCTGCATCTATCGTGGCTTCGGCACACCAGCGAGCGTGTCGTCTGACTTTCGGCGAGAAAGTTCCAGTCTCATCGACCAATGGGACCTCAGATATCGGGTCGTAGAAGACGACGCGGATGGGATCGCGGCTATCGTGTCATCGGGGTACAGGGGCAGCGTGACGGCCAGCACTATCGTCATCAATAAGCATACAGGCGCTTTTAACCGATCAACTATCACTGCGCCGGCATCCGGGAAACCTCAGGAAGCCGCTGGCCGGTGTGTCCCGTTCTGACGGGTTTGTGAAATACGTAATCGCCAAAGAAAAAAGCCGCGCCGGTTGCCCGGAGCGGCCTTTGATCGAACGTTCGACTTAATCAGATATCGTCGCCGAGCGCACCCTTGACGCTGCCAGTGACGTCCTGGCCGACGCCCTTGACCTGCTGCGCCTGGCCTTCCGCGGTCAGTTCCTCGTTATGCGTCGCCTTGCCGATGGCTTCCTTGGCTTCGCCCGCGATCTTGTTGCCGGCCGCTTTGACCTTGTCGGTGAATTCACCCATCGTGACCTCCATCACTCCTCGCGTCCGCCGGTGGTGACGTACGCTTGAATTGCCGGGAATAAACCAGCGATATTGATCTGGGTTCCATCGCGCTTCAGATCAACCCGGCCAGCGGGCTCGACGGATCGGCATAGCGACGCTTGGCCATCCGGCCCGCGCGATAGGCCAACCGACCGCTTTCGACCGCGGCGCGCATTGCCGCCGCCATCATGACCGGGTCCTTCGCTTCCGCGATCGCGGTGTTCATCAACACGCCGTCGCAGCCCAGTTCCATCG
Organism: uncultured Sphingomonas sp.; assembly: GCF_964244235.1. Classification (GTDB taxonomy): domain Bacteria; phylum Pseudomonadota; class Alphaproteobacteria; order Sphingomonadales; family Sphingomonadaceae; genus Sphingomonas. The sequence goes on from NZ_CAXTII010000003.1 coordinate 39,690, forward strand.
CGAACGCCGCGTCGGACGCGGTGCCGACGCCAGCATCGACGAGCACGGGAACGCTCGCGCCCTCGACGATCAGCCGGATCGTGACCGCGTTCTGGATACCGAGCCCCGATCCGATCGGCGCGCCGAGCGGCATGATCGCGACCGCGCCGACATTCTCCAGCCGCTTGGCGGCGATCGGATCATCGACGCAGTAGACCATCGGCAGGAAACCTTCCTTCGCCAGCACCTCGGTCGCGCGCAGCGTCTCGACCATGTCGGGATACAGCGTCCTGGCCTCGCCCAGGACCTCCAGCTTCACCAGGTCCCAGCCACCCGCCTCGCGCGCCAGACGCAACGTCCGGATCGCCGATTCGGCGTCGAAGCAGCCGGCTGTGTTGGGTAGGTATGTTACCTTCTTCGCATCGATGAAGTCGGTCAGCATCGGTGCGTTCGGATCGCTGACGTTCACGCGCCGCACCGCCACCGTCACGATCTCCGCTCCCGATGCCTCCAGCGCAGCGGCGTTCTGCGCGAAATCCTTGTATTTGCCGGTGCCGACGATCAGCCGCGATCGGAAGGTGCGGCCCGCGACCGTCCAGCTGTCGGTATCGATCGCAGCTGCATGGTCGCCGCCGCCCACGAAGTGCACGATCTCGAAATCGTCGCCGTCCTGGACCATGACCTTTGCCAAGGTGGAGCGCGGCACGACCTCCATATTGCGTTCGACCGCGACCTTTTCGGGTATCAGCCCAAGTTCGGTAGCGAGGTCGGCGATCGAAAGGCCGGCCGTCACCCTCTTTTGGTCGCCGTTGACGGTGATGGAGACGGTTCCGTCGCTATGAGTCTGCATAGCTGTCATCTAGGTCGGAGAAGGACGATGTCCACCTCCCCGGTCGGCAGCCGCAGATCAATTGTGAGCAGGCCAAGCCACTTTGAGCCGAGTGCTCGTCCGTTTGGCTTTGCCGTCAGGACCGATAGCGGGTTTGTATCGCGCTTTTTCGATAGCGATTGAACATGCCTTCGCATCGAGCTGGGGCGTTCCGCTCGGTTCGACGACGCGGCAATCCGTTACCCTGCCCGCTTCGTCAATGTCGAGTTCCATCGTCGTGGCACTCGTCCCAGCGGCAGAAGCGGGAAGGCGAATGCTATCCCAAGTGGATTGTTCGCAAAGTTTGGGATCGACGTCGACCAGCTTGCCGCGCGGCCCTTTTAGGCGACAAGGTTGGCCGGGAACCGGCGTCGGGGCAGCAGGCACGGCCTGCACGAGAAGGAGCAGCGCGGTAAACATAACCCAAGTACTACCCTGTCTTCGTTAAGCCCCGGTTTGCAGCGGCCACGGCCGGGCGCTACCTGAACGGCTCGGCCGAAGGAGCCCCGACTTGCCCCACACCATCTACGTCCTGAACGGCCCCAACCTCAACCTGCTGGGTCTGCGCGAGCCCGATATCTACGGCACCGATACGCTCGACGACATCGCCGGCATGTTGGAGGACCGGGCGCGCGAACTGGACCTGGCGATCGACATGCGCCAATCGAACCATGAGGGGCATCTGGTCGACTGGCTGCACGAGGCGCAGGCAAGGAGCGCGAAGGCGGTGTTGCTGAACGCGGGCGGCTTCACGCACACGTCGGTCGCGGTGCACGACGCCATCAAGGCGGTGACGACGCCGGTGATCGAGGTGCATCTTTCGAACCCGCATACCCGTGACTCCTTTCGTCACGCCAGCCTGGTCGGGCAGGCGGCGAAGGGCACGATCGCAGGCTTCGGCGCGTTATCCTATGTTCTCGCGCTTGAAGCGGCGGCGCGCTTCTGACAGACGCCCGCGCAACGATACTGGGGACGATGGTCTGATGGCCGATACGAATGAAACCGGCGCGATGAAGGTCGATGTCGATCTGGTGCGCGCGCTCGCCGAACTGCTCGATACCACGCAGCTGACCGAGATCGAGGTCGAGGACGGCCCGCGCAAGATCCGCGTCGCGCGGAAGGCCGCACCCGTTGCGGCACCTGTGCATTACGCGCCCCCGCCCCCGCTGGCTGCTCCTGCGCCCGCCGCCGCGCCGCTTGCCGAGCTCGGCGCATCGGCTCCATCCAGCAACGCCAACGCGGTCAAGTCGCCGATGGTGGGCACGGCCTATCTGTCCGCGGAACCGGGATCGAAAGCGTTCGCCGCCGTCGGACAGAGGGTCGCGGCGGGTGACACGCTGTTGATCGTCGAGGCGATGAAGGTGATGAACCCGATCCTCGCGCCGTCCGCCGGCACCGTCACTGCGGTGATGGTGGAGAACGGACAGCCGGTCGAATTCGATCAGCCCCTCGTCGTGATCGAGTAGAGGCATTGCGCGAGATCAAGAAACTGCTGATCGCCAATCGCGGCGAGATCGCGCTGCGCATCCACCGCGCCTGCCACGAGATGGGTATCAAGACTGTCGCGGTGCATTCCACCGCCGACGCCGACGCCATGCACGTACGACTTGCGGATGAGGCGATCTGTATCGGACCGCCGGCGGCAACAGACAGCTATCTCAACATCCCCAACATCATCTCCGCGGCGGAAATTTCGGGCGCGGATGCGATCCATCCGGGTTACGGCTTCCTCAGCGAGAATGCGCGCTTCGCCGAGATCGTCGAACTGCACGGCATCGTCTTCGTAGGTCCCAAGCCCGAACATATCCGGACGATGGGCGACAAGGTCGAGGCGAAGCGAACGGCGGGAAAGCTCGGCCTGCCGCTCGTCCCGGGTTCGGACGGCGCGATCCACGATGTCGGCGAGGCGAAGGCGCTGGCAGCGGAGATCGGTTATCCGGTCATCATAAAGGCGGCGTCGGGCGGGGGCGGGCGCGGGATGAAAGTGGTCAACGACCCCTCCGCGCTCGAAACCCAGATGCAGCAGGCGGGCACCGAGGCGAAGGCGGCGTTCGGCGACGCGACCGTCTACATGGAGAAATATCTCGGCAATCCGCGCCACATCGAATTCCAGATCTTCGGCGACGGCAACGGCAATGCGATCCATCTGGGCGAACGCGACTGCTCGCTCCAGCGCCGCCATCAGAAGGTGCTGGAGGAGGCCCCCTCCCCGATCATCACCCCCGAAGAGCGCGAGCGGATGGGCGGGGTCGTCGCGAGGGCGATGGCGGACATGGGCTATCGCGGCGCGGGGACGATCGAGTTCCTGTGGGAAGACGGCGAATTCTACTTCATCGAGATGAACACCCGGCTGCAGGTCGAACATCCGGTGACCGAGATGATAACGGGCCTGGACCTGGTGCGCGAACAGATCCGGATCGCGGAAGGTCATCAGCTGACGTTGCGCCAGCAGGACGTTCAGTTCCGCGGTCACGCGATCGAATGCCGCATCAACGCCGAGGACCCGCGCACCTTCGCGCCCTCGCCTGGCCTGGTGAAACTATACCACGCGCCCGGCGGGATGAACGTGCGCGTCGATAGCGGCTTGTACGCGGGGTACCGCGTGCCCCCTTACTATGACAGCATGATTGCGAAGCTGATCGTCTACGGCACCACGCGCGCCGGCGCGCTGCGCCGGTTGCGGCGCGCGCTGGAGGAGTTCGTGATCGAGGGGGTGACCACGACGATCCCGCTGCACCGCGCGCTGCTCGACGATCCGGAGTTCCAGCAGGGGGCGTACACCATCAAGTGGCTGGAGGAATGGCTGGCGAAGCAGGAGGATTGAATTCGGGGCTACTTCAGCCCCACCGCCCCGCCGCATCCGCATCCGCCGCCCGCGCCTCCACCCAGGCCGCATCCCCGGCGCGAACCTCCCGCTTCCAGAACGGCGCGTCGGTCTTCAGCCGGTCGATCAGGTACGCGCACGCCTCCAGCGCCGCCGCCCGGTGCGCCGCCGCCGCCGCCACGAACACGATCCGGTCGCCCGGCACCATTGGCCCGACCCGGTGGACGATCGTCGCGGCGGTCAGCGACCAGCGCGCGACCGCGCTCGTCGCGACTGCGTGCAACGCCGCCTCGGTCGCCCCGGGATAATGTTCCAATTCCAGCGTATCGACGCCGTCGTCCGTCCGGACCAGCCCCGTGAACGTCGCGAGCGCGCCCGTCCCCGTGACCTCCGCCAGTGTCATCTCGACGGCCAGATCGATCGGCTCGCGCTGTACCGAAATCCGGATCATCCCCCCGTCACCGGCGGAAATAGCGCCACTTCTCGGGCTCCGACGATCGAGGCGTCCATCGCAACGAAATCCTGATCGACCGCCGCGCGCAATCGACCGCGATCGGCGAATGCCGCGGCATAGCGCTCGCTACCCGCTGCAAGCCAATCGACCAGCGTGGCAACGGTCGTGACCGTCGCGGGCGGATCGACCAGTTCCTCCGCCGTTCCCACGCGCTCACGCACCCAGGCAAAATACACCATCCGGATCGCCATCAATCCATGTGCCGAATGCCGACGCGCAGATAATCCCATCCGGTGATCGCGGTCAGCACCGCCGCCCCCCATAGCGCCGTCAGCCCCACCTCGTGGACCCAGACCGCCGTCGGGCTCGCCCCACCGAGGATCAATGCACCGAGCGATACCATCTGCAGCGTCGTCTTCCACTTCGCCAGTCGCGAGACCGGCACCGACACATGAAGCGGTGCCAGGAACTCGCGCAGTCCCGACACCGCGATCTCACGCAACAGGATGACGAGCGCGGCGATGACGTTCACGCCGCCGATATGCCCCGTCGCGACCAGCATCAGGATGACCGCGGCGACCATGATCTTGTCCGCGATCGGATCGAGGAACACACCCAACCGCGACACCGCACCCTGCGCACGCGCCAGGTAACCGTCGAAATAATCGGTGATTCCCATCGCGCAGTACAAGATGAAGGCGGCCGCATAGCCAAGCGCCCAGCCAGGCCACCACAATAACGCCACGAGCACGGGCAGCGCGACGATACGCGACAGCGTCAACACGTTGGGAAGCGACAACATCCCCCCGGTGTAGCGGCACCCGAGCCCGCGCGAAACCGGCTTTCGCCATTGGCGTCCGCACCCGGCTCCGCTATCCCATGATCCGTTCACGCCATAGTCGAGGCCGTTCGATGTCATGATCAATGCGCTCGGTTTGCTGAAGGAGCGCCGTTTTCTGCCTTTGTTCACCACCCAGTTCCTGGGGGCGTTCAACGACAATCTGTTCAAGCAGTCGATGGTGCTGTTCGCGACCTACGAGATTTTCGCGGATCCGCGGCGCGAGGCGAATTTCAATGCGCTGGCGACCGGCCTGTCGATCCTGCCATTCGTTCTCCTGTCGGCACTGTCGGGGCAATTGGCGGACTCGCACGACAAGGCGAAGATCATCCGCATCGTGAAGACCGCGGAAATCGCGATCATGGTCCTGGGGGCGGCCGGGCTCCTGATCGCGCATGCCGGTCATGGCTCGATCGGGCTTGGGCTCATGCTGGGTGCCGTGCTGTTCCTCGGGGTGCATTCGACCTTTTTCGGTCCGATCAAATACGCGATCCTGCCGCAGCATCTGCCCGCGAACGACGTGCTCGGGGGAACCGGACTGGTCGAGGCGGGCACCTATCTGGCGATTCTGATCGGCACGGTCGTCGCCGGTTATATTGCGCCGGAGGGTGCGGCGATCGGCGTGCTGGTGGTAGCCGCGATCGGCTGGTTCGCGGCGCGGCAAGTCCCGCCCGCCCCGCGCGAGGGACCAAAGCTCGCGATCAACTGGAATCCGTTCACCTCGTCCTGGCGGCTGATCAACGCGACGCTCCACATTCCGCGGCTGTTCCTGGCGATCTGCGCGATCAGCTTTTTCTGGACGATCGGGGCGGTGCTGATCATCATGTTCCCGCCGCTCGTGAAAAACGAACTGACCGCCAGCCGCGAGGTGGCGAGCGTCGTCACCGCGATATTCTCGGTCGGCATCGCGATCGGGTCGGTCGCGATCAACGCCATGCTGAAGGGCAAGGTATCGGCGAAGTTCGCGCCCGTATCGGTCATCGCGATGGGCGGTTTCGTCTGCCTGTTCTCGTTCCTGGTTCGCCACTGGACGAAGGCACCGCCCGGCATCTTCTATCGCTGGCACGAATTCGTTCACCAGCCGGGCGCGATCCCGATTTTGGCGACGTTGCTGGCGATCGCGATCACCGGGGGGATGTTCGTCGTGCCGCTCTACGCATTCCTGACGACGACGGTCGCGCCGGATCAGACCGCGCGGACGGTCGCTGCGAACAACGTCGTCAATTCGTTCGCGATGGCGATCGGATCGGTGGCGGTGCTGTTCATCAGTTCGCTCGGCGTCGGCCCGGCGGACATGCTGTTCCTGGTCGCCGGCATGTGCCTGGTCGCCGCATGGCTGGCGCAGCTGCTCCACCGCGCCTGCGATTGAGCGTGCCTAGAACAGGAATGTGTAGAAACAGGTGAAGAACGCGCCGAAGCTGAGCGCGAACAGCTTCCAGTCGTGGTCGCCACCGAGTGGCGCGCGGATGGCAACCGGCGGCGGCAGCGACGCGCGAAACGGATGGCGGGCGGATTCGTTGGTGAGGACAAGGCGTCTGGTCATGATGCCGTGTTAACGCGTTGTTTACGAATTCGGCTATCTGCAAAGGTGGTTAAATCACTGGCATAGCGCGATTGTCCTCGATCGGGACGAACAGGTAACGGTGAAAGGATCGACGACGCATGAGCGTGGCATTCCGTCGCGAGAGCGATGAGGAGCATCTGGAACCCAAATTCGAACTACCGATCCCGGCTGCGGCGAACCTGGTCACCACCCGCGGCCTGGCGCGGATCGCCGAACGGATCGCCGCACTCGACGCCGCTCTGGCGACCGCGGCAGGCGACGATACGGAGACGATACGACGCGACCTGCGCTACTGGCATACGCGCCGCACCACCGCCGCGCTGACGCTCCCGCCAGCGGACGGCAGCGCGGGGTTCGGGACGGTGGTGGAGGTTCGAATGAACGGGCGCGTCCGCCGGATCGCGCTGGTCGGCGACGACGAGGCCGATCCGGCGAGCGATCGCCTCGCCTATTCCGCACCGCTGGCCCGCGCGCTGATAGCCGCGGAACCGGGCGATGTGCTGCCGTTCGGCGGGCGTGAGGACGCGATCATCGTCCTGTCCGTCACGCCGATCGACGGCTGAACCGCGATCGGGCCGAGTAGAACCGCATCGGACGGCGCGATCGTCCTTCCGACATGCGCCCGGAACGATTAAGGTCCGCCGGTGCCATCGTTCGCGCATATCCTGCTGGCGGTCGCCGCCGCGACCGGTCTGGTGTCCGCCGCAGCGGCACAGGATCTGCCCCCGCCCCCGGCCACTCAGGCGATACCTGCGCAGACACCCCCCGCACCGGCTCCAGCGGTCGCTTTGCCAACGGACCCCGGCGATGCCGCCGCTTATGCCACCGCCTTCGGGGTATCGGTCGCCGCCGCACGCCAGCGGCTGGACACGCTGGCGGCATTGGTCGCGCCAATCGCCGCGCTGCGCGTCGCGTACCGCGATCGGCTGGCCGGCATCGCGCTCGATCATTCGCCGGCGCTTGGGGTTCGCGTTCTGCTGACCGGGCCGACGCCCGTCTCCGATAGCGTCATCGTCGCGGCTGGATCGAGCGTCCCGGTCACGTTCGCCACGGGTGCCGGGGCCACGCTGGAGCAATTGCGCGCCGCGCTCGCCAATTCCCAGGCCGATCTGCGTGCCGCGCTGACCAGTCCACCCGGGATCGGGATCGACCAGCGAACCGGCGAACTGGTGATCATCGTCGGCAAGGGAGACCTCATACCCGAAGGTGGCGAATTGCTCACCGCGCGCCTGCGCGACATCGCCGGCGTGCCGCTGCGCATCCGGTCGATCGACGTGCCGGGCGTGGACTTGGCTGCGGAAGGGGGATCGCGGCTGATCGGCACCAATCCTCTCGACGGCAAGCGCTATGTCTGCACGGCGGGCTTCGTCGTCACCGATGGAACACGCACGGCCATCGCGACCGCGGCGCACTGCCCGGACACGATTGCCTATATCGATGCGGACCGGCGCGAATGGCCGCTCGCGTTCGTCGGCCAATGGGGCTGGGGCTATCAGGATGTGCAGATCAACGCGAGCGACATACCCCTATCGCCTTTGTTCTTCGCCGACACCGCGCGCTCGGTCTCCCGGTCGGTGACCGGCCAACGCGGCGTCGTGCAAACCACTACGGGCGATTTCGTGTGTCATCGCGGCGAACGCACCGGTTACAGCTGCGCACTCGTGGAACTCACCGATTTCGCCCCCGCAGGTGACTTGTGCGGCGGGGCCTGCACGCCAAGCTGGATCACCGTCGCTGGCCCGCATTGCGGGGCCGGCGACAGCGGCGCGCCGGTGTTCATCGACACGACCGGGTTCGGCATCGTCAAGGGCGGCAGCTATCGCAGCGACGGCCGCTGCGCATTTTATTTCTACATGTCGGTCGATTATCTGCCCGCGGGCTGGCGATTGCTGACGGTATCGCCGCCGGCAATGCTCGCCCCGCCCGCTGCGGTGGAGTAGCGCCGTCATATGCAGCATGGTTCAACCGATCGTCCCTGGTGGGAACGCGGCGTCATCTACCAGATCTATCCACGCTCGTTCCAGGACAGCGACGGCGACGGGATCGGCGACCTGGCGGGGATCGAGGCGCGGCTGGATCACGTCGCGACGCTAGGCGTCGATGCGATCTGGCTGTCGCCGGTCTTCCCGTCGCCGATGGCCGATTTCGGTTATGACGTAGCGGATTACTGCGGGATCGACCCGATGTTCGGTGACCTCGCGGCGTTCGACCGATTGCTGGCGGCGGTACACGCGCGCGGGTTGAAGCTGCTGCTGGATTTCGTGCCCAACCATAGTTCGGACCGGCACCCCTGGTTCCAGCAGAGCCGATCGTCGCGGGACGACCCCAGACGAGACTGGTATATCTGGCGCGATCCGGCCCCCGGCGGCGGCCCGCCCAACAACTGGATCAGCGATTTCGGCGGCCCGGCCTGGGAACATGACGCGGCGACGGGCCAATATTTTCTGCACACGTTCCTGAAGGAACAGCCCGATCTGAATTGGCGCGATCCCGATCTGCGCGCCGCGATGATGGCGGCTATGCGGTTCTGGTTCGATCGCGGGGTCGACGGGTTCCGGATCGACGTGCTGTGGCACATCGTTAAGGCGCGAGGGCTGCCCGACAACCCGGTCAATCCGGACTGGCATCCCGGTCTCAACGCGCGCGATCAGGTAATCCAGACCTTCTCCACCGATCAGCCCGAAGCGCACGCGATCGCCGCGGACATGCGTGCGCTGGCGGACAGCTTCGGCGACCGCGCATTGGTCGGCGAGATTTTCCTGCCCAACGATCGCCACGCCCGCTGGTTCGGCAAGCCCGATCGGCCGGAGGTGCATTTGCCGTTCAATTTCCAGCTGATCGAGAATGCATGGGACGCTGCGGTCCTGGCCCGGGTGATCGGCGACTATGACGCGTCGATCCCGGCGCATGGCTGGCCCAATTGGGTGTTCGGCAGCCACGACGCCCCGCGCATCGCCGCGCGGATCGGCGAAGCACAGGCACGCCTGGCGGCCGTGCTGCTCCTGACGCTCCGCGGCACGCCGACGCTGTTCCAGGGCGACGAGATCGGCATCGGCGAGGTCGCGATACCGCCCGACCGGGTGCGCGATCCGCAGGAAATCCGCCAGCCGGGGATCGGCCTCGGCCGCGATCGATCGCGCACACCGATGCCATGGGATGCGTCGGCCCATGCGGGTTTCAGCAGTGCGGAGCCGTGGCTGCCGCTCAACGCCGATTGGTCGACCCGCAACGTCACGGCGCAGGAGGCGGATGCTGGATCGATGCTGCATCTTTACCGATCGCTGCTCGCCTTGCGCCGTGCAAATGCGACGCTTTCGATCGGTGACTTCGCACTGGTCGAGGCGGATACGGGTGTTCTGGCCTATGAACGTCGGTCCGGGGCGGAGCGGTTGCTGGTCGCACTCAATCTGGGCGGGGAACCGCGTCCGCTCCGTTTGCCGGCGGGGGCGGTGGTCGCCGAGACGTTGGCATCCACCCTCCCCCTTCGCACCATCGACGGGATGCTTGCCCCGGACGAGGGGCTGATCCTGCGCCTGACCGAGGCTGACTGACATGCGGATCGCGATGCTCGCCCCGATCGCGTGGCGCACGCCGCCGCGCGGCTATGGACCCTGGGAACTTGTCACCAGCCTGCTGACCGAGGCGCTGGTCGCGCGCGGCGTCGATGTCACGCTGTTCGCGACGATGGACAGCCTGACGACCGCCACGCTGGATGGCGTCGTCCCCGCCCCCTATTCCGAGGACCCGTCGATCGATGCGAAGGTCTGGGAATTTCGCCATTTGTCGCACCTGTTCGCGCAGGCCGACCGCTTCGACCTGATCCATAACCAAGCCGACTTCCCCGCGCATGCCTTCGCACCGCTGACGAAAACGCCGATCGTGACGACGATCCACGGTTTTTCGTCCGGGCGGATATTGCCGATGTACGCGCCCTTTCAGGATCGCGTGCACTTCGTCGCGATCAGTGCGGCGGATCGGCATCCGGCGCTGCGTTATGCCGCCACGATCCACCACGGTATTCCGCTGGGCGATTTCGCGTTCGATGCGAAGGGCAGCGAGGATCTGCTGTTCTTCGGCCGCATCCATCCCGAAAAGGGCGCGGCAGAGGCGATCGCAGCGGCCCGCGCGAGCGGGCGGCGGCTCGACCTTTACGGCCTGGTACAGGACGCCGGCTATCACGACCGGGAAGTCGCGCCGGCGTGCGACGGCGTATCGGTCGCCTTTCACGGCGTGGTCGGCGGGGAGAAACGCGTGCGCGCACTGGGCCACGCCCATGCGCTGCTGCACCTCATTAACTTCGCCGAGCCGTTCGGGCTGTCGGTGATCGAGGCGATGGCCTGCGGCACCCCCGTGATCGCCAACCGCCGCGGATCGATGCCCGAGATCATCGACGACGGCGTGACCGGATTCCTGGTCGACACCCCGGTCGAGGCGATCCGCGCGATCGAGCGCGCCGGCGACATCGACCGCGCCGCCGTTCGCCGGGCGGTCGCCGAGCGTTTTTCCGTGGATCGTATGGCGGACGATTATCTGACGCTGTACCGGCAGATATTGGGCAGCGCCTGACGCACCCCGCTTTTATCGCGGGCGATACGCGATCGTCGCCCGCCCCGAAGCCCGCACCGGCATGAACAACCCCTGCCCCGTCACCGCCAGCGGCTCGTTCTCCACCTTGGTCACGTCGGCGGAGAGGATGAAATCGCCTTCCCGTTTCGCGCCGATCGCCTTGCGCGCCGATCCCAGCACCTTGGCATAATCGGGCGCGAAATCGTGCGTCAGGCCGGCGCGGATACTGTCGCGCACCGACGCGTCGTCGAACACCGACACGAGCAGATTGGTGATGTGGCTATCGGTATTGGTGGCGATCACCACGTCCCGCGCCTGCACGATCTGCGAATTGGGCGTGTTGAACGGCATCGCCGTCAGCCAGATCTCGCCCTTGGTCGACAGCAGCGAAAGATTCTTCGCCTGTGCCTTCGCGACGACGCCGACCGCCAGATGTCCCGCAGTCGTCGCGTAGATCGTGACCTTGTCGAACTGAACGTCGACCGGGCCGATCCCCGCCAGCACGATCCCCTTTTGCGCACGCCTGATGAGCGTACGCTGCACCACGGGTTCCAGCTGCGCATAATCCGCGAGTATGGGAATGAAGAAATTCAGCGCCTGGCTACCGACCGCCTTGGCGGGGGGCGGCAGCGGGGTCGCCGCCGGATCGGCCGGACGGTTGCCGACAAAGGTCTCGGTCAGCGCGTCGGCAGACAGCAGCAGGTCGAGCGTGCGCCCGGCGATGCGATAGCCGCCGAACCCGAGCCGCTTGGGGGTGATCCGCATCCATGCCGGCGGCTTGTCTCGGTTGAGCATGATCGAGGTGAAGCTCTGCCGCCACGCATCGGCCAGCCTGTCGCGCAGATCGGACCTGGCCAATTCGCGCGGCAGGCTGTGCTCCAGCCCCGCGATGACGGGTCTCAATCGTTTGTCCGCCACGCTGGCGAATGCGATCCGCTGGCCCAGGAAATCGATCCCGGGCGGTGTCGTCCAGTCGTAATCGATCGATACTTTTGCCGAAGGGATCCAGTTCCCGGCGATCGACAGCCGCGCGACGGCATGGACGACCGCATCGCCCGTCGCGGTCTTCGACGCCAGACCGCCGACATCCTGCGCGGTGATCGTCGCGTGAACGGGCATCGTGATCGTCAGCCGATCGCCACGCCCGGCCAGCCTGAGCGGCCCGCGCACCACATCACCCACGATCCGGCAACCGAGCCTGGGCAGGATCTTCAGCTTGCCGATCCCCAGATCGACCCTCTTGGCGGGCACGCAAGCGTCGAGATGCTGGTCGATGCGCCATAAGGTCTTCGGCGTCTGCTGTTCGATCGCTGCCTGTATGTCATCGAGCGAGGCTGAGATCGGAACGACGATCGTCGATGCCTCGATCGGAAAATCGGGTGCGCCATCGACGCGCGGCGGCGCGGGCGAGCGGACGGCATGGCTGCAGCCGGTCGCCATGAGCGCGAGCGCGACTCCGACGAGACGATGACGACCTGACAAAACACGACCCTCCGCCCCGCGGGCCTAACCGCCGCCGTACCCGATTTAAACCCCGCACCCCGACGATTGTACTTCTGCTGCGCCGCTTTATCGTGACGCTCCGGGGATTCGTATGAGAACGGCCGTAAAAGCGGAGGGGGGACGTCATCATGGCATCGGCGAACGACACCACGCACTGGCTCGCGCGCGAAAGGACCGTAGCGACGGCGGGCTATAATCGCTGGCTGCTGCCGCCCTGCGCGCTGGCGATCCACTTGTGCATCGGCATGGCGTACGGGTTCAGCGTGTTCTGGCTGCCACTGTCGCGCGCGATCGGCATTAAGGACCCGGTGGTCTGCAAGGGGATGACATTGCTGCAGGCGTACGCGACGTCCACCTGCGACTGGCGCGTCAGCGACCTGACCTGGACCTACAGTCTTTTCTTCGTCGTGCTTGGTGCCTCCGCCGCGATCTGGGGCGGCTGGCTCGAGCGCGCCGGGCCGCGAAAGGCGGGCGTGGTCGCCGCGTGCTGCTGGGCGGGCGGGATCGCCATCGGCGCGATCGGCGTGTCGGTCCATCAATTATGGCTGTTGTGGCTCGGCACTGGGTTTATCGGCGGAATCGGGCTCGGGCTCGGCTACATCTCCCCCGTCTCGACGCTGATCAAATGGTTTCCGGATCGGCGCGGGATGGCCACGGGCATGGCGATCATGGGGTTCGGCGGCGGTGCGCTGATCGGCTCGCCGCTCGCCGACAGGCTGATGAAGCATTTCGCGAGCGCGACCGGGGTGGGCGTCTGGCAGACCTTTCTCGTTCTCGCCGCGGTGTATTTCGTGTTCATGATGGGCGGGGCCTTGGGCTACCGTGTGCCCCCCGCCGAGTGGAAGCCCGCCGGCTGGGCCGCACCGACGGGAACCGGGCTCGTGTCGGGCTTCAACGTGCATCTGAAGGACGCGCACCGGACGCCGCAATTCTGGCTGATCTGGCTGGTCCTTCTGCTCAACGTCTCCGCCTCGATCGGCATCATCGGCGTGGCCTCGCCGATGATCCAGGAGATCTTCGCGGGCCGGTTGTTCCGCCATCCCGAGGTCGGCTTTCTGGCGTTCGACGATACGCAGAAGGCGGCCGCCGCCGCTGCGGGTGCGGGGTTCGTCGGGTTCATCAGTCTGTTCAACATCGGCGGGCGGTTCTTCTGGGCATCAATTTCTGACCGGCTGGGGCGCAAGGTGACCTATGCGGTGATGCTGGCGACGGGCGCGGTGCTGTACGCGCTGGTCGCGCCCTGGTCCGCGACGGCGGCGGCGCTGCTGGTGTTCGCGCTGACCTTCGGGGTCATCGCGTCGATGTATGGCGGCGGGTTCGCGACGGTGCCCGCGTATCTGGCGGATATCTTCGGGACGCAGTTCGTGGGTGCCATTCATGGCCGTTTGCTGACCGCCTGGTCCACCGCGGGCGTGCTTGGGCCGTTCATCGTGACCTCGATGCGCGACTCCGCGATCGCCGCGGGCACGCCGCGCGCCGCGATCTATCCGCCAATCTACTGGGTGCTTGCGGCGTTGCTGTTCGCCGGGTTCGTCGCGAACCTGTTCATGCGGCCAGTGGCGGCGCGGTTCCATATGAGCGATGCGGAACTGGAGGCCGTGCGTCCGGTGGGGGCGAGTGGTACCGTGCATGACGGTACGATCGGGATCGGCGGCATCGATGCGCGGGTGCTGCTCGCCTGGGCGGCGGTGTGCATGCCGCTCGCTTGGGGGCTGTGGACGACGGGGGTGAAGGCGGTGGCGCTGTTTGCGTATTAGGGCGGTGCTGCTCCCCTCGCTTGCGGGAGGGGGCAGGTCAGTTCAGCCCCACGATCTCCCCGTCCGCGCCGATCCGGATATGTTCAGCGGCCGGTACGCGCGGCAGGCCCGGCATCGTCATCAGGTCGCCGCAGATCGCGACGACGAACCCCGCCCCCGCCGCCAGCCGGACTTCGCGCACCGGGATGACGTGGCCCGTCGGCGCGCCGAGCACCGTAGGATCGACGGTGAAGCCGTATTGCGTCTTCGCCATGCACACGGGCAGAAGGCCGAACCCCTCCGCCTCCCACCGCGCCAGTTGTGCGCGGATCTTCGCGTCCGCCGCCACGCCGTCGGCGCGGTAGATGCGCCGGGCGACGGTTTCGATCTTGTCGAACAGCGACGCCTCGTCCTCATAGATCGGCGCGAATTGCGCGACGTCCGCATCGGCCAGTTTCGCGACCGCCTCCGCCAGATCGACCGCGCCCGCACCGCCCTGTGCCCAATGGCGACACAGGATCGCCTCCGCGCCGTGCTTCGCTGCCGCCTCGCGCACGACCGCGATCTCTGCGTCGGTATCGGTCGCGAAATGGTTGATCGCGACGACGACCGGCACACCGAACTGCCGGATATTCTCCAGATGCCGCACCAGGTTGACCGACCCCCGCCGCACCGCCTCGACATCCTCGTGACCGAGATCGGTCTTCGCGACGCCGCCGTTCATCTTCAGCGCGCGCACCGTCGCCACCAGCACCGTGACACTGGGGGCCAGCCCCGACTGGCGGCACTTGATGTCGAAGAACTTCTCCGCCCCCAGGTCCGCGCCGAACCCCGCCTCGGTCACGACATAGTCGCCCAGCGCCAGCGCGGTCCGCGTCGCGATCACCGAATTGCAGCCATGCGCGATATTGGCGAACGGCCCGCCATGGATCAGCGCGGGATTCCCCTCCAGCGTCTGGACGAGATTGGGCTTGATCGCCTCCTTCAGCAGCACCGCCATCGCACCGTCCGCCTTCAGGTCGCGCGCTGTGATCGCGCGACGGTCGCGAGTGTACGCGACGATGATCCGTCCCAGCCGCGCCTCCAGGTCCGTCAGGTTCTCCGCCAGGCACAGGATCGCCATCACTTCGGACGCGACGGTGATGTCGAACCCCGATTCGCGTGGGAAGCCGTTCGCCACCCCGCCGATCGACTGGACGATATCGCGCAGCGCGCGGTCGTTGATGTCCAGCACCCGCCGCCACACCACCCGGCGAACGTCGATATCCAGCGCGTTGCCCCAGTGGATATGATTGTCGAGCATCGCCGCGAGCAGATTGTGCGCGGCGGTGATCGCGTGAAAATCGCCCGTGAAGTGGAGGTTGATGTCCTCCATCGGCACGACCTGCGCATGGCCGCCCCCCGTCGCACCGCCCTTGGTCCCGAAACACGGGCCGAGCGACGGCTCGCGCAGCGCCAGCACGGTGTGCCGTCCGGTGCGGTTGAGCGCATCCGCCAGACCGACCGAGGTCGTGGTCTTGCCCTCCCCCGCCGGGGTGGGATTGATCGCGGTAATGAGGATGAGCTTGCCTGAAGTCCCGGGGCGGGGGTCGATCCGCGACAGATCGAGCTTGGCCTTGAACCGGCCATAAGGCTCCACCGCGTCGGGGGAAATGCCAAGCCTGTCCGCCACTTGCCCGATCGGCAACAGCATGGCGGCGCGCGAGATTTCGATATCGGTCTGCATCGCTGTTCGCCTTAGAGGTGTTTGCCGTCGGATAGAACACCCCCCACGATTGCATTGCCTCGCAGCAGTTGTGCCACCCCGGCGAAGGCCGGGGTGGCACTCAAATCCGACGCGACCGCACGGCCCCAAATCGTCGGGTCGATCCGCGGGAGGTTCGAGCATCACTGGGGCGATTCGCACGGCACGATTGCAGCAAATGCATTCGGAAGTGGACGAACCACACGCCACGTCCGCGCGGGAAACGGGGATCGTGGTGGGTTGGCGGCGGCGCGTGGACGAGAAGCGGGCGAGCGTGGGAGACATGGTTTCGAGTTAGGCATGCTAGCGCGGTGTAGGACAGCCCCCCGCCCCCCGCCCCTCCCCGGCGAAGGCCGGGGCCCCAGTGGCGATGGTCGATGTGATGGAGTGCATTGCGCCGCCGCGATCGTCTCGCAACTGGGCCCCGGCCTTCGCCGGGGAGGCTGAATAGTCGATGGAAACGATATGGATCAGCCCGCGATCGTCGGATCGATCAGATACTTCTCGCCCGTCGTCTTGCGCTCATAGGCCAGGAACGTCTCGGGCCTCAGCGCCTCGGCGAGACCGATCGTCGCGGTGTAGTTGCTGACGAACGTGGTCTTCAATTCGTCCAGCACCCGCTGCCGCAACCGCCCGCCGGTCTCCGCGCCCGCCTTCTGCAGGAACGGCGTCAGCAGCCAGCCGCCGATGCTCCAGGCGAAGCCGAACGTCCGGCGGATCACCGTCGGCGATACATCGAGCATGCCGTAAAGGTACATCTGCTTGAAGGTATTCGATCCGTAGCGGCTATATTCGCCCGCCTGACGGTTCGCGGCCTTCTCCATCGCGTCCAGAATACGCCCGACCAGATCGCCGCCGCCGATCGCGTCGAAGCCGATCGACGCCTTGGTCTGCGCGATCGCATCGACCAGCTTGTCGCCGAACCCGTCGGCGCTGCTGTCGAGGACGTACTTGGCGCCCTGCCCCTCGAGCAGCGCCACCTGCGCTGGCGAGCGGACGATGTTCACCAGCGGGATGCCGTCCGCGATGCAGATGCGGTTGAGCATCTGGCCGAGGTTCGATGCCGCCGCGGTGTGGACGATGGCGTTATGCCCCTCCGCCTTCATCGTTTCGGTAAAACCAAGCGCGGTCAGCGGGTTGACGAACATTGCTGCGCCGTCCGCCGAGGTTGCGCCCTCCGGCAGTGGAACGCAGTCGCGCATCTTCAGCTTGCGGAACTGCGTATACATCGCGCCGCCCAGCACGGCAACGCGCTTGCCAACCAGCGCCTCCGCGCCGTTGCCCGCCGCGATCACCGTACCCGCACCCTCGTTGCCGACCGCCATCGATTCGCCGAGCCGGGCCTGGACCGACCCGAGCCGATTGGCGGGTACGGTAAAACGCAGTTCGGGGCGATCCGCGGTGCCACCCGTCTCCATCGTCGAAACGTCCGCCGGCCCGATCAGCATGCCGAGATCGGACGGGTTGATCGGCGCGGCCTCTATCTGCACGACAACCTCCCCTGCAGCGGGATCACCGACATCGACGGGCTCGAGCGACAAGGTCAGTTGGCCCGCGGCGGAAATCGTCGAGCGTAGTTCGATTCCGGGGTTCGGCATCATCTTCTCCTGATCAGTTGTTTCCCGCCACCTATCGCAGCCGGAGGCGGGCGTCTCGGGGGAAATGGAATGACCCCCCCGCCGTCATGCGGGCTTGTTCCGGCATCCATGGTGCCGCGCATTCGCACTTTGGTTACGCGGCATGATGGATCCCGGGCTGAGGCCGGGGAGACGAAGGGTAGTGACACCCTGCAAACAAAACGGAAGCATCATTGTCCCTTCCAATCTCTGCTGCATTGCGGCAAGAGGCGCGGATCGGGCAGGTCTGGCGGCTCCAGGGGTCGCCACCAGTCGTGCCGAACGACAGGTCGGAGATTACCCCTTGAACGGGCTCGTCAGGCTGGCGCTCGCACGGCCGCTCACCTTCATCGTCATGGCGATCCTGATCGCGATCGTCGGCATGCTCGCGGCGGCACGGACGCCGGTCGATATCTTCCCCGACATCCGCGTACCCGTGATCGCGACCGCCTGGCAATATCAGGGCCTGTCGCCCGACGACATGAGCGGCCGGATCCTCACGCCGCTGGAACGCACGCTGACGACGACGGTCAACGATATCGACCATATCGAAAGCCAGTCGATGCCCGGCATCGGCATCGTGAAGGTGTATTTCCAGCCGGGCGCCGACATCCGCACCGCGACCGCGCAGGTGACGTCGGTGTCGCAGACGGTCCTGAAGCAGATGCCGCCGGGCACCACGCCGCCGCTGATCCTGAACTACAACGCCTCGACCGTGCCCATCCTGCAGCTTGCGCTGTCGGGCAAGGGATTGTCGGAGGGCAAGATCTTCGACATCGCGCAGAACCAGATCCGGCCTGGCCTCGTCACCGTGCCCGGTGCGGCGATCCCCTATCCGTCCGGCGGACGGCAGCGGCAGGTGCAGATCGACCTCGATCCGCAGGCGCTTCAGTCCAAGGGACTGTCCGCACAGGATGTCGGCAACGCGATCGCCGCGCAGAACCAGATCAACCCCGCGGGTTTCGCGAAGATCGGCGGCTTTCAATACAATGTCCGACTGAACAACGCGCCGGGATCGATCGACGACCTGAACGCGCTGCCGGTGAAGGTGGTGAGCGGCGCGACGATCTACATGCGCGACGTCGCGCATGTCCGCGACGGTACCGCGCCGCAGACCAACGTCGTCCATGTCGACGGATCGCGCTCCGTCCTGATGACGATCCTGAAGAACGGTTCGACCTCCACGCTCGCGATCGTCCAGGGGATCAAGGACGCGCTGCCCAAGATCCAGGCGACGCTGCCCGATACGCTGAAGATCGTGGCGATCGGCGACCAGTCGCTGTTCGTGAAGGCGGCGGTGTCGGGGGTCATCAAGGAAGGTGCGATCGCCGCGGTGCTGACCAGCATCATGATCCTGCTGTTCCTCGGTTCCTGGCGGTCGACCATCATCGTTGCGGTCTCGATCCCGCTGTCGATCCTGTCCGCGATCATCGCGCTGGCGGCGACCGGGCAAACGCTGAACATCATGACGCTGGGGGGCTTAAGCCTAGCCGTCGGCATCCTGGTCGACGATGCGACGGTGACGATCGAGAGTATCACCTATCACCTCGAACAGGGCAAACCCGTGCTTGGCGCGATCCTTGACGGCGCGGCGCAGATCGTAACGCCTGCCTTCGTTTCGATGCTGTGCATCTGTATCGTTTTCGTCCCGATGTTCTTCCTTCCGGGGGTCGCGGGGTTTCTGTTCGTGCCGCTGGCGATGTCGGTGGTATTCTCGATGATCGCGTCGTTCATCCTGTCGCGCACCCTGGTGCCGACGATGGCGATGTACCTGATGCGGCCGCACAAGGGTGACCAGCATGCCGCGGGCACGGCGCAGTCGCGCAACCCGCTGATCCGCTTCCAGCGCGGGTTCGAGGTGCGGTTCGAGCGGGTGCGCGCCGGCTATGGGCAATTGCTGGAACGCGCGCTGGCGAGCGGACGGCCGTTCCTGCTCGGCTTCCTGGGCGTCTTCGCCTTGTCGTTCCTGCTGGTGCCGTTCCTTGGGCAAAATTTCTTCCCGAATGTTGATGCGGGCCAGATCACGATGCATGTCCGCGCGCCCGTCGGCAGCCGGATCGAGGACACCTCTGCGGAATTCGACCGGATCGCGGCGCGCATCCGTCAGATCATTCCCGCCGGCCAGTTGGTTTCGGTCGTCGACAATATCGGCCTGCCGGTCAGTTCGATAAACGTGACGTATAACAATTCCGGGACGATCGGCCCGCAGGACGGCGATATCCTGATTCAGTTGTCGAAGGATCACGCCCCTACCGCGGATTATGTGCGCCGGATGCGCGAGCAACTGCCGCGCGCCTTCCCGGGCGCAAGCTTCGCGTTCCTGCCCGCCGACATCACCAGCCAGATCCTGAATTTCGGCGCGCCGGCGCCGATCGATATCCAGGTAAGCGGCAAGAATGCGGCCGAAAACTATGATTATGCCCGCGCGATCCTGCGCCGGGTCGGCCGGAT
Source organism: uncultured Sphingomonas sp. (assembly GCF_964244235.1). Lineage (GTDB taxonomy): Bacteria > Pseudomonadota > Alphaproteobacteria > Sphingomonadales > Sphingomonadaceae > Sphingomonas. The sequence continues at coordinate 59,833 of NZ_CAXTII010000003.1, forward strand.
CCCGGGGATCGCCGACGCCCGGATCCAGCAATCCGCGCGCTACCCCGAACTGCGCGTCGATATCGACCGCAGCAGGATCGGGCAATTGGGCCTGACCGAGCGTGACGTGACCAACAGCGTCGCCTCCTCGCTCGCGGGCACGCAGCAGACCGCCCCCGTATTCTACCTGAACCCGGAGAACGGCGTATCCTATTCGGTGGTCGCGCAGACCCCGGAATACCGCGTCGGTTCGCTTAACGATCTGGCCAACATCCCCATCACGGGATCGCTGGCGGGCGGATCTTCGCAGGTACTGGGCGGGGTCGGGTCGATCGTGCGCGGCAGTTCGCCCGCCGTCGTCTCGCACTATAATATCCAGGGCGCGATCGACATCTACGCGACCCTCAACGGCCGCGATCTGGGCGCAGTCGCGAGCGACATCCAGAAAATCTTATCCGACCTGAAGGCGACCGCGCCGAAGGGGAGCAGCGTCGCGCTACGCGGCCAATATGAGACGATGAACGGCGCGTTTTCGGGGCTGTTCTTCGGGCTGATTGGCGCGATCGTGCTGATCTATCTGCTCATCGTGGTGAATTTCCAGAGCTGGCTCGATCCGTTCGTCATTATAACCGCCCTGCCGGGCGCGATCGCCGGGATCGTGTGGATGCTGTTTCTGACCGGCACCACGCTGTCCGTGCCCGCGCTGACCGGTGCGATCATGTGCATGGGCGTCGCGACCGCGAATTCGATCCTGGTCGTCAGCTTCGCGCGCGAGCGGCTGGCGGAACTTGGCGATTCGACGAAGGCGGCGCTCGAGGCAGGGATCACACGCTTCCGCCCCGTGCTGATGACCGCGCTGGCGATGGTCATCGGGATGCTGCCGATGGCGATGGGCTTTGGCGAGGGCGGCGAACAGAACGCGCCGCTGGGCCGCGCGGTGATCGGCGGACTGCTGGTAGCCACCGTCGCGACCTTGCTGTTCGTACCGGTCATCTTCAGCCGCGTCCATGCACGCGACGCCGAGAAACGCGTCAGGCGCGCGCAGAGATCGGAAGAAGCGCATGCTTGAACCGGAACCCGTCCGGGGGCGCAGCCACCTGGCCGGGATCGGCATCGTCGCGGCGATCGTCGCAGTCGTGCTGGTCGCGATCGGCATCGGGTCGCGATCGCGGTCGCAAAGCGATCTGGCGACCTGGACGACCGCGCAATCGATCCCGATCGTGTCGGTGATCCACGCGAAGGCTGCGGGCCAGGGTGACGCGCTAACGCTGCCCGGCGCGGTTCAGGCGTATAACAGCGCGCCGATCTACGCGCGGACCAACGGCTATGTCCGCCGCTGGTTCGTCGATATCGGCGACACCGTCCGTGCCGGCCAGACGCTGGCGATCCTCGATGCGCCCGAGGTCGACCAGCAGGTCGAGGCCGCGCAGGCGGACCTGCAGACCGCACGTGCCAATCGTTCGCTTGCCGCCTCCACCGCGACCCGCTGGCGCGACCTGCTGGCGAAGGATGCGGTGTCGAAGCAGGAAACGGACGAGAAGATCGGCGACCTCGCCGCGAAGACCGCGATCGCCAACGCCGCCGCCGCCAATGTCCGTCGGCTGGGCGCGCTGCAGGGTTTCACCAAGCTCGCCGCGCCCTTCGGCGGGGTCGTCACCAGCCGATCTACCCAGATCGGGCAACTGGTCACCGCGGGATCCGCCGCTGCGTCGATGCCGCTTTTCACCGTATCCGATCTCGACCGCATCCGCATCTATGTCCGCGTTCCGCAATCCTCGTCGGGGCAGATCCGTCAGGGCATGCATGCGTCGGTTGCCGTACCCGAGTTTCCCGGGCGCGAATTCGACGCGACGCTGACTCGCACTGCGGATGCGGTCGATCCGCAATCGGGCACGGTATTGATCGAACTGCAACGCGCGAACGGCGATCATGCGCTGAAGCCGGGTGCCTATGCACAAGTGAAGTTCCCGCTGGACAGTGATGCCAGTGCCGGAGTCCGCCTGCCGGCCAGCGCGCTGGTCGTCGGTACCAGGGGAACGCGCGTCGCGACGGTCGGCGCGGGGGACAAGGCAGTCATGAAGACGGTCACGATAGGCCGTGACGACGGCGATACCGTCGAGATCAGCGCAGGTCTGACCGCCGCGGACCAAGTCATCGACAACCCCCCGGATTCGTTACAGACCGGCGATCCGGTGCGGATCGCGGCTCCTGCGGCAGGTCATGGAGCAGGTCGTGCGGCGCATTGATCGCCTGATCGGGCTGGCTGCCGCCGCCGGCCTCGTCGGCTGTTCGCTCGCGCCCGCCTATCACGTCCCGCCGACCCCGACCGCGCCGGCGTATAAGGAAGGCGGGGTATGGGCGGTTGCGACGACCGATCTGCCCCCGGGCGGACCCTGGTGGCAGGCGTTCGGCGATCCGGTGCTAAGCGGGCTGGAGAGCCGGATCGAGGCGGGCAATCCGGACCTTGCAAGCGCGGTCGCACGGTATGACGAGGCGCGGGCGGTATTGGGGGAGGCACGCGCCGGCTATTATCCCGGCGTCGATGTCGGTGCTTCGGGCGAGCGAGCGCGCGTGTCGGCGGATCGGCCGCTGTCGCCGGGAACCGCGGCGACCTATACCGATCTGCGCATCGGGCCGTCGCTGGCGTACGAGATCGACCTGTTCGGCCGCGTCCGCGATACCGCGCGCGCCGCCGCCGCTTCGGCGCAGGCAAGCGACCGCGACGTCGCCGGGATACGGCTCGGACTGCAGGCGACGCTGGCGGACGATTATTTCCAGATGCGGGAACTGGATGCGCGGACGGTGCTGCTGCGGCAGACGGTCGCCGCGTTCCAGCGGGCCTATGACCTGACCACCACGCGCCACAACGGCGGCATTGCTTCGGGGATCGACGTCAGCCGCGCCGATGCCCTGCTGTCGAGCGCGCGGGCCGAACTGTCGGCGGTCGCCGCCGACCGCGCTTCGTTCGAACACGCCATCGCAGCGCTGGTCGGCGAAACGCCGTCGTCGTTTTCGTTGACCGTCGTCGATGGGCAACGCAATCCGCCGGCGATCCCGGCCGGCCTGCCCTCGACATTGCTGCAGCGTCGCCCCGACATCGCCGCTGCCGAGCGCCGCGTTGCTGCCGCCAATCTGCGGATCGGTGTCGCGCGGGCGGCGCAATATCCGTCGCTGACCTTGGGCGCGGCGGGCGGGTTCGAGGCGGGCAGCAGCGCGATCCTCGGCGCGTCGAACGGCTTCTGGGCGCTCGGTCCCCTGTCCGCTGCGCTATCGGTGTTCGACGGCGGCGCGCGACGGGCGCGGGTCCGGATCAGTCGCGCGCAATATGACGAGGCAGCATCCTCCTATCGCGCCACCGTGCTCGCCGCCTTTCGCGAGGTGGAGGACGATCTCGCGCACGGCCAAAGCCTGGTGCAGCAGGAGCGGGACCAGGCGGATGCGACCCGCGCCGCGGAAAAGACCCGCGACCTGGCGCTCATCCGGTACCGCGACGGCGCGGCGGATTATCTCGAGGTCGTCACCGCGCAAACCGCGGCGCTCGACGCCCAACGGGCGCTGCTGGCGATCGAGAGCGCGCGGCTGCAAGTCGCGGTCGATACGGTCCGTGCGATCGGCGGTACGACACCCTGAAGATGGCGTAAGGACGAACGTCTATCTGTTCGGAGCGCGTGTCTTGCCACCAATGCCCGTGTCGGGGCCCGCGGCCGTTACCGCGTTGACGGCTTCGACCTCCCGCATGATGACGGCGATGATCGCATCGGCCAGCCGCTCGACGTCCATGTCCGGCTGCAGCAAAAATTGTTGTCTCAATCCCAGCGATTGCGTCAACGCCAATTCGGCCAGCAATTCGCGACGTCCAGCGGCCCGGTCGCCCGGCATCAGCAGCGCAAGCGCCGCCAATATGTTCACCCATACATCGGCGCGCGTGCGCGCGAAGATTGCCGCGATCCGTTCGTTGCGCGTCGATTCGGCGGTGATCTCGGCCAACATCACGACGGCTTCGCGTCCGGTCGTGGGCCGGACAAACTGCCCGATCCAATGCCACACCGACTCCGTATCACCTGCCAGGATCGCCCGTTGCAACGACTCGCGTTCGAGTAAACGCCCGCAATCGCCCTCGACGATCGCCGCGACAATGTCTTCCTTCGCCGCGAAATCGCGGTAGATCTGCCCGACCGCCACGCCCGAGGCCTTTGCGATCTGGGCCACGCCGGTTGCGTGAAAACCGTTGCAAACGAACAGGGTACGCGCGGCGTCGATGATCCGCTGACGACGCAGTGCCGCACGGTCTCGCATCATTCCACAACACAGGTTTTTCTCGCCCATCCCTTACCAGTCCGTATTCCGCTTGACCCGGCAATCCCGTTCGCAGTAGCAGCATTGTGAGTGATCGTTCACTCACATATCCTATCCGGCAGAGCTGAGCATGTCTTTTCTTCGTCACACCGCCCCAGCGATGGCGTTGGCGCTCGCCGCCTGCGGGAAGCCCGTGGCTCCGCCACCGCCTCCGCCGCCAAGCATCGGATATATCACGGTAAATGAACAATCGGTGACCCTTACCAACGAGCTTCCGGGCCGCACCTCCGCCTACGAGACGTCGCAGGTCCGTCCGCAGGTGAACGGCCTTGTCGAGGCGCGACTGTTTACCGAAGGCGATGTCGTCAGCAAGGGGCAGGCACTCTACCGGATCGACTCGCAGCCTTATGAAGCACAGGTCGCCAACGCCCGCGCCGCGCTGGCGAAGGCACGTGCCGCGATCGCGTCGAGCGCGGCGCTGTCCCGTCGTTATGGCGGACTGGTCAAGATCAACGCGATCTCGAAACAGGATTACGAGAATGCGCAGACCACCGCCGCGCAGGCGCAGGCGGACGTCGCCGCGCAGCAGGCGGCGCTGAAGACCGCGCAGATCGACCTGGCGCGCACTACCATCCGCGCGCCGATCACCGGGCGGATCGGTCGTTCGGTCTATACGACCGGCGCACTCGTGACGGCATCGCAGACCGATCCGTTGGCCACGATCCAGCGGCTCGACCCGATCTATGTCGACATTACCCAATCCAGTTCGGACTTGCTGAAGTTGCGCCAGCAGATCCTGTCCGGGCAAGTCGCGCGCGACGGTAACGCTCGCGTGAAGCTGCTGCTGGAGGACGGCACGAATTACGGGCCTGAGGGGACGCTTCGCTTCGCGGACGTGACGGTCGATCCGACGACCGGATCGCAGATCATCCGCGCCTTGTTCCCCAATCCCAACGGGTTGCTGCTGCCGGGCATGTTCGTGCGCGCGCAACTGATCGAGGGCACGCAGGCGCAAGCGATGCTGGTGCCGCAGCGTGCCGTCAGCCGCGACGAGCGCGGGAACGCGACCGTCATGGTCGTCGGCAAGGGCAATAAGGTCGAACCGCGTACGCTCCAGACGACGCGAACGGTCGGCGAGAACTGGCTGGTCACCGCGGGCGTGAAGCCGGGCGACCATGTCATCGTCGAGGGCGGCGGTATGTTGCGCCCGGGCATGCCGGTCACGCCCGCCCCCTGGAACCCGAACGCCAGACCGGCCCCGACACAGCCTCCGGCACAGGGCCAGTAATCCGTCATGGCCCGTTATTTCATCGATCGCCCGATCTTCGCTTGGGTCATCGCGATGATCCTGATGCTCGCCGGCATCCTGGCGATCCGCGTGCTGCCGATCTCGCAATTCCCGACGATCGCGCCGCCGGCCGTGTCGATCACCGCGACCTATCCCGGCGCCGATGCGCAGACGCTGGAGAACACGACGACCCAGATCATCGAGCAGCAGATGAAGGGGATCGATCATCTCCGCTATTTCTCGTCGTCATCGTCGTCCGCGGGTACGGTTACCATAACGCTGACGTTCGAACAGGGCACCAACCCCGACATCGCCCAGGTGCAGGTCCAGAATAAATTGCAGGCGGCGACCCCGCTTCTGCCGCAGGAGGTCCAGCAGCAGGGCATTCTCGTCGCCAAGGCGACGCAGAATTTCCTGCTGTTCGTCGGGCTGTATTCCGACAATGGCAAGCATAACGCGGACGACCTGTCCGACTATATCGTCTCCAAGCTGCAGGACCCGCTCGCCCGCGTGAACGGCGTCGGCGACACGCAGACGTTCGGATCGCAATATGCGATGCGGATCTGGGTCGATCCGCTGAAGCTCAACAATTACGCACTGACGATGGCGGACATCCGCGCCGCGGTGATCGCGCAGAACGCCCAGGTCTCCGCCGGGCAGATCGGTGCCCAGCCAGCGCCGAAGGAGCAGATGCTGAACGCCACCGTATCGGTGGAATCGCGCCTGACCAGCCCGACAGAATTCGCGGCGATCAGCCTGAAGAGCAATGCGGACGGGTCGATCGTACGGCTGGGCGATGTCGCGCGGGTCGAGATCGGGGCGGAGAATTACGGCTTCTCGTCCAGATGGAACGGCAAACCGGCATCGGGCATCGGCATCAAGCTGGCCCCCGGCGCCAACGCGCTCGACACCGTCACCGCGGTCAAGGCGCGCGTGACCGAGATCGCCAAGCAGTTCCCGCCCGACGTGAAGGTCATCTTCCCCTACGACACCTCGCCCTTCGTGCGGCTGTCGATCAAGCAGGTGATCGAGACATTGGTCGAGGCAGTGATCCTCGTCTTCCTGGTCATGTTCCTGTTCCTGCAGAATTTCCGTGCGACGCTGATCCCGACGATCGCGGTGCCGGTGGTGCTGCTCGGCACGTTCGGCGTGCTGGCGATCGCCGGCTATTCGATCAATACGCTCACCTTGTTCGGCATGGTGCTGGCGATCGGTCTGCTGGTCGACGACGCGATCGTGGTCGTCGAGAATGTCGAACGGCTGATCCAGACCGAACATCTGAGCCCCAAGGACGCCGCGCGCAAATCGATGGACGAGATCACCAGCGCACTCGTCGGCATCGCGCTCGTCCTGTCTGCGGTGTTCCTGCCGATGGCGTTCTTCGGTGGATCGACCGGGGTTATCTATCGCCAGTTTTCGATCACCATCGTGTCGGCGATGGTCCTGTCGGTGTCGGTCGCGCTGATCCTGACGCCGGCGCTCTGCGCGACGATCCTCAAGCGGCACGATCCGGACAGGGCGGAAGGCAACGGCCCCCTCGCCCGCTTCTTCCGCTGGTTCAACGACAAGTTCGATCGCAGCCAGGTGAAATACGAAGAAACGGTCAAGGGCACGGCACGCAACTGGAAACGCTCGCTCATCGTCTACGCGCTGATCGTCGTCGGCATGGCGTTCCTCTTCGCCCGCCTGCCGACCGGCTTCCTGCCCGACGAGGACCAGGGGATCATGATCGCGCTGGTCCAGGGGCCTTCGGGATCGACCAGCGCGCGCACCGAAAAGGCGCTGGAACTGGTCCAGGATCACTTCCTGAATACCGAGGGGAAGAACATCCAGGGCGTCTTCACCGTCAACGGGTTCAGCTTCGCCGGTACGGGCCAGAACAGCGGCATCGCATTCATTCCTCTGAAGGGCTGGGAAGACCGCGGCGGGAGCGCCAACAAGGCCCCCGCGATCGCAGCGCGTGCGATGGGGCCGTTCTCGCAGTTCAAGGATGCCATGATCTTCGCAGTGGTCCCGCCCGCGGTGCAGGAACTAGGCAACGCGACCGGCTTCGACCTGCAACTCGTCGACGAGGCCGGGATTGGCCATGCCAGGCTGTTGGCGGCGCGCAACATGCTGCTCGGCATGGCGTCGCAGGACAAGACAATGATCGGGGTGCGTCCCAACGCGCTCGACGATGCGCCGCAGCTGAAGGTCAATATCGATCACGACAAGGCGCGTGCGCTCGGGCTCGACCTGGCGACGGTCAACGACACGATCTCGACCGCCTGGGGCGGCGGATACGTCAATGATTTCATCGACCGCGGCCGGGTGAAGCGCGTCTACCTCCAGGCGGACGAGCAATACCGGCAGGCCCCCGAGAATATCGGCGATTTCTACGTGCGCGGCGCAAGCGGCACTATGGCCCCGTTCACCGCCTTTTCCAGCCAGTCCTGGGCGCAGGCACCCGTGCAGCTGACGCGCTATAACGGGCTGCCCGCGATGGAGATCCTGGGCCAGCCTGCGCCCGGGGTCTCGTCGGGCGCGGCGATGAAGGCGATCGAGGGGATGCAGGCGAAACTGCCGCCGGGTACCCGGCTCGACTGGACCGGTCTCAGCTATGAGGAACGGCTGTCCGGCGGGCAGGCCCCCGCGCTCTATGGGCTGTCGCTGCTGATCGTGTTCCTGTGCCTTGCCGCGCTGTACGAAAGCTGGTCGGTGCCGATCTCGGTCCTGCTGGTCGTACCGCTCGGCATCCTGGGCGCGCTGCTCGCGGCGACGATTACCGGGCTGAACGACGACATCTATCTCCAGGTCGGGCTTATCACGACGATCGGCGTGTCGGCGAAGAACGCGATCCTGATCGTCGAATTCGCCGAGGAGCGAATGCGCGACGGCATGAACGCGTTCGACGCGGCGGTCGCGGCGGCGAAGCTCCGGTTGCGGCCGATCCTTATGACGTCGTTCGCGTTCATCTTCGGCGTGTTCCCGCTGGCGATCTCGACCGGTGCCGGGGCCGGCGGGCAGAATGCGATCGGACGCGCGGTGGTGGGCGGAATGTTGTCCGCGACGATCCTGGCGATCTTCTTCGTGCCGATGTTCTTCGTCGTCGTGCTCCGCCTGTTCGGTCGCCACGGCGATGACGAGCGGGTTCACCGTGACACCCCCGATACCGAGGGCGCACGCCCCGCGCCGCAGGGAGCCTGATGGCCGTGACTGATCTTCTCCGGGGACGCCTGCCCCTTCTGGCTACGCTGGCCGCGGGCACGATGCTCGCCGGGTGCAACCTCGCGCCCCACTATATCCGCCCGGTAAGCGGTGTTCCGGCGGCGTTGCCGCAGGGCGGCACCTATCCGGCCGCCGCGACCGACGCCCGCGACGTCACGCGGGTCGGCTGGCGCGACTTCTTCGTCGACCCAGCGCTGCGCCAGGTCATCCAGCGCGGCCTCGACAACAACCGCGATCTCCAGGTCGCCGCCGCCAACGTGCTGCAGGCGCGCGCGCAATACCGCATCCAGCGCGCCGATCTGGTGCCGACGACCGCGTTCTCGGGCTCGGCAACCTATACCAACAACCTGCTCGGCGGCGCGAGCGCGGCCACGGGCACCGCGACGGGCACCGGTTCGACGACCACGGGCACGACGACCGGGACGGCCGCATCGACCGCCACCGGCACGGCGGGGGCGTCGGTCGGCACGGGATCCACCAACGTCGCCGAATATTCCGCCAACGTCGGCGTCTCGGCCTACGAGGTCGACCTGTTCGGCCGCGTCCGCAACCTGACCCGCGCGGCGCTCGAACAATATCTCGCGACGCAGGAAGGGCAGCGCAGCACCCGCATCACCCTGATCGCCGAGATCGCGACGGCATGGCTGACGATCGCATCCGATGAGGACCAGCTCGCGCTGTCGCAGCAGACGCTGGGCACGTTCAAGCAGACGCTCGACCTGACCGCCGCGCAGTTCCGGATCGGCGTCGCCTCCGAGCTCGAGTCGCGTCAGGCGGAAACCAACTACCAGGCGGCACGCAACGACATCGCGGTGCTGCGGACCTCGGTCGCGCGCGACCGCAACGCGCTCGACCTGCTCGTCGGCGCGCCCGTCGAGCCGGCGCTGCTGCCGACCGCGCTGGGCGACACGCGCGCCGGGATCGAGGTGCTGCCCACCGACCTTTCGTCCACCGTCCTGCTCCGCCGTCCCGATGTGCTGCAGGCGGAGCATCAGTTGATCGCGCAGAACGCCAACATCGGCGCGGCCCGCGCGGCGTTCTTCCCGACCATCTCGCTGACGGCGACGCTGGGCACGATCAGCACCGCGCTCGGCGGCCTGTTCGGTGCCGGCACGGGCACCTTCTCGGCCGGCCCGTCGATCTCGCTGCCGCTGTTCGACGGGGGGCGGATCAAGGGCAATCTCGACTATGCCCGCGCATCACGCCAGGCGGCGGTCGCCACCTACCAGAAGACGATCCAGACGGCATTCCGCGAAGTCGCCGACGCATTGGCGCAACGCGGAACGATCGACGAGCAGATCGCCGCGCAGTCCGCGCGGGTCAATGCCGCGAACGTCGCCGCCAACCTTTCCGACGCTCGCTACCGCGCCGGGGTCGACTCGTTCCTGACCACGCTGGATGCGCAGCGCACCGCCTATGCCGCGCGGCAGCAGCTGGTCACCACACGGTTCAATCGCGGCGGCAATCTGGTCGAGCTTTATCGCGCGCTCGGCGGCGGGCTGAACTGAGCCTTGTCGGAACGGCTTGCCAGCGCCGCGAATCGGCGTAGCCTGTCGAAACCGGTAAGGAGAGTCCGATGGCATCGATCGTGCCGCCCCAACGCGGCCCCCGCGCAGGCGATCACCCCGAGAGTGATCCGGGGGGTGAAAGCCTCATCATCCTGCAAAGCCTGTTGTGCCTGTTGCGGGAGAAGAACCTCCTCAGCCGCGCCGACATGGAAGAACTCTGCCAGAAGGTCGAACGCCGCGCGACCGGCCAAAGTCAGATTCCCCTGCCCTGTTGTTCCGAGGCCGCGCACAGCGCCTCCGGCGTGATGCAGCGGCTGACGAGCTATATCGGGCAACGCTACGGCGGAAAGCATCTGCGCGCGCTGCGGTAGGCGCAGCGTCGATAGCATCGACAAATTTGCTATGCCGTTACCCCCAGGCTCGACCCGGGGCCCGCTTCTTCGGACGTTCAATGGACGCTTGGCCGCTCAAGATCGGGTGACGAAACTGATCTCACACGACATTGCGTCTGGTATGGCGGTGACCGTCTTCTCCCAAGAAACGTCGATCGTACCCTTGCCGCGCGAATACTCTTTTCCCTTCGCGCGCTACATACGGTAACACGCGTCAGCATAGCCGCGGCCGATCGGCTGGCTCGTCGCAATCCGAAGGAAACCGATGTCCATCCTTGGTGAGGTCGAACTCTCCCGCCGCAATATCCTCGTCGGTGGCGCAGCGACGGTCGCGCTGACCGCGGTGCCGGCTGCCGAAGCCGAAATGCCGGCGCAGCAGGTGCCCGCGACGATGCGCGTATCGATCGAGGTCAACGGCAAGCATCGGACGCTCGATATCGACACCCGCACGACCTTGCTCGACGCACTGCGCGAACATCTGCAGCTGACCGGCACCAAGAAGGGGTGCGATCACGGTCAGTGCGGCGCGTGCACAGTCATTGTCGAGGGGCAGCGGATCAATGCCTGCCTAAGCCTCGCGGTCATGCACGAGGGCGACAAGGTCACGACGATCGAGGGGCTCGGCACCCCTGAAAAGCTGCATCCGATGCAGGCAGCGTTCGTGAAGCATGACGGCTATCAGTGCGGCTATTGCACGCCCGGCCAGATCTGTTCCGCGATCGCCGTGCTGGCGGAGATCAAGGCCGGCATCCCGAGCCATGCCAGCGCCAGCCTGACCGATCGTCCCCGCGCCACCAACATCGAGATGCGCGAACGGATGAGCGGCAATATCTGCCGCTGCGGCGCCTATTCGAACATCGCCGAAGCGATGGCCGAAGTTGCGGAGCACGACGCATGAAGCCGTTTACGTACAGCCGCGCGAAAACCCCGGCGGAGGCCGCGACCGCCGCCGCGCGACCGGGCACGAAGTTCATTGCGGGCGGGACCAATCTGCTCGACTTGATGAAGCTGCAGATCGAGACGCCGTCGCATCTGGTCGACGTGCAGGACCTGAAGCTCGACCGGATCGAACCGACCCCGGACGGTGGCCTGCGGATCGGCGCACTGGTCCGCAACACCGCGCTCGCATCGGACGACCGCGTACGTCGCGATTACGGCGCCCTGACGCGCGCGATCGTCGCTGGCGCGTCCGGGCAATTGCGCAACAAGGCGACGACCGCGGGCAATCTGCTCCAGCGGACGCGCTGCCCGTATTTCTACGATACCAACCAGCCGTGCAACAAGCGGACGCCCGGTTCCGGTTGTGCGGCGATCGGCGGGTATAGCCGGCAGTTGGCGGTGATCGGCGCGAGCGATGCCTGTATCGCGACCTATCCCGGCGACATGGCGGTCGCGATGCGCGTGCTGGATGCAGTGGTCGAAACCGTCGATCCCGCCGGGGGTACGCGCGCGATCCCGATCGCGGATTTCCACCGCCTGCCCGGGGACACGCCGCATATCGAAACCGCTTTGGTGCCGGGCGAACTGGTCACAGCGGTTACCCTGCCCCGCCCGATCGGCGGCGCCCATGTCTATCACAAGGTCCGCGACCGGGCCTCGTATGCCTTCGCGCTCGTCTCGGTCGCGGCTATCGTCCAGAAGGACGGCACCGGCCGCGTCGCGGTCGGCGGGATCGCGCCTAGGCCCTGGCGGATGGAGGCGGCGGAGGCGCATCTGCCGCAGGGCGCGCAGGCCGTCGCCGCGCCGCTTCTGGCTGGTGCCCGTCCGACCCCTGACAATGCATTCAAGGTACCGCTGGTCGAGCGTACGCTCGCCGCCGCCTTGGCCGACGCAAAGGCCTGATCCCATGAAGTTCGACACCCCCGCCGGCCGCAATCCGATCGATCAGCTGAAGGTCGTCGGCAGGCCGCACGATCGCATCGACGGCAAGTTCAAGACGACCGGCACCGCGCCCTATGCCTATGAACGCCACGACGTCGCGCCGAACCAGGCGTACGGCTTCATCCTGGGATCGGCGATCGCCAAGGGCAGCATCGCGAGCATGGACTTGGCGCACGCGAAAGCGATGCCCGGCGTACTGGCGATCGTATCGACGCTCGACATGCCCAAGCTGCCATTGGGGCGGGCCAATACCGCACATTTGTTCGGCGGTTCAGAAATCGCCCATTACCATCAAGCGGTGGCGCTAGTCGTGGCCGATACGTTCGAGCAGGCACGCGCCGCCGCCGCCGCGATCCGCGTCGATTATGTTCGCGCGAAGGGGCAATACGATCTGGCCGCGCTGGCACCGCTCGCGCCGCTGCACGGCGGCGGTAGCGGCGAAGGCAGCGCTGCCCCCAAGATCGACCGGATCGGCGATTTCGAGACGGCCTTCGCCGCGGCCCCGGTGACGATCGATCGGACCTATACGACTCCCGACGAGACACATGCGATGATGGAACCGTTCGCCAGCATCGCGTCCTGGAACGGCGACACACTGACGGTGTGGACGTCCAACCAGATGATCGCTTGGGCGAAGGGCGATCTCGCCAAGACGCTAAGCATATCGCCCGAAAATGTCCGGATCGACTCGCCCTATATCGGTGGTGGTTTCGGAGGGAAACTGTTCGTCCGGGCCGACATCGCACTCGCCGCGCTCGGTGCGAAGGCGGCGGGGCGTCCGGTCAAGGTCGCGATGACGCGGCCGATGATGGCGAACAACACGACCCACCGGTCGGCAACCATCCAGCGCATTCGACTTGGCGCGACCCGCGACGGCACGCTGACCGCGATCGCGCATGAAGGCACGAGTGGAAACCTGCCCGGCGGCGGTCCCGAGACCGCGACGTCGCAGACCAAATTACTGTATGCGGGCGCTAGCCGCATGGTCGCCACCCGCCTCGCGGTCATGGACCTGCCCGAAGCAAATGCGATGCGCGCGCCCGGCGAAGCCCCAGGCCTCATGGCGCTGGAGATCGCGATGGACGAATTGGCCGAGAAGCTCGGGATGGACCCGGTCGCGCTCCGCATCGCGAACGACACGCAGGTCGATCCCGAAAAGCCGACCCGCAAATTCTCGCAGCGTCAGCTGGTCGAGTGCCTGAAGCTGGGTGCGGACCGGTTCGGATGGAGCAAGCGCAACCCGAAGCCCGCGCAGGTTCGTGAGGGCACGTGGCTGGTCGGGATGGGTGTCGCTGCCGGCTTTCGCAACAGCATCGTGACGAAGTCCGCCGCGCGGGTCCGCCTTGATGCGGGCGGAGTCGTGACCGTCGAGACCGACATGACCGATATCGGCACCGGCACCTATACGATCATCGCGCAGACCGCCGCCGAGATGATGGGCGTGCCGATCGAGAGGGTCGTCGTGAAGCTCGGCGACTCCGACTTCCCGGCATCGTCGGGGTCGGGTGGCCAATGGGGCGCGAACAACTCGACGTCGGGCGTATACGCCGCCTGCGTCAAGCTGCGCGAGCAGGTGGCGCGGCGCCTCGGCTTCGACGCAGCCGACGTGGCTTTTGCCGATGGTCGGGTGCAGGCGGGCGGACGCAGCGCGCAATTGGCGGATGCCGCGAAGACTGGCCCGCTAGTTGCGGAGGACCGGATCGAATACGGCACGCTGGACAAGGATTATCAGCAATCGACCTTTGCTGGGCATTTCGTCGAGGTGGCGATCAACGGCTATACCGGTGAAACGCGCGTCCGCCGGATGCTGGCGGTGTGTGCCGCGGGACGGATACTCAACCCGAAATCCGCGCGCAGCCAGGTTATCGGCGCGATGACGATGGGGGTTGGCGCGGCGCTGATGGAAGAGCTCGCGGTGGACACGCGCTTCGGCTTCTTCGTCAATCACGATCTCGCGACGTATGAAGTGCCGGTGCATGCTGACATTCCGCACCAGGAGGTCGTGTTCCTGGACGAGGTCGATCCGCTATCGTCGCCGATGAAGGCGAAGGGTGTCGGCGAGCTTGGCCTGTGCGGGGTGGGTGCAGCGATCGCCAACGCGGTCTACAACGCCACCGGCGTGCGGGTACGCGATTATCCGGTTACGCTCGAAAAGCATATGGCCGGGCTGCCGATAATGGCCTGACCGACGACGACCATCGCCGGAGATGCGAAGGCATCCCGGCGATGGATGCAGCGGGATTACTTGCCCTTGACCGTCGCATCCAGTGCGTCGGCCTTGTTCGCAGCAGCACCGCGTACGGCGTCAGCCCCGTTGTCCAGCGCGTTGGCGCGGTTGTCCATGGCGACTTCGGCATTGCCGCCGACGCTGTCCGCGGTGTCGCGGATCGCGGTGGCGTTCGCCTGCATCATATCGGCGGTATTGTCGGCCGACGAGATCACGTTATCCGCACCGGCGGTCTTGTGGTCGCATGCGGTGAGCGACAGCAGGCAAGCGCCCGCGACGAAAATGAACGATTTTTGCATATGCATCCCCTTAAGTGGCTGCTGATTCCCAGCGTCAGCCGTTTCGACCAAAGCGTCGTGCGGAGCAAGCACGATCGCATTCGATTCGTGGTGCAAAGAGCGGAACAATGTCGGTCATTCATGGTTGACCGCTTACATATCTACCAAGCTTTTCATGTTGTTAACTTCCGTCAATGCCCAGTCTACGCGCGGCGCAGCGACAGTTTACGACTATTCATAATTCATCGAAGGACAGTTTATGTCGAACGATATAGCAGACCATATCGACGACGCGCCCGCGACGACATGGAAGAAGGGCGACGCCATTGCGGCCGCCGATGTTCCCGCAGGAGAAGGCACGGCGATGACCGCGGCGGCGGTGACGATCAATCGGCCGGTCGGCGAATTGTTTTCGTTTTTTCGCGATTTCGTCAATTTCGCGACCTTCATGGAGAATGTCGATCGCATCGACGTGCTCGATGCCACGCATTCGCACTGGGTCGTAAAGGCACCGGCCGGCCGGACCGTCGAATGGGATGCAACCGTCACCGCCGAGGTCGAGAACCGATTCATCGATTGGACATCGGACCCAGGTGCTGACGTCGCGAACGGCGGCCGGGTCGAATTCCGGGACGCCGGCGCGCGCGGCACCGTCGTCACCGCTACGATCCGCTACGATCCGCCCGGCGGCATCGTCGGCAAGGTGATCGCCAAGATGTTCCAGCGCGAACCGGCGATCCAGGCCCGCCGCGACCTGCGCCGTTTCAAGCAACTCATGGAAACCGGTGAGATTGCAACCGGTGCCTTTACCAACAGGCAACGCGAAGAGGAGGCCGCCTGATGCGTGCGCTGGCATGGCATGGTTGCCACGACGTCCGTGTCGACACCGTCGATGACCCCGAAATCCTGAACCCGCGCGATTGCATCATCAAGGTCACCGCAACCGCGATCTGCGGGTCCGACCTTCATCTGTACGACGGCTACATCCCGACGATGCAGGCGGGCGATGTCCTGGGCCATGAGTTTATGGGCGAAGTGGTCGAAACCGGCCCCAAATCGACGTTGCAAAAAGGCCAGCGGGTCGTCGTCCCGTTCACCATCGCGTGTGGCAGCTGCTACCATTGCGGCAAGCACCAGTATTCCGCGTGCGAAAACGGCCTGCCCGCCGACAACCAGGACATCGCGCAGGAACTGTACGGCCAGCCGATGTCGGGATTGTTCGGCTACAGTCACATGACCGGCGGCTATGCAGGCGGTCAGGCGGAATATGTCCGCGTGCCGTTCAGCGACGTCGGACCGATCGTCATCCCGGATGGGATCGATGATGAGAAGGTGCTGTTCCTGTCGGACATCCTTCCGACTGGCTGGCAGGCGGCGGAGAATGCCGATATCGAACCGGGCGACATCGTCGCGGTCTGGGGCTGTGGCCCGGTCGGGCTGTTCGCGGTGCAGTCGGCCTTCCTCATGGGGGCCGAGCGCGTGATTGCGATCGACCATTTCCCCCACCGGCTGGAGCTGGCCGCGAAGTTCGGTGCCGAGACGATCAACTTCGAGGAAAGCGCGGTGTACGAGGCGCTGATGCTGATGACCGGCGGGATCGGTCCCGATGCGGTCATCGACTCCGTCGGTCTGGAGTCGCACGGCTTCTTCGTCGACAATGTGCTCGACCAGATCAAGGCGTCCACCTTCCTCGGCACCGATCGGCCGCATGCCAATCGCCAGGCGATCATCGCCTGCCGCAAGGGCGGGCGCGTCTCGATGCCAGCGGTCTATGGCGGCTTCGTCGACAAATGGCCGCTCGGTGCCTTCATGGAAAAGGGGTTGACGCTCAAGACCGGCCAGACGCACGTCCAGCATTACATGCCCGCGCTGCTGAACGCGATCGTGGAGGGGAAGATCGACACGACCTTCCTGATCTCTCACCGCATTGACCTCGAGGACGCGCCCAAGGGCTACAAGATGTTCCACGATGACCAGAATGTGGTGACCAAGGTCGTATTGAAGCCTGGTCTGAACGGCTGACTCAAACTCCATCTGATAGGACAAGAACTATGGCCAACAAATTCGCGATCGTCACCGGCGCGTCGACCGGTATCGGCTTCGAACTGGCGACGATCGCCGCGAAGGACGGGTATGACATTCTCGTCGTGGCGGATGAAGCGCTGATCGCGGACGCCGCGCGGGATTTCGACCAGTTCGGCACGCAAGTGCGGTCCGTCGAGGCGGACCTGTCTACGACCGAGGGCGTGGATGCGTTGCTGGCTGCGGCGAACGGTCGCCAGATCGACCTGCTGTGCGCGAATGCCGGGCGCGGTTTGGGTCATGCCTTCCTGGAACAGGATTTGGCCGACTGGCGCAAGGTCGTCGACACCAACATTACTGGCACGTTGTACCTGTTGCAGACCGTGCTGAAGCCGATGGTCGCCCGCAACGAGGGCAAGGTCCTGGTGACCGGATCGATCGCGGGCTACATCCCGGGTTCGTACCAGGCGGTCTACAACGCCACCAAGTCGTTCGTCGATTTCTTTACCGACGCGCTGCGCAACGAGATCAAGGATTCGGACGGCGTCACCCTGACGACGCTGAAGCCCGGGCCGGTCGATACCGAGTTCTTCGAACGCGGTGACATGCTGGATACCGAAGTCGGCCAGTCCGAGTCCAAGCGAGATCCCGCGCTGGTCGCGAAGGACGGCTGGGACGCGCTGATGGCGGGCAAGGCGAGCATCTTCTCGGGCTGGTCGACCAAGGTGCAGGGGATGCTGGCCAACGTCATGCCCGCTTCGGTACTGGCGGAACAGCATCGCAAGATGGCCGAACCCAAGGGCGACGATTGATCGACGGTCGATGCTGCGCCGTTTGTTTGCCGATACGCTTTGCGGACCGTTCCAGCAAAGTTGCCTCCGGTTAATGCAATCGTCATCAATCTGCCGACCCCCGGTGCGGAACCGTTTTCCATTCCCCATGTCCGGTGAATGACTGACCTGACCGTCTGGCACGATGGCTCGTGCCCCTTGTGCCGAAGTGAGATCGCGTTGATGCGGCGGCTCGACCGGCGCGGTGCGATCCGGTTCGTCGATGCATCGAGCGACCACGGATCGGCCTGCCCGATCGATCGCGCCGAGTTGCTGGCGCGGTTTCACGTGCGTGAGGACGGAGTGATGCTCGACGGCGCAGTGATGCTCGACGGCGCGGCGGCGTTCGCCGCGATGTGGCGTGCGATCCCTCTGCTCCGTCCGATCGGTCTTGCGGCGCGCAACGCGTCGGTTCTTGCCGCGCTGGAATGGCTCTATGCGCGGTTTCTGACGATCCGCCCGATCCTGCAGCGTATCGCCCGGCGGGTAGCGACATGAGACCGCGGCCGGACCCGGTCGGCCCCGGTCAGGAAAGCGTCTGGTCCTATCCAAGGCCGCCGCGCGCCGAACCGACCGACGCGCTTGTCGCCATCGAACATCGCGGCGTGTTTGTCGCCGATACGCGCGAGAGCATCCGGACGCTGGAGACCAGTCATCCGCCGACCTATTACATTCCGCCCCACGACATAATACCAGGTGTCCTTCGCCCGGCAGGCGGGGGGTCGTTTTGTGAATATAAGGGCTACGCGGTCTATTGGGACGTGGTCGTCGATGGCGTTACGCTACCCAGGATCGGATGGAGCTATCCCGATCCGAACCGTGCATTCGCCGCGCTGCGCGACCATGTCGCCTTCTACGCCGGACCGTTCGACCGGTGCACGGTGGACGGCGAGGCGGTCGTGCCCCAGCCTGGCGGGTTTTACGGCGGCTGGATCACCGCCAATCTCAGCGGGCCCTTCAAGGGCATCCCCGGCAGCATGGGATGGTAGCGCAATGACCGACGATCGGAACGACAAGGACGGTCGCGACGGCAAGGAGGGTCGCGCGGTGCCGAGCGGTCGGCTGTCGCGGCTTGGGCAGTTCGGTCGGCTTGCCGGCGGTGTCGCGGGCGGAATGCTGGCCGAGGGCGCACGTCGGCTGGCCGATGGCGAACGACCGCGGATGCGCGACCTGATGCTGACGCCGGGCAATGTCGGACGGGTCGCCGATCGTCTGTCGCATCTTCGTGGTGCTGCGATGAAGCTCGGCCAGATGATCTCGATGGATGCCGGCGACATGCTGCCGCCCGAACTGACGGAGATCATGGCGCGACTGCGCGACCGGGCGCGTCATATGCCGCCGGCGCAGCTCCAGCAGGTCCTTGCCCGGCAATGGGGCAAGAATTGGCGGACGCGGTTCGCGCGGTTCGATGCCACGCCGGTGGCGGCGGCATCGATCGGCCAGGTCCACCGGGCGACGACGCGGGACGGCCGCGTGCTGGCGATCAAGGTCCAATATCCGGGCGTGCGCGAAAGCATCGATGCCGATGTCGACAATGTCGCCACATTGCTCCGCGTTTCGGGCCTGCTGCCCCGCGCGCTCGACATCGCGCCTTTGCTTGCCGAGGCGAAGCGGCAATTGGCGGAAGAGGCCGACTATGTCCGCGAGGGCGAGCAGCTGGCCCTGTTTGGCCGGTTGCTCGCCGGAGCAACGGATTATGTAGTGCCGACGCTCGATACGGAGTTCACGACCGAGCGTGTGCTGGCGATGAGCTTCGTCGAAGGTCGCCCGATCGAGTCGCTGGTCGATTCGTCGCAGGCAGTGCGGAACGAGGCGGTGCGCGCGCTGATCGCGCTCGTTTTGCGCGAATTGTTCGAATTCGGCGTCATGCAGACGGATCCCAATTTCGCGAATTACCGTTACCAGCCCGACACCGGACGCCTGGTGCTGCTTGATTTCGGTGCGGCGCGGCCGGTCGGCGCGGCGACGTCGGGCGGGTATGAACGCTTGTTGCGTGCGGCACTGGCCGACGATCCGGATGCGGTCCGCGACGCCGCCGTCGCCGCCGGTTTTCTCGGCGAACAAGCAGTCGTGCGACACCGGGAGCGCGTAGACACGATGATCGGCATCGTGCTCGGCGAACTGAACCGCCCCGTCCCGTTCGACTTCGGCGACCGTGCCTTTGTCGGCGTCCTCCGCGATCAGGGCATGGAAATGGCCGGCGACCAGACGACATGGCATTTGCCGCCGATCGACATCCTGTTCGTCCAACGCAAGATCAGCGGCACCGCGCTGCTCGCGGCCCGGCTCAAAGCGCGGGTGGACGTGCGGGCGCTGGTGAAGCGACAATTGCAAGGAGCCGGCGTTCCGGACAGCGCGATCGGAACGGCGGGCCCGCCAGCCGCGCGTTAGCGCAGGTATTCGCTGCCGCAAGTCCATCCTGATCGCAATACCGCAGACCAAGGTTCGCCATTTGACGGGCATTCACGGATTTATGCCCGGAAGGTTCGTTCCGCGGTCAGCCCAGCAGGTCGGCGAGCGCGGCAATCAGCAGATCGACCTCGGCCATGGTGTTGTAGTGGCACAGACCCACGCGAACGAGCCCGCCTTCGGCTTCCAGCCGCAACCGCACGATCGTTTCCACCGCATAGAAGTGACCCGCCCATGCGAAGATGCCGCGATCGGCCAGGTGCCGGACGACGTCCGACGGCGAATGCCCCTCGACCGTGAACGCGAACGTCGGCACCCGGTCGGTCATGTCGGCGGGACCGTACACGCGAACGCTGTTGAACTTGGCGAGCCCTTCCAGAAGCGCGGAGCCGAGTTCCGCCTCATATGTCTCACACGCCTCGAACGCCGCCGACAGCCGCTCGCGCCGGTTCGCCAGGCCCGGCGATACCATCTCGCCGAGCCACTCGAGATAATCGGCCATGCCGATGATGCCGGCTTGCGCCTCGAACGATGGCGTGCCCGTCTCGAACCGCGCCATGCCCCTGCTCGAGGCGGCGCGAACCTTGTAGGCGCGGAGTCGATCGGCGACTTCACGTCGACACCACAACACGCCGACGTGCGGACCGAACAGCTTGTACGGCGAAAACGCCAGCAGATCGCAGCCGAGCGCCTTCACGTCGAGCGCCACGTGCGGCGCGAGCTGGACGGCATCGACATAGACGAGCGCTTGAGACTCTCGGCGCACGGTTCGAACGATGGTGTCCAGATCGGCGATGCTGCCGAGCGCGTTGCTCGCGCCTCCGATGGCGACCAGGCGGGTACGATCCGACACCAATCCGGGCAGCGAATCGAGCTGCAACCGGCCGGTCGCGGGATCGAAGTCCAGCCAGCGCACGATAAGTCCGCGGTCTTCCGCAACCTCGAGCCAGGGCGCGACATTGGCATCGTGATCGAGCCTGGTGACGACCAGTTCGTCTCCCGATCGCCAGTCGCGCGCCAGCGCTCGCGATACTGCGAACGTCAGCGACGTCATGTTGGCACCGAACGCCACCTCGTCCGGATCGGCCCCGATCAGATCGGCGATCGCCTGGTGCGCGGAGCGGCTTAGCGAATCAACCGCACATGACGTGGCGAACACGCCGCCGGCGTTCGCGGCGCCTAGCGCCAGGTGCCGGCGCATCGCGTCGATCGCGTCCGAACAGACCTGCGTGCCGCCGGGTGCATCCAGATAGATGCGCGCGCGATCATCGTCGGTAACGTCGAGTGCAGGAAAGCGGCGGCGCACCGCGTCGATCGGGAACGTCATCGGACACCTCTACACGGCTGTACCTCCATTTCGACAGCCATCCCGGAGGTTCCCTTTCCGCCGACGCATTCTTTCGATCGGCACCGCCCCCCCCCGCCGACGCTTGCGTCGCAACGGTGTTTGGATGATCCTCGACCGTCTGCGAAGGGCACCGGGGGAACGAATGCTGCGCTTTCTGCTATGCGTCGGCGCGATTGCGCTTCCTGCGGTTGCGACGGCCGCGCCGTCTGTGGAAACCGGCGCACCGATCTACGCCAACAGCACCGCGCTCGAAGGGGTCGTGCCAGTCCATGTCGACCGAACGGGCGGTCGTATCCTCGTCACCCTGCCTCCGGCGGCCGCCGACGGGGTTTCGTTGCGGCTGCTCTACGCGACCGCGCTTCGGACGGGCCTTGGCTCCGCGCCGACCTTTCTCGATCGGGGGCGGGTCGGCCCGACGCAGATCATCGCCTTTCGTCGGCTGGGCAAGCGAATCGCGATCCAGTTCGAGAACCCTCGCTTTCGCGCGATCGGCGGGGCAAGCAGCGACTTCGCGACGTCCGTCGCCTGGATGGGCGATGTGGCGGCCACGCTTCCCGACGGCAGCATGGTCGTCGACATCGCAGGGTTCCTGACCGCGGACACGCTCGGCATCGCCCGTTCGCTGAGCCAGGAAGGCGATGCGATGGGCACCGGCGACCGTGCACAGGGTGCCGGCAGCGGCTTCACGCTCGACGACAAGCGCAGCGCCGCCGATCCGGGATCGGTCAAGCTCTTCCCCGA
>NZ_CAXTII010000004.1:0-79623 GCF_964244235.1 uncultured Sphingomonas sp.
CTAACTACTTCTCAGCCGCCGGCTATGAACCGGAATGATCAGATTCTGCTCTAGCGTGCCCACACAGGCGTTCAGCACACCGATCGACGAGCAGAACGACCATTCCCATCTGATCGCGACGCTGCCCGTGTAAACGCCCCGCGTGACCGCGGTGCTGCTCGACAGCTTCACATATACCGGGACGCTGGTCCTCCCGCTGCCGAGCAGGTTCAGCGCGGCGCCGTTGACATAGTAGGTTGCGGTTCCGGGCACGAGCGGGCTGCTGCCATCGGCGGCGGCGGCAAGCTGATAACTCACCGTTTCGGACGACGTGGCCGAGATCAGCTTGTAGACCGACCCGCTTGCGGCCGTCGCCTTCAGTAATGCCGGCAAGAAGCGTATGAGCGACGCGCTCGAGCAGCTGAACCCGCCAAACTTGGATAGATAGGGCGGTGCCCCCGCCTTCAGCGCATTGGATGAGTAGGCGCCAAGATCATCGCTGACCGTGGTGGCGACGCCGCACGCGGCGAAGGCGGGGCCGGACAGAACCAGCCCCGGGCACAGCATCAGCAATCTGAGGAAATGTCGCATCTTCGCCGCCCGCGTTCCATGGGTGACGCGCATGTTGCTGGCGCAGGCTTAAAGCGATGGTTATGGAACCATAACGGGTTGTTCGGGGAGGATGTTGACGCTCCCGTAATAGCGGGATGCCTCAGCTGTCCTCGGCGATCGTGGCGGGCGGATTGATGGGTCCACGCTGCGCGCCGATCCATTCGCGCCACAACAGCATCATCGCCGCCATGATCGCGGGTCCCATCACCAGTCCGATCAGGCCCCACGCCTCCACCCCGCCCAGGATGCCCAGCAGCACCCACAGGAACGGCAGCCGAATCGCACCCTCGATCAGCACGGGGCGGACGAAATGGTCGGCGACGAAGGTGACGGCGAACCCCAGCACCACGATGACGATCGCCGCCACCGTCTTGCCCGTCGCCAGCAGCGCCAGCGCCGCCGCGCCGAACGCGACCGTCGCGCCAAACGGCACCATCGCCAACAGCGCGGTCAACAGCCCGAACAGCGTCGGGTGCGGAACGCCGGCAACCAGATAGGCGATGCCGAGCAGCACACCCTCGCCCAGCCCGACGAATACCAGTCCGTTGACAGTGCC
Organism: uncultured Sphingomonas sp.; assembly: GCF_964244235.1. Classification (GTDB taxonomy): domain Bacteria; phylum Pseudomonadota; class Alphaproteobacteria; order Sphingomonadales; family Sphingomonadaceae; genus Sphingomonas. The sequence continues at coordinate 1,148 of NZ_CAXTII010000004.1, forward strand.
CTGGACCGTATCGACCAATTGCCGCCCGACGCTTTCCCCTGCCGCGCCAAACGCGCGGCGGCTGCCGATCCGCAGCCCGGCCATCACCGAATCGATGTCGCGCAGGAGAAACAGCAGCGTCAGGAGCATGAACCCGGCCAGCATCACCCGGTGGATCAAATTGCCAGCGATCCGCCCGCCCATTCCCGATCCGTTGGCCGCCGCGGCGCGGTGCGCGATCGCCTGAAGCGCGCCGGGCTGCGCCAGTTGCTGCTGCCACAAGGGCACCAGTCTCTCTCCGTAAGGCAGGGTGCCAAGGAATGCCGGCGCGGGAATGCCGGATTGCGCAGTCTGTTGCACCCATATGCCGGCCGCATGCGCATCCTCGACCAATGGGACGGCGATGATGAGCAGGGGGACAACGAACGCCAGCAACACCGCGCCGACGATCACGGTCGGCACCAGGCCGCGGGCATGCCGCGGCCAATGCGCCGCCATCCGCACATACCAAGGCCATAGCGCAATCGCGAAGATCACCGCCCAGCCAAGCGCAGGCAGGAAATCCTTCAGCGTCGCGACGCCTGCGGCGAACAAGACGGCGGCAGCGACCAGGCTGGCGCGGATCTGCGACCGCGACATCGCCACATCCGAGTCGCGCTGCCAGGTACCGGGCGCTTCGATCTGGTCCTGCTCCGACACCTTACGCCCCTTTTGCCATCTCGCCGATGTCGTGCCCCTCGCCACAAGCCGTGGCAAGCCGATGCGTCGATGCTCGGCCATGCGCTCCTCGATCCCAGGACCACACGATCCGGATCAGTAGCGCCATGTGACTGCAAAAACCGGAAGCGGGGGAGAGGGCCTGGCCACTCGATCCCCCGCGCCATCATGAACCCGGTGCCGGTTAGACCGGCGGCTCCGCTCCTGCGATTTTTTATGCCGGGCCACGGCAGCGCGCGTCCTCTGCCAGCAGCGCAGACATAAAAAAAGGCCGGTCAACGACCGGCCCGAAAGTTTTTAGGAGAGGATGCCTGAAAGGCACGCTTTTTGTGCACCGCAACAGACTCTATCGCAATTGCAAAATGAGCCTCTGCGATTGCAAAAGATGCAATCATTGCGCCTTGGCGGATCGTTGGCGAGAAATCATTGCGATAGTGGAACGCGCGCGCCGCTTGGTCATTCATCGCTTGGCAGAATATCGCCGCTCCCGCCGTCGACTCCGTCGATCGAATTCGCTCCAGCAATCGAACAAAGCATCATGATTCAATCGATTTCCCAGCTCGACGCCGTTCGCCGCGATTGCCGCCGCATGGTCACCAATCGCTCGCTTGCGGCAGCGGGGGCCGCGGTCGTGCCGATCCCCGGCGCGGACCTGATCGCCGACATCGGACTGCTCTCGACGATGCTGCCCGCCATCAGCCAGTCCTTCGAACTGGACCATGACAGCGTCGCGAAACTCGATTCCGACATCGCGCAACGTGTCTTCGTGATCGCCGCGAGCATGGGCAACAATGTCATCGGGCGAATGATCACACGCCGGATTGCGGTTCGCCTGTTGCGGCGGGTCGGCGTTCGCATCGCATCGGCATCCGTCGCGAAATATGTGCCGGTCGTCGGATCGGCGATGGCCGCGACGATCGGGTTCGGGGCGATGAAGCTGGCGGGCAACGCGCATGTCGAGGATTGCTACCGCACCGCCCGCGCATTGCTGACGCCTGATCGGTGACGCCCGCACGGACGATCGGCTGCGACAGCTGCGGAGTGGTGCAGGGGATACCCGTCCTGGACGACGGCAAGTCGGCCCGCTGCGTACGGTGCGGATCTGTCCTGGAGCGCCGGCGCGGAACCAGCATCCGTACCGCCATGGTGCTGTCGATCGCGGCGCTGATGATCGTCGGCTGGCTGGCGCTGCGTGCGCTGACCGATCGCCGGATCGACATCGAACTGCTCGTCCCCTCCGCGCAGGGCGTCCGCACCGGTGACACGCATGTCGACTATAAGGGGCTGGAGATCGGCAGCGTGTCCGACATCCGGCCGGCGATCCGGCCGCACAGTCCCGGGCGCTCGGACAAATGATGGCACAGCTTGCCGAGGCCATCGCAGCCAACGCCGGTGTACGCTAGCACGACAGGCTGACAGGAGGCGATATGACCAAGACGGCACTGGTGACGGGCGCAACCTCGGGGATCGGCGAAGCGACGGTCCGGGCGCTGGCGAACGCGGGCTGGCGTGTGGTGGCGACCGGGCGCCGGGCTGACCGGCTCGCGGCCCTGGCGGCATCCGTCGGCGACGCCGTGTATCCCGCCGCCTTCGACATCCGCGATGCCGCTGCGACCGCCGCCGCGATCGACGCGCTGCCCGCGGCGTTCGCCGTCATCGACCTTCTCGTCAACAATGCCGGCCTGGCGCTCGGCACCGCGCCAGCGCAGACGGCCAATCTCGGCGACTGGCGGACGATGATCGACACCAACGTCACCGCGTTGGTCGGCATCACGCACCGGTTGCTGCCGGGGCTGATCGAACGCACGGGCGCGATCGTGAACCTGTCCTCGGTCGCCGCGACCTACCCCTATACCGGCGGCAATGTTTACGGCGGGACGAAGGCGTTCGTGCACCAGTTCACGCTTGGGCTGCGGTCCGATCTCCACGGCACCGGCGTCCGCGTCAGTTCGATCGAGCCGGGCATGGTGGAGACCGAATTCACGCTGGTCCGCACCGGCGGCGATGCGGCGGCATCGGACAAATTATATGGTGGCGCCAACCCGATGACGGCGGAGGATATTGCCGCGACCATCCTTTGGATCGCCACCCTGCCTCCGCATCTGAACGTCAACACGCTGGAGATCATGCCCGTCAGCCAGTCCTTCGCCGGATTTCAGGTCGCCCGTGGAGGCTGAACCCGCCCCGCCGATTATATGCGGGTCTGCGCGGATATTGTGCTATGACGACGCATCACTCGATCGAACCTGGGCGTCCGGTGACCGAAAGCATTTTGCTTTCGCCCGAACGATCGAGACCATTCCATGCCGACCCATTACCGCGCGAACCAGGAACGCCTGCCGTTCTTGCGGTCAAGCGCGCGCATGGTTCGGCACGAAGGCCGCGATCATAGCGATAGGCAAGGAGCCAGCCGATGTCACGAGCGATGAACGTCACCGCGAACAAGACCGAAGTGACCGCGATGTGCGCGAAGCATTCGGCGAATATCAGCGCGATCGAAACCTTGCTGTCGGGCGGCACGCGTGTCGTCCTGGACAATGGCGACGACGCAGACACCATTCGGCACGCCTTTCGGACCAAGATCATCAGCGGTCCGGTCGTCCGGAGCATGTGGGTCCGCAACGGCTGACCCCATCACCACCCCATCCCGGTCCGATCGTCGATGATATCATCGCCGACGCGACGATCGGTCTGGGTTCTACCAAGCGAAGTCAGGAACTTACCATGATTACCGGCACCGTAAAATTCTTCAATTCCGAAAAGGGCTATGGCTTCATCGCGCCGGAAACCGGCGAGGGCGATGCGTTCGTGCACATCAGCGCCGTCGAGCGTGCAGGCATGACGACGCTGAACAAGGACCAGCGCGTCAGCTACGAGCTGGAAACCGATCGCCGCGGGAAGACCTCGGCCGTCAATCTGCAGTCGGCGTAACCGTCGCCGCCGGTCCGGTCGATAACCGCAAGGCTGTTTCGTCGGATCGTCCGAGCGACGCTGATCGCACGTAAAAGATAAAGAAAGACGGTTCGCGATTGTCCGGCAAACGGGCTTCGCGAACCGTCTTTTCCGTGTCCGCAGAAGGCGGACCTACCTAGGACCCCAGGCCGTTCCCCGCGCCGCACATCTGTCATCGGCAATCGATCGGAATCGACGATCGCCTTTATTTCAGTTGCGTTGCAAATTGAATCCCGGTCTAACCCTTTCATTCGCCGATCCGAACCGCAGCGACGGAAGGTTGCGGGCGATCGCCGGCAATTGGTCGATTCGATCCCTGCCGACTCGAGAGGATGCCCAGGCTTGCCGCGGACGACCGCGTGCAAAGGCACGGGCGGTCGCCGCCCGATCGGGGGGACGGGAATGGTCACGCGACGCGGTTTGTTGACGAACATCGGCTTGATTGCCGGCATCGGCCCGATGATGGGCGCGATGCAGGCGCTTGGCATCACCGGTATCGCGCACGCACAGGACTGGACCCCGCTGCCTGCGAACGTCGGGGCCGGGAAGAGCGTTGTCGTGCTCGGCGCGGGGATCGCCGGGCTGACTGCGGCATATGAACTCGAACAGGCCGGTTTCTTCGTCACGCTGCTGGAGGCGCGCAACCGCGTCGGTGGTCGCGCCTGGACACTACGTGACGGCGACAAGGTCGAGATGGACGGCGAGGAGACGCAGACAGCGCACTTCTCCGACGGCATCTACATGAACGCCGGCCCGGCACGAATTCCCAGCTTCCACCAGGGGCTGCTCGGCTATGCCAGGAAATTCGGCGTCCCGATGGAGGTCGAGGTCAATGCCAGCCGGTCCGCCTATGTCATGGCGGCGGACGGGTCGAAGGTGCGGATGCGCAGCGCGATCAACGACACCCGCGGTTATATCGCCGAATTGCTGGCGAAGGCGATCAACCAGGGCGCGCTCGACCAGCAGCTGACGGCGGCGGAAAAGGCGAAGATGCTGCCGTTCCTGAAAGCATATGGCGACCTGCAGGCCGACGGCACGTTCACCGGCACCGAACGATCGGGCTTCGGCACCGCGCCTGGCGCAGGCGTGACCTTCGCTTCGCCGGGCAGCCCGGTGCCGCTCGACCAGCTCCTCGCCAACCAGCAGCTGCCATTATCGCTGTTCGAGGACAATCTGTACATGCAGGCGACGATGTTCGAGCCCGTCGGGGGCATGGATCGTATCCATGCCGGGTTCGACCGCAACCTGCGCCGGCCAGCGCTGCGCGGTGCGGCGGTCACGCGTATCCGCCACACCGCCAAGGGTGTGGAGACGGTGTACAAGGACACCGCGAGCGGCGTGACCGCGACGATCGTGGCGGATTACATGGTCTGCACGATCCCCTTCCCCGTGCTGGCGAAGATCGACACCGATTTCTCGCCCGCGCTGAAACAGGCGATCGCCGCGGTCGAGTATGATTATTCGAACAAGGTCGGGTTCGAGGCTCCGCGCTTCTGGGAACGCGACCAGATCTATGGCGGCATCTCGTTCGTCGGCGCACCGACCGCGCTGGTCTGGTATCCTTCAGCAGGGATCCATTCGGCGCGCGGGATGATTCTCGGCTGCTACAATTCGGGGCAGATGGCGCAGGCCTTCCAGCAGCGGACCGTCGCCGACCAGATCGCCACAGCGCGGGGGATGATCGACAAGCTGCATCCCGGGCACGGTGCCGATCTGGTCAATCCGGTGGCGATCAACTGGCACAAGGTGCCGTACAGCCTTGGCCCGTGGCCCGCGTGGAACGGCGTCGGGCCGGGTCCCGGTCAGGAGGGTAAGATCGATACGCCCGGCTTCCGGCTGCTGCAGAAACCCGATGGCCGCGTGTATTTCGCGACCGCCGCGCTCAGCCAGACACCGGGCTGGCAGGAGGGGGGCATCCAGTCGGCACGGCTGCAGGTGACCGCGATCGCCGCGCGGGCTGCGGCGCAGGCGTTAGTCGCACCCCGCACGCGGCGCTTCGCAGCGGCATGATGCTCGCGGTAGCCGCGCCCGGACTGACCGTCCGCCCCGCGACGACCGCCGACATTCCTGCGCTCGACTCCCTGATCGCCCGTTCCGCACGGCTGCTCGGGCGCGGCTTCTACACCGACGGACAAACCGAGGCGGCGATCGCACATGTCTTCGGTGTCGACAGCGAACTGGTCGCGGACGGCAGCTATCTCGTTGTCGAGGCGGATGGCAGGGTCGCGGGTTGTGGCGGCTGGAGCCGGCGGCCGACCTTGTTCGGCGGCGATCGCTATTCCGCGCGCAGCACGGGCGCGCTCGACCCCGCGCTCGACCCCGCGCGCGACGCCGCCCGCATCCGCGCCTTCTTCGTCTCGCCCGATCACGCACGCCGCGGGGCGGGAACGATGCTGCTGGCGGCGTGCGAAGATGCAGCGCGCGCGCATGGCTTCCGGCGCGCGGCATTGATGGCGACGTTGCCGGGCATCCCGTTCTACCGTGCCCTTGGTTACGTAGCCGGTGCGCCGGTGACGCTCGATCTCGACGGCACGATGGTAGAGTTCGTGCCGATGGATAAGAACCTTGTTGCCGATATACAACAATGATGAGGATCGAACGTCTCGCCGCTAGTCGCTACTTGCATCGCGGGGCGTGTCATGAAAACATCATAATCAGGCGAATCAAATAATGATCGCTTTCAGCATGGTCTTGACAGTAATATTGTCAACCATCTGAATTGAAACGACAATACTTGGGAGGGGCGTCTGGAAAACTAGTTCTTGGTTCAAGGGGGGTTATCATGTTTTCCACCGCTCGTGTTTCGCGTATTGCCTTGGGCATTGCACTCTGTTCCGGTTTTTCATCGGTTGCCGGTGCGCAACAACTTGCCGTTACCGCGACGACGCCGCCCGGCCCGACACCGAAGGAAGGTGCCGAGATCCCGCAGGTCGGCGACGACATCATCGTGACCGGCACGCGCGCGGGCGGCATCACCGCGGCGGAAAGCGCCGCCCCGATCAAGGTGCTCGGTGCCGAGACGCTGAGCCATGTCGGCCAACCCAACCTCAACCAGATCCTCACCCAGCTCGTCCCCAGCTTCACCGCGCAGGCGTTCGGCGGCGATACCGCCAACCTGACGCTGTCGGCGCGGCTGCGCGGGCTGAGCCCCAACCACACGCTGGTACTCATCAACGGCAAACGCCGCCACGGCACGTCGAACCTCGCGGTCCTCGGCGGGCCTTACCAAGGCGCGGCAACCGCCGATCTCGACCTGATCCCGCCCGCCGCGATCGAGCGTATCGAGGTGCTGGAAGATGGCGCCGCCGCGCAATATGGCTCCGACGCGATCGCCGGCGTCATCAACATCATCCTGAAAAGCGACGCCGAACTCGGTGGCGACGCGTCGTTCACCGGCGGATCGAACTACAATACCGGGGGCCAGACCTTTTCCGGCACCGCGCATCTGTCGACGAAGGTCGGCGCGGCGGGCTTTTTCGATCTCACGGCCTTCTACCGCTTCCACGATTTCACGCAGGTCGGCGGCAAGGATCGCCGGGTCACCGACAGCAGCGGCAACCTGCTCGCCTCGCTTTCCGCCGCACAACGCCCGCTATACGCCAACATCACCGAGTTTCCGGAGGTCAACCGGATCAACGGCGATGCGCAGTCGAACCTGACGACGCTGAGCTACAACACCGGCTATGATTTCGGCGGGATCCAGGCCTACAGCTTCGGTACCTACAGCCGCCGCCTCGCCAGCGCATACGAGAATCTGCGCGTGCCCGACCGGGTCATCGCCTCGCCGGTGCTGGGCGTCGCCGGCAGCCTGACGACGCCCGGCGAAATAATCTTCAATCCCAACGGGTTCAATCCGCGCGAAGGCATTCGTGAAAACGACTATGCCTTCACCGGCGGTGCCAAGGGCATGCTTGGCCAGTTCCATTATGACCTGAGCACGACCTACGGCCAGGACAAGAACGACATCTACACCTATGACAGCGCGAACCGGTCGCTGTTCATCGATACGCACGCCACACCGCGCAACTTCTACGACGGCTTCTTCAAGGCGGCCGAGTTCACCGCGAACGCCGATTTCACGCGCGAATTCGATCTGGGGCTGGCGAAGCCGCTGAACCTGGCGTTCGGTGGCGAATATCGTCGTAATCGGTATGAGATTGGCGCGGGCGATGCTGCGTCGACCTACAAGGAAGGTGGCCAATCCTATCCCGGCTTTCGCCAATCCGACGCTGGCGTTCATAGCCGTGAAGCCGAATCGGCCTATCTGGACATAGCGGCGAACCCGATCGACGCATGGAAGATCGATGGCGCGGTTCGCTACGAACATTATTCGGATTTCGGCAGCAAGGTGATCTTCAAGGGAACCACCCGCTATGACTTCACACCCGCCTTCGCGTTGCGCGGCACCGTCTCCACCGGTTTCCGCGCACCGACGCTGGCTGAGTCCTATTACTCGGCGACCAACGTCTCGCCGACATCGGCCTTCGTTCAGTTGCCCGCCAACTCGGCGGCGGCGAAACTGCTGGGCTTCACCAATCTGAAACCCGAACGATCGACCAATTACAGCGTTGGGACGGTCATCCGTCCGGTCGCACGGCTGACGATCACCGTCGATGCCTATCAGGTGGCGATCAAGGACCGCATTCTTGGCACCGGCACGATCTTCAGTTCTGGCGGTGGCACGAACGCGGCCGGCCAATCGCTCAACTTCCCAGGCGTGCAGGCCGCAATCGTCGCGAATGGCAACGTGCTCGATCCGACCGTAACGCAAACGGGGGTCAACATCTTCACGAACGGCGCGGACACCCGCACCCGTGGTGTGGATCTGGTCCTCAGCTACCTCACCGACTTCGGTGACTATGGTAAAGTGAATTGGACGATATCGGGCAACTACAACGAAACGAAGATCACGAAGCTGCAAAGCGCGCCGCCGCTCGTCAACGACAAGGGCCAGACGGTCAGCCAGCCCGTATTTGACAAGGGCGCACAGAGCTTCGTCCAGACCGCCTCGCCGCGCGCCAAGGCCGTCGTATCGGCGTTTTACACGCTCGAGCACTTCTCGGCGACCGTTCGCGGGACGGTTTATGGGACGACGTCGGCAAGCTATACGCCGAATGGCGGCGACTTCTACACGCAGCGCATCGGCTCGGCATTTATCGGCGACGTCGAACTGAACTACAAGGCGACGCACAACATAGAATTCTCGATCGGTGCAAACAACTTCTTCAACAAGAAGCCGCCGAAATTCCAGTGCGTCGTTAGCCCCACGGTCCAAGCACCGTGCTCAACCCTCTCCGGCGTCAATACAGTCGTGAGCGGGGGCAATGTCTATGACGCGCCGTTGGGGTTCAGCCCGTACGGGATCAATGGCGGCTATTATTACGGTCGCATCAACCTGCACTTCTAGGACTATCGGCCGGGCGCTCAGGTGCCCGGCCTATTTGGAGATTGTTCGATGAATTCACGGACCTTCACGACGATTGCCCTCGCCCTCGCCACCTTGGCCGCCGAACCTGCGATGGCGCAGACCATGGTCGTGCGTCATGGGAACACCCCGCCCGGGCTGATCCTGCAGGGCGTGACCGTCATGCCGGGCGCGACGATGCTGTTTCTCAGCGGCATGCTCGCCTCCCCGGTCGATCCGGCCAAGGCGAAGCTGCCGCCCGCACAGATGGCCACTCTTACCATGGCGGATTTCGGCGATACGAAGACGCAGACGATCAGCGCACTGGCGAAGATCAAGGCGAGCCTTGCCGCGCACGGCTTCGCGATGTCGGACATCATCAAGCTGACGGTTTTCGTCGCGGGCGACCCCAAGCTGGGCGGCAAGATGGACTTTGCCGGCATGAACGATGGGTTCAAGACCGCGTTCGGCACCGCGGAGAACCCGGCCACGGTGGCGCGGTCGACGGTACAGGTCGCAGCGCTCGCCGGGCCGAATTTCCTTGTCGAGATCGAGGCGACCGCCGCGAAGTAAGCGCAGGCGTCAGCCGCCGGCGAAGCCGACCTCCAGCAGATGCGACACGCGCAAGTCGCGTGCCGCCGCAGTGCGTTCGCCCAGGACCACCGCGATCAGTCGCTTGCCGTGCCGTTTCGCCGACGCCGCCAGATTATAGCCGGCATCGACGGTATAGCCCGTCTTGATCCCGTCCACCCCGGGCACGCGGCCGAGCAGGTGATTATGGTTGGCGATCGTCCGGTTCGCCCAATGGAACGACCGCGTCGCGAAATAATCGTAACCGCGCGGATGTTCGCGGAGCATCGCCAGCGACAGCAGCGCGATATCGTGCGCGGTCGTGCGGTTGCCGCGGCTGGTCAGCCCGGTCGCATTCGCGAAACGCGTGTGCCGCATGCCGAGCGATCGCGCCCGCGCGGTCATCGCTTCCGCAAACGCGCGTTCATTGCCGCCGAGCCGTTCGGCCAGCGCAACCGCCACATCGTTCGCCGATTCCACCACGACCGCCTCGATCGCGGCTCGCAGCGACAGCGATCGCCCCGGCGACAGGCCGAGCTTGGACGGCTGTTGACCGGCGGCGTGGCGCGACATCGTGATCCGATCGCTCGTGCGAAGCCGCCCCGCCTCGATCGCATCGAACACCAGGAACAGCGTCATCATCTTCGTCAGCGACGCCGGCGCGCGGACGATATCGGCATCGCTGGCATACAGCGTCTCGCCGTCGTCCGCGTCGATCACGAGCGACGACACGGTGCGTGGCGCTTCGGGTCGTGCCGCCGCGTTACCCGCCAGCGCGCAGGCGAGCGTTGCCGCGACACAGTGAAATCCGAACGACCCCTTCGCAATGGTCACGCGGCAAGCCGTTCCTCGGAGCCGATCGACCGGCCGGCGCGCCACCGGTCGATGGAAAGGTCGCGCCGCCATCCCTCAAGAGGATGGCGGGATGCCGCCCTCCCCGCAGCCTTGATCAGCGTTGCCGCCAAGCCCGTGCGGGGATCGATCGCAACATATTGTCCGGGTTCCATATTTACTCCAACCGTCATGGCACCTGAATGCGGCAGGGATGGTTAACGAAGCATTGACGCCGCTCGCCCTGCGGCGATGGGACGAATCGCTGGGCGATCGACATGGTTGCCGACCCCGCGCACCCGGTACGACGCGATGTTCGCAGGCTTGGGGGTAGAGGTGAAAGCCGCGTCGTCGGACGGCGGCTTGCCGCCGCCGGCCGGGCGTTTGCGTCTTGGCAGCAGCGAGGCTGCCGCCGTGCGCATCATGCCGCAAACTGGTTCATCGTATTGTGTGCGCCACTGGCCTTCAACGCCGCCTCGCCCGCGAAATATTCCTTGTGGTCGTCGCCGATGTCCGACCCGGACATGTTCTGGTGCTTCACGCAGGCGATCCCCTCGCGGATTTCCTTGCGCTGGACGCCCTTCACATAGCCGAGCATCCCAGCCCCGCCGAAATACTCCCTGGCCAGATTGTCCGTCGACAATGCCGCCGTATGATAGGTCGGCAGCGTGATGAGGTGGTGGAAAATACCCGCTCGCGCCGCTGCATCCTTCTGGAAGGTGCGAATGCGTTCGTCCGCCTCGTCGCCAAGCGCGGTGCCATCGTAATCGACCGACATCAACCGCGCGCGGTCATAGGCCGACACATCCCTGCCCTCGCCCGCCCAGGCATCGAACACCTGCTGCCGGAAATTGAGCGTCCAGTTGAACGACGGCGAGTTGTTATAGACCAGCTTCGCGTCGGGGATGACCGCGCGGATACGGTCGACCATGCCGGCGATCTGATCGATATGCGGCTTCTCGGTCTCGATCCAGAGCAGGTCGGCACCGTTCTGCAGGCTGGCGATGCAATCCATCACGCAGCGGTCCTCGCCCGATCCGGCGCGGAACTGGAACAGGTTCGACGCCAGCCGCTTGGGCTTCATCAGCTTGCCGTCGCGATTGATGACGACATCGCCGTTGATCGTCGAAAGGTCGGTGACCTCTTCGCAATCGAGATAGCTGTTATATTGGTCGCCGAGATCGCCGGGCGTCGTGCTGACCGCGATCTGCTTGGTCAGCCCGGCGCCAAGCGAGTCGGTGCGCGTGACGATGATCCCGTCCTCGACGCCAAGTTCGAGGAAAGCGTAGCGGCAGGCGCGGACCTTCGCCAGGAAGTCCTCGTGCGGGACGGTGACCTTGCCGTCCTGGTGGCCGCACTGCTTTTCGTCGCTGACCTGATTCTCGATCTGCAAGGCGCAGGCACCCGCCTCGATCATCTTCTTGGCGAGCAGGTACGTCGCCTCGGCATTGCCGAAACCGGCGTCGATGTCGGCGATGACCGGAACGACATGCGTCTGGTAATTGTCGACCGCCTTCAGCAGCCGCTGTTCCTCGATCGCGTTGCCGGCGTCCCGCGCGGCGTCGATCTCGCGGAACATCATGCCGAGTTCGCGCGCATCCGCCTGGCGAAGGAAGGTGTAGAGTTCCTCGATCAGCGCAGGCACGCTCGTCTTCTCGTGCATCGACTGGTCCGGCAGCGGGCCGAACTCGCTGCGGAGCGCGGCAACCATCCAGCCCGACAGATAGAGATAGCGACGCTCGGTCGATCCGAAATGCTTCTTGATCGATATCATCTTCTGCTGCGCGATGAAGCCGTGCCAGCAGCCGAGCGACTGGGTGTAGTTGGCCGGATCGGCGTCATAGGCCGCCATATCGCGGCGCATGATAGCGGCGGTATAGCGTGCGATGTCGAGCCCGGTCCGGAACCGGTTCTGCAGTCGCATCCGCGCGACCGCTTCCGCATCGATCCCGTCCCAGGGACCGCCATGACGCTTCACCAACTGGCTGATCTGGCTCGTTTCGTCCTGGTAGGTCATTGGGCGTCCTCGTGAAAGTGCAGCAGGGGGAGGAAGACCGCCGACGGATTGCCGCCGGCGGTCCCCTTTCCTCCCCAGGAAAACGGGTGCAATCAGCCTAGTCGGCCGAGCCGGTGATAGAGGCTGGAGAAGCGCGCCGAGCGGGGATCGTCGGCGATCCGGCGGACATAATCGGCCAGCGCCTCCTTCATCAGCACGAAATCGTCGGTCGAAAAAACGGCGCGGCTGGGTCGGGGTTGATCGGTCATGATGCACTCCTCTCTGGCGACGTTGCGCCGGATGAGAGCCAGATAGCTCAGGAAATCGCACGAACGAGGATTTCATGACGAAAATCGTGTCGACCGGTCGCAATATCGGGTATCCCAGATGCTACGGAGGCTGTATTGTAAATATCTTCACAAACGGAGCGGCTGATGGCCAGGGAAAAACTGCTCGCCGGTCACGCCGTCCGCCGCCTGCGCCGCCGCACCGCGCTGACCCAGGCAGCGATGGCGGAGATGCTGGACGTGTCGCCAAGCTATCTGAACCTCATCGAGCGCAATCAGCGGGCGCTGCCTGCCGGACTGCTGGTTCGGATGGCCGATATTTTCGATTTCGATCCGCGCGCGCTCGCCGCGGGCGAGCCCGGTGGCGGCGCGGAAGCGATCCGGCGGCGGCTGGGTGATCCGCTATTCGCCGATCTGGAAGTTGATCGTCATGAGGTCGAGGAATGGCTCGCCGCAGCACCCGGCGGTGCGGAGGCGTTCGCGCGCGCGTTCGACCGCGGCGGCGGCGGTCATACCGCGACCGAGGCGACCGACCCGGTCGCGATGACGCGGCGCGAGATCGACCGGTGGCGGAACCATTTCCCCGATCTCGATGCCGCCGCCGAAACGCTTGCCGACGAACTGCGGCTCGTCGGTGCGGACCTTTACGGCGCGCTGGTCGATCGGCTGCGGGTCAGGCACGGGCTGTCGATCCGCATCCTGCCGATCGACACCCTGCCCGACCGGCTGTACCGCCTCGATCTTCACGCACGCCAGTTGCAGCTGAGTGAAACGCTCGGACCATCCGCGCGTGCCTTCACGCTGGCGGTCCAGCTCGGTCATGTCGAAGCACGCGCGGAGATCGACGCGCTCGCACGCGGTGCGGCCTTTTCCGATCGCGCGGCCGAACGGCTGTTCCGCCGCCATCTCGCCGGCTATTTCGCCGCCGCCGTCATGATGCCCTATGCCCGGTTCCTGCGGGCGTGCGAGGCGAGCGGGTACGAGATGGCGACCTTGCAGAACCGGTTCGGCACCAGCTTCGAACAGGTCGCGCACCGGTTGACCACGCTGCAACGCGTCGGCGCGCGCGGGCTTGCGTTCTTCATGATCCGCATCGACCGGGCCGGGCAGTCATCGAAACGCTATGGCGGGTCGAGCGGCGCGGCGCTCGTCGAGGGTGAAGGACGCTGCCCCTTGTGGCGAGTCCACCATGGCTTCGATCGTCCCGGGACGCCTTTCGTACAGCTGGTCGCGCTGGAAGACGGATCGCGCTGGTTCACGCTGTCCTGCGCGGTGCAGGCGCGCGGCGGCGGGATGGGGGACGGCCCGGCCGCGGTGCCCGCGGAGTTCGCAATCGGGCTTGGGGTCGCGGTCGCGCAAGCGACGGGGCTGGCGGCGGCGCGGGGGATCGATCTCGACGGACCGGCGACGCCGATCGGGCTTGGATGTCGATCCTGTCTTCGCAGCGGGTGTCCCCAGCGCTCTGCGCCCCCGGCCGGCCGCGCGCTCGTGGTCGATGACCGCGAACGGGCGCTGTCGCCCTGGCGCTTCGGGGGCGAGTGAGGTTCGCCGGCGGATTTTCCGTCACCGGGTACGAGACTTCCGCGTCATAATCGGTAAAGAGGGCGTTCTCGCGATCGGGCGATCGCTACATTCCAACGGATAGGCGCATGGCAGGCTTCAAGGTTCCCGATTTCAACGAACGCACCGCGGCGGCGCGGGACGCGAAGCAGCGCGCGCTCGACCAGCTGCGCGCGAAACCCGCGCCGGACCCGGCGATCGTCGCCGAACGCCAGGCCGCCCGCGAGGCGCGCGACGCCGCAGCCGCTGAAAAGCGGATCACCAAGCAGAAGGCCGCCGATGACGCGAAGGCCGCGCGCGCGGAAGCCGCGGAAGCCGCGGCGGCCGAAGCAGAAGCCGCCGCCGCGGCGAAGGCGGCCGCCGCCGTCGAGAAGCCAGCGGATCGCCCCCAGCCGACCGCCGAGGAGCTGAAGGCCGCACGCGACGCGAAATACGCCGCACGCAAAGCAAGGAAGCGCTAAACCCGTCGATTGATGCCGACCGGAGCCGTGACGCGCGAGCCGCGAGGGCGCTTCCACTGAAAATATCACCTGCGCACGATCGTTTCGGGAACCCGATCATATAGCGGCCGTTATGCTGGCGAGCCCGGTGCCCGCCATCCCCCCCTCCTGGGCGAGCGGCGACCGGGTTTCCAGTCTTTGCGTCGCTACAGCAGAAACCATCATGACCGATTCGGACGGCATTGGCGAAACGCTTCGCAAGGCGATGGCGGTGCCCATGGATACGATGATCACCCTGGACCTGCCGCTGTTGATCACCAGGTTATCGCGGATTCCCGACAGCCCTGGCGATCCCGGTTCGGAAAACCGCGACGTCCTGCCGGCGACGTCAGTCGATCGGGCGCAGCATTGAACAGGTAGCAAGCGAGGGGTGTGTTCGGCTAGGCATCGGCGATGAGTGTTGAAACCACGCGAAAAAATTCGCAGATGTCGGTACCCGAAATCGCCATGCCGGCCCTTGAGCCGCCGATCGCGGCGGCACCGGCGCTCCGCCCCGAAAAGCCCTATGGACGAAGCGAAGTGCTGCACGGGCTGTTCGACGAGCGGGCCGCAGCGCATCTCGACTCGGTCGCGCTGCAAC
Source organism: uncultured Sphingomonas sp. (assembly GCF_964244235.1). Taxonomy (GTDB): domain Bacteria; phylum Pseudomonadota; class Alphaproteobacteria; order Sphingomonadales; family Sphingomonadaceae; genus Sphingomonas. The sequence continues at coordinate 16,524 of NZ_CAXTII010000004.1, forward strand.
TGGTGGGCGTCGACGAGGAATATGACCGTCGGACGCACTGGACCTACCGCGAACTGACCCGCCGCAGCCTGGGACTCGCGCACCGACTATGCACGATGGGCATCGGCCGCGGCGACCGCGTGGTCATCTGCCTGCCGCGCGGGCTCGACCAATATATGGCGATCCTGGGCGTGCTTCGAGCCGGTGCAGCCTATGTCCCCGTCGATTGGTCCTATCCGCAGGACCGGATCGATTTCATCGTCGCCGACAGCGGCGCGAAGCTGATGCTGACCGAAACGACGCGCGTAGCGACCATGCCCGGCAATACGCTGGCGATCGACGAACAGCTTGGCGATCTGGCGGCCGAACCGGCGACCGCGATGGCCGATGCAGGGGCCGAGCCGGGCGATCTCGCCTACATCATCTACACCTCGGGCACGACCGGGCGTCCCAAGGGAGTCATGATCAGCCACGCCAACGCCGGCCATCTCGTCCGGTGCGAAAGCGCGGTGCTGGCGCTGGAGCCGAGCGACATCTGCTTCGGCGGGTTCAGCCTGGCGTTCGACATGTCGGTGGAGACGATGTGGACCGCGTTCTTCGTGGGCGCGCGCTTGATCGTGCCGACCGAAGCGCTGAGCGCCGGCGGCCCGGACATCGCGGTGGCGCTGGCGGCGGCGGGCGTGACGATCTGGCACGTCGTCCCGTCGCTGATCGCACTGGTCGAACACCCCGTGCCGAAAATGAGACTCATCAACATGGGTGGCGAGGCGTGCCCCGCCGACCTGCCGCGCAGGCTCGCGCGCCCGGGGCTGAAGCTCCTGAATACCTACGGACCAACCGAAACGACGGTGACCGCGACCTGGACCGAGGTGATGCCGGGCAAGCGGATCACGATCGGCAAGCCGTTGCCCGGCTATACGATGTGGATCGTCGACGAGGCATTGATGCCCGTTCCCGCAGGCGCGGAAGGCGAGTTGGTGATCGGTGGCCCGGGCGTCGGCGTCGGCTACGTCAATCGCCCCGATCTGACCGCGGAAAAATTCACGATGACGCCGTTCAACGCGTTGTCGGGCCGCCCCGAACGAATCTACCGGTCGGGCGACCTCGTCCGGCTGGACGCCGCGGGCGACATCGATTTCGTCGGGCGGATCGACACACAGGTGAAGATCCGCGGCTTCCGCGTCGAACTGGCCGAGATCGAGACGGTGATCGGCGAATGGCCGGGCGTCGCGCAGGCCGTCGTGCAATTGTTCACCGACGACGACGGTGCGGAATTCCTCGCCGCATTCCTAGTGGCGCGGCCCGGCGAGGAGATCGATCTCGCCGGGCTGAAGGGACGTGTCGCGGAACGCCTGCCCAATTACATGCGTCCCGCCGCCTATGAACGGCTGGCGACGGTGCCGCGCCTGCCTGCGTCGGGAAAGATCGACCGCAAGGCGCTGGTGAGGCCGCAAATCGCCGCGACCCCGGACCGGGTCATCGAACCGCCGGCCACCCCCGTCGAGCGCCAGCTTCATGCAGTGTGGGTCGAGGCGTTCGCGCCGCAACCGATCTCGGTCACCGACGATCTGTTCGAGGATCTGGGCGGCCATTCGCTGAAGGCCGCGCGACTCGTCTCCGCCGCGCGCAAGGTGCCGGGGCTCGCCGGGCTGTCGATCCAGGACCTCTACGCCGCCCCCGCCATCCGCGCGCTTGCGCTGCGGGTCGGCGGCACCGCGCCGGTCGCGGTGGCGGACGAGACCAGTTTCCACCGGACCCCGGCCTGGCAGCGACGCCTGTGCGTCGCGGCGCAGACGATCGCGCTGTTCCCGATCTTCGCGCTCGCCGGGTTGCAATGGTTCTTCCCGTATGTCGCCTATACCTGGCTCGCGGGCTATATGGACCGGCTGCACGCGCTGCTGCTGAGCGGCTTCACCTTCGTTCTGATCCCGATCGCGGCGATGCTGGTCTCGGTCGCGGTCAAATGGATCGTCATCGGGCGCTTCAAGGCCGGCGATTATCCCTTATGGGGCAGCTATTATTTCCGCTGGTGGCTGGTTCGCCGCGTGATCTCGGTCACCGGCACGCCGTATCTGGCGGGAACGCCGATGATCCGCGGCTATTACCGAATGCTGGGCGCGAAGATCGGCAAGCGTTGCCATATCGGCACCGGCGTCATCGACACCGCCGACCTGGTCGCGATGGGCGACGACGCGATCGTCAGCGACATGGCGGTGCTGGCGACCAGCGCGGTCGAGCGCGGGATGTTGCGGCTGGGCACGGTGACGCTGGGTGCCGGGTCGTTCGTCGGATCGATGGCGGTCGTCGGGCGCGATGCGTCGCTGGGCGACGGTGCGGTGCTGGAGGACCTGTCGTCGCTACCGGCCGATCTGCACATCCCGGCGGGCGAGCGCTGGAACGGATCGCCCGCAGCGCGCGATGCCGCCGCCCCTCCCCCGCCGGCGGCAGTACCGGCGAAGGACGGGATCGGATCGTCGATCGGCCTGTTCATCGGTGCGCTGCTGCTGCCGCTCGTCGCGATCCTGCCGATCGCGCCCGGACTGATCGCGCTGATCGAGATCGACTGGGCGACGACCGGCTACGCCTATATCCTGCTCTCGCCGTTGCTGGCGGTGACCTATGTCGTCATGATGTGCGTACTGACCGTCGTCGCGAAGCGCGCGATCCTGGGGCGAGTGTCGCCGGGTACCTATTCGCAGCGAAGCTGGTTCTACGTCCGCTACTGGTTCGTGAAGCAGATCAACGACCTGGCGCTGCGTCTGCTGCACCCGATCTTCGCGACCCTGTACGTCATTCCCTGGTACCGCGCGCTTGGCGTGAAGATCGGCCGCCGCGCGGAGATATCGACCGCGACCGCGATCGTGCCCGACCTGGTCGAGATCGGATCGGAGAGCTTCATCGCGGATTCGGTGATCTTCGGCGCGGCGCGGATCGGGCGGGGTACGATCGAACTGGCGCATACGAAGATCGGGCGGCGCAGCTTCATCGGCAATTCCGCGCTGCTGCCCGGCGGCACGCAGGTCGGCGACGAGGTTCTGGTCGGCGTGCTGTCGAAGCCACCGGTCGATCGGGCGCAGGCGACGCAGGCGGGCAGCACCTGGTTCGGGTCGCCGCCGATCCAGCTGCCCGGGCGGCAGGTCAACACGATGTTCGACGAGGGGGCGCGCTTCAATCCGTCGCGGTCGCTGGTCGTCAAGCGGCTGTCGATCGAGGCGATCCGCACCACCTTGTCGCTGACCGCGTTCCTCGTGTTCTTCAGCCTGTTGCTGTCCACCGTCGGGACGCTCAGCGACATGGATCATGGCGGGCTGATCATCGTCGCGACCTTCCCGTTCCTGTATGTCGGCTTCTGCCTGGCGTGCGGCGCGTTCGTGCTGGTGCTGAAATGGGTGGTGGTCGGGCGGTACAAGGTCACGACCGCGCCTTTGTGGAGCGCGTTCGTCTGGCGAACCGAACTGGTGACGGCGACGTACGAGAATCTGGCGGTGTCCAACCTGCTGGAGCCGCTGCAGGGAACACCCTGGCTGCCAATGTACCTGCGGCTGATGGGCGCGCGGATCGGCAAGCGCTGCTACATCGACACCACCGACCTGACCGAACACGACCTGGTCGATATCGGTGACGACGTCGCGCTGAACGACTTTGCGGGCCTCCAGACGCATCTGTTCGAGGACCGGGTCATGAAGGTCGGTGCAATCCGGATCGGCGACCGTGCAACGGTCGGATCGCTGGCGATCGTGCTGTACGATGCCGAGGTTGGCGCGGACGCCCAGCTCGGCGATCTGTCGGTGGTGATGAAGGGGGAGAGCCTGCCCGCGGGGACGAACTGGGAAGGCAGCCCGGCGCGGATCGTCGTGGGATGATGCGGGCGTATCCGTCCTCGGTTCTCCTGCGAATGCGGGAGTCGAGGGTTACAGGCGATATCGCTCGTGGCCCCTGGGCCCCCGCTTTCGCGGGGGAACGGGTACGGTGGCATGACAGGCCGTTGGATGCGCTGATGCCGGAGGATCGCCCAGTCGCGTGGAGCGTGGCGGCGGATAGTCCGGCTGCGATGTCTGCGCCCGCCGGGACGCCGGCGACGCGCGACGATCTGACGGACGCTGCACAGAGCCACGATGGCGGCGGGCGGTTGGCCCGCCGCCGCCTGGCGCGCGCGCTTCTGGCAAGACTGGCGAATGTGCCGGTCGCGGAGGTGCGGTTGTCGCGCACTGCACTCGGTGCCCTGATCGTGGTGTCACCTCCAGGCTGGTATGTCGGCCAGTCCGGACGCGGCGGCGACTGGCTGATCGGCGCGGCGCGGCGCCCGATCGCGGTGGACCGCGAACCGCTGGACGATGCGCCGCCGCTGCGCGACATGCTTTCACCCTCCGAAATCGAAGCGCTCGACCGCCTCGCGCCCGCGGACCGACCGCTCGACTGGCTGCGGCGCTGGACGATCAAGGAAGCGCACGCGAAGCTGATCGGCGACCCGCTGCGTATCCGTCCCGAAACGATCGAGACCCGGCTCGACACCCCCGTCGAGGCGACCGCGACGTTCGAGGGCGTATCGCGGTGCTGGACGCGGACGACGGCGACCGCGATCGAGACCGTGGCGATGTGGACATGACGATCGCGGTCCGCCCCTATGTCGCGGACGACCGCGCGGCAGTGCTCGCGATCTTCGACACCAACCTGCCCGATTATTTCGCGGCCAGCGACCGGACCTGGCTGGCGGAAACGCTGGACGAACTCGACGGTCCTGCCTTGCTCGTTACCGTCCACGGCCTTCCCGCGGCGTTCGGCGGCTATGAAGTGTGGGACGACTACAACAAGGCGCTGCTGTTCTGGGGCATGGCGGCGCGGCGGTATCACGGGGCGGGGCTGGGCAAGCTGTTGCTGTTCGAACGGCTTCTCCACGTTGCGACTTCCGCCGATCCGCCGACACGGTACGTGACGGTCGATACCTCGCCGATGGTGTCGCCCTTCTTCCAGCATTGCGGGTTCGAACTGACGAGCGTGTGGCCGCAAGGGTATCGATCGGGCGGAACGATGCACGAACTCCGCTACGACCTGGCCGCCACGACGCCGGACGCGCTGCGGGTGGTGCGCGATGCGGCGCTGGCGGAGGCGGTGCGGCGGGCGGCTAAAGCCTGAACGCGGTCCCGACGACGAGCACGATCGCGGCGGGCAGATAGGCCAAGACCAGTCGACGGCGCGGTATATGCCGCCATCCGCCCGCCACGAGCATAGTCGCCAGCAGCGCGGCAAGTTCGGTCCACAGATGATAGCGCAGCTCGACCGCGACGCTGAATACCAGATAGCCGCAGCCATAGAGGATGGCGGACACGGCAAGCGGCACGACGAGCCCGGCCTCCTGCCGCCCCCACCCGGCGACCAGCGCCCCCAGTGCGAGCGCGATCCACAGGATCGGCCAGCCGAGCGGCGTATGCGCCGATGCGACCGTCAGCGCGTCGATCGCGTGCAGCACGCGGTTCGGCGTCACGTGATAGCCCCAGTCGTTGGGCGGCGCCTCGACCTGAACCGGCCGTTCCACGCTATCGGCGAGCGGCAAGAGCCGCGTGTTGATCGCGAAATGCGTCAGGCGATGTTCGGCATAGGCGATCGGATGCGCGACGACCGCGCGCAGCCAGAACGGATAGGGCTTCACCCCAGCCGGCGCGACGCGCGTGTTCCAGGCGGTGTAACCAAGCGGACACACGGGATCGACCCAGTCGGAATAGCTGTCCCATTTGTCGGGGCGGTAGCAGCGGTGGTTGACCCGCACCGGATCGGCCACGCCCAGCTGGCGCGGGAACACGTCGCCGCCGCCATGTTCGGTGATGCCGCCAAGGTCGAAGATCACCAGCGACAGTTCGACGCCGCTCGGCTTCGCGCCGATCAGCCGGTTGGCGATCGGCATCGCCGCCATCAGCGCGGCGGTCGCGACGATGCCCGTCAGGACCAGCCGCGGCCAGGTCCGCCGCCAGGCCCGGGGCAGCAGTGCGATCGTCAGCGGCAGACAGGCGCAGAACGCGTTGAAGCGGAGCGTCGCGGCGAACAGTAATAGCACGATGGCGACCACGCTCGCCCATCCCCCGCCGCCGCGCAGCCGGACCGCGAGCAGCCCCGTCGCAACCAGCAACGCCCCCGCCATCAGGCTGTCCTTCAGGATCGCCCCCGTCAGCGCGAGCGCCAGCGGCAGGAACCCGCAGGCCAGCAGTCCCCAGCCGACCTCGGGCCGCCCCGCTCGCCGAACCTGCACGGCCAGCAGCACGAGGCCGCCCCAATACAAGGCGAGTTGCAGCACCAGCATCGGCGCGGGGCCGGGAACGATCTGCGCCAACCGGCCCCAGACCCATTCGACCACCGGCGGGTGCCAATCGTCGATATCCCCGCTCAACCCCTCGCGATATTCGCGCATCGAGTCCCAGGTCATGAGGCCGGGCCAGTAGGCGGCGGCGGTCAGGGCCGCGCCGAGGAGCGCGACGAGCGTCATCGCGAGCGTGGCGCGGTCGGTCGGATGTCGTTCGATCCGCTTCATGCCCGTTTCCTCTCGCACGAGATCGCCAGAGGATTTGCGATCGTTAGAAATCCACCGTCGCCCAGGCCTCGAGCCGGGGCCCTGGGTCAAGCCCGGGGGGACGAAAAAAGGCCCCCGGCCGGGAGGTCGGAGGCCCATTCAAGCACTTAGGAAATTCAGGCCACCGCGGCTTCCGCCGTCTTGCCCAAGTCGAACCGGTCCAGGTTCATGACCTTCGTCCACGCCGCCACGAACGCGTTCACGAACTTGCCCTTCGCGTCGTCGGTCGCATAGGCCTCCGCCAGCGCACGCAGCTGCGAGTTCGATCCGAAGACCAGATCGACGCGAGTCCCGGTCCACTTCTTCTCGCCCGTCCTGCGGTCCCTGGCGACGAACACGCCATCCGCCTCTTCCCACTTCATCGTGAAGCTGGTCTTCAGCAGATTGGCGAAGAAGTCGTTGGTCAGCGTGCCCGGCGCATCGGTGAACACACCGTGATCGGACCCGCCATGATTGGCACCCAGCACGCGCAGGCCGCCGATCAGGACGGTCATCTCGGGCGCGGTCAGCGTCAGCAGATGCGCACGATCGACCAGCATCTCCTCGTCCGAATAGGTCGAGGTCTCACCGACATAGTTGCGGAACGCGTCGATCCGCGGCTCCAGCGGCGCGAAGGAATGCGCGTCCGTCTGCTCCTCCGTGGCGTCGGTACGACCCGGCGTGAACGGCACGGTCACGTCGTGACCCGCCTTCTTCGCCGCATCCTCGATCGCCGCGACGCCACCCAGTATGATCAGGTCAGCCAGCGAGACATACCCGCCGCCGGCGTTGAAATCGCGCTGGATGCCTTCGAACACCGTCAGGGCCCTTGCAAGCTCGGCCGGCTCGTTGACCGCCCAATCCTTCTGCGGCGCCAGGCGGATACGCGCGCCGTTCGCACCGCCCCGCTTGTCCGTCCCGCGGAAGGTCGAGGCGGATGCCCATGCGGTCGAGACCAGCCGCGCGATCGACAGGCCCGATGCCAGGATCGTCGCCTTCAGCTCGGCGATGTGCGCGTCACCGATCGGGGGATGCTCGGCGGCGGGCACCGGATCCTGCCAGATGCGCGGCTCGGCCGGAACTTCCTTGCCGAGCAGCAGCGAATGCGGACCCATGTCGCGGTGGGTCAGCTTGTACCATGCCTCGGCAAACGCCTTGCCGAACGCCGCCTGGTCGTCCTTGAAGCGCCGCGAGATCGGCGCGTAGACGGGGTCGAACCGAAGCGCGAGATCGGTCGTCAGCATGGTCGGGCGACGCTTCTTCGACGGATCATGCGCGTCGGGCACGTCCTCGGCCGCATCCTTGGCGATCCACTGCTTGGCACCAGCGGGGCTGGTCGTCAGTTCCCACTCATGCTCGAACAGGTTCTTGAAATACAGGTTGGTCCACCTGGTCGGCTCCTGCGTCCAGGTGACCTCGAGTCCGCTGGTGATCGTGTCGCCGGCATTGCCGGTGCCGAAGCTGTTCGCCCAGCCGAGCGCCTGCATCTCGATCCCCGCACCCTCCGGCTCCGCCCCCACATACTGGTCGGGCACCGCCGCACCGTGCGTCTTGCCGAAGGTGTGACCGCCGGCGATCAGTGCCACGGTCTCCTCGTCGTTCATCGCCATGCGGCCGAAGGTCTCGCGAATGTCGTGCGCGGATTTCAACGGGTCCGGATTGCCGTTCGGCCCTTCCGGATTGACGTAGATGAGCCCCATCTGCACCGCGGCCAGGGGGTGTGCGAGGTCGCGGTCGCCGCTGTAGCGATTGTCCGCCAGCCACTCGCGCTCCGCGCCCCAGTTGACGTCGGTCGCCGGTTCCCAGACGTCGACCCGGCCGCCCGCGAAGCCCGCAGTCTCGAAGCCCATCGATTCGAGCGCGCAATTGCCCGTCAGCACCAGCAGATCGGCCCAGCTGAGCTTGCGGCCATACTTCTGCTTGATCGGCCAGACGAGCATCCGCGCCTTGTCGAGGTTCGCATTGTCCGGCCAGGAATTGAGCGGCGCGAACCGCTGCTGCCCCGCACCCGCGCCGCCGCGGCCGTCGCCGATGCGATAGGTACCCGCAGCGTGCCACGCCATGCGGATGAACAGCGGGCCGTAATGGCCGAAATCGGCGGGCCACCAATCCTGCGATTCGGTCATCAGCGCGAAGATGTCGGCCTTCACCGCGTCGAGATCGAGGCTCTTGAACTCTTCGGCATAATCGAAGTCCGGGTCCATCGGATCGCCTGCCGGCGGGTTCTGGTGAAGCACCGAGATGTCGAGCTGGTTGGGCCACCACAAACGGTTCGTCATTTCGAAGAGGACGGCGGCACCATCGAGTTTGCCGCCATTCATCGGGCACTGGCTTTCGGCGTTCATGCGGATTCTCCAAGATATGGCTCGACATATCGGTGCCATGTGAAATGCTGCGACGCAGGAAACCGGCGATCGGCCCCATGTACCGAGGGGGAGTAATGCGGCGATCGGCCGGTTTCCTGCTGGACTCCGCGATGCAACGGCGCGATAAATCAATCCAATGAGTTAACATGATTTCTGTGATTGGAATATCCGATTACAACGCACATGCCCTCACTGCGACAATTGTCCTATCTGATCGCGCTGCACGACCTTCACCATTTTGGGCGCGCCGCGACCGCCTGCTTCGTGACGCAATCGACGTTGTCCGTCGGGATCGCCGAGCTCGAACGGCTGCTGGGCGCGGTGTTGGTCGAACGATCGAAACGCAGCGTCCGCTTCACGAACGTCGGCGAGGAAGTGGTGGCCCGCGCCCGCGGGATCGTCCGGGCGGCGGAGGATCTGTGCACCGCGGCGCAAGGGTCGCGCGCGCCACTGACCGGGGCGGTGCGCCTTGCCGCGATCCCGACCGTCGCACCGTTCCTCCTGCCGCAGATACTTCCTGCGATCGCGGATGCCTGGCCGAACCTGCGATTGTTCGTACGCGAGATGTTGACGGGGCCGGCGTGCGAGGCGCTGCAGGCGGGGACGATCGACTGCGTACTGCTAGCGCTGCCAGTCGAGTGCGGCGATGTCGAAGCCTACGAGATCGGCGTCGACCGGTTGCTACTCGCGGTCTGCGCGACGGAGGATGCGTCGAACGTCGCGATCCCGCTCGACGATATCGACGCGACCCGGCTGCTGCTGCTGGAGGACGGGCACTGCCTGAAGGACCATGCGCTGGCGGCCTGCGCGCTGCAGCCACCCAATACCGAGGCGCGACTGGTGGCATCGACGCTGCACACGCTGGTCCAGCTGGTCGATGCCGGGCTTGGCATCACGCTGCTGCCGGAGATGGCGATTTCGGCCGGCATCCTGTCGGGCACGCGAGTCACCAGCCACGCGGTCGAGGGGCTGAGCGCTGAACGGCGGATCGCGCTGGTCTGGCGCAGGGGCAATGCGCGCGCCGCCGACCTGCGGCTGCTCAGCGATACGATTCGCGATGCGGTGATGGGTGGGGAGCTTCTGTTGCCCGGCGCTCCCCGTGCCGCGTCACTAACCGCTGTTTAGGCGGCGAGTGCCTGTGCCATTACTGGCTCGTTGTCGTTCGCATTTAGCGAGCTTGCCGGCATAACGGGCCGACCTAACGAATCGCGTCCTTCACCTCGTCTGCCCCGTCGAACCCATTTCGGCCCCGTCGGGACCGCCGTCGGACAAGCCATCGGCGGTCATGGTGGAGCCGGCGGGTATTGAACCCGCGTCCGAAACGAACTCAGATCGTCCGAATTACGATCATGCGAGAGTAGATAGGCTCGGGAGCGATAGAGCGCAATCACGTGGAATCGCACCGGCCGGGGTGGCACATGGCCAGGCACAGGCCTAACTGACGGTATCCGAACGAAAGAAAGCGATCGCATGACCGACACTCGCGACCTGCCGCATTCCCCGGGGCCGGCGGGCGGCTGGGGATCGCTCAAGGGGATCGCCAGCGTCTTCGGCGAAACCTGGAACGGACCGGCATCGCTCGCGACGCTCGGCAAGCTCAACAAGCCCAGGGGCGTGATGTGCGTATCCTGCGCCTGGCCCAAGCCCGCCAATTATTCGGCGTTCGAATTCTGCGAAAACGGCGCGAAGGCGACGTTGTGGGAATTGACCGGCACGCGGTGCAAGCCTGAATTCTGGGCGCATCCCGCGCACAGCGTCACCGCGCTTCGCGCCTGGAAAGACCATGACCTGGAGATGACGGGGCGGCTGACGCGCCCGATGCGCTACGACGCGGCGACCGATCGCTATGTCGAGGTCAGCTGGGACGAGGCGTTCGCGGGGATCGCCGCGGCGCTGAAGCCGCTGCATCCGGACGAGGCGGTGTTCTACGCATCGGGTCATGCCGCGCTGGAGGCGTCCTATCTCTATGCGCTGCTCGCACGGGCGTTCGGGACGAACAACCTGCCGCAAAGTTCGAACATGTGCCACGAGACGACCTCGGTCGGGCTGACCAAGGTGATCGGATCGCCGGTCGGCACCATTGTCTGGGCTGATCTGGAACAGGCCGATGCGTTCTTCTTCTTCGGGCAGAACCCGGGCACGAACAGCCCGCGCTTCCTGCATCCGCTGAAGGAGGCGAAGGATCGCGGTGCGAAGATCATCACATTCAACCCGATCCTCGAACAGGGGCTCGTGTCCTTCGTCGATCCGCAGAGCCCGGTCGGGATGCTGACGGGCAAGGAGACCAAGATCTCCGACCAATATCACCAGCTGCAGGCGGGCGGCGACATCGCGGCGATGCTCGGCATGTGCAAATGCGTGGTCGAGGCGGACGACGCGGCGCGCGCGGCGGGCAAGGCCGAGGTCATCGATCACCCGTTCGTGAAGCAGCACACCACCGGGTTCGACGAATTCATCGCTTCCTGCCGCGCCGCCCGCTGGTCCGACATCGAGCGCGAGAGCGGCCTCAGCGAAGCGGCGATCCGCGACGCCGCGGCGGTCTATATCGCCGCGGAGAAGGTGATCGGCGTCTACGGCATGGGGCTGACCCAGCACGCGCACGGATCGGTCAACATCGCGATGCTGGTCAACCTGCTGCTGCTGCGCGGGAATATCGGCAAGCCCGGTGCGGGGTGCTGCCCGGTCCGCGGCCACAGCAACGTGCAGGGACAGCGTACCGTCGGGATCGCCGAGAAGGCGCATCTGGTGCCGCTCGACACGATCGACGAACTGTTCGGGATCACTGCGCCGCGTGACGACGGCTACAACATCGTCGAGGCGACCGAGGCGTTGTTCGCGGGGAAGGTCCGCGCGTTCATCTGCCTGGGCGGCAACCTGCTGCGCGCGATTCCGGATCAGGCGAAGCTGGAGGCGGCGTGGGCGACGCAGGACCTGACGGTGATGGTATCGACCAAGGTCAACCGCAGCCACCTGTTCCCCGGCAAGCAGGCCTATATCCTGCCGTGCACCGGCCGGTACGAGACCGACCAGCAGGCGGGCGGCATCCAGACCGTGACGACCGAGGACAGCTTCTCGATGATCAACGGATCGATCGGCCACCGCAAGCCGGTGTCGCCCGAGGCGAGGAGCGAACTGGCGATCGTGACGGGGATCGCCAAGGCGACGCTCGCGCCCAACCCCAGGCTGAAATGGGACGAATGGATTGCCGATTACGGCCTGGTCCGCGACCTGATCGAGCAGACATACCCCGAGGATTTCCACGACTACAACAAGCGCATGTACCAGGCGGGCGGCTTCCATCGCGGCAACGGCGCGCACCAGCGGATCTGGAAGACGGAGTCCGGCAAGGCGGTCTTCACGACGACCGACGCGCTGAACGCAACCGGGTTTGCGGACGCGCCGGGGCGGTTCCGGCTGATCACGATGCGGTCGAACGATCAGTTCAACACCACGATCTACGGCTATTCGGACCGGTTCCGCGGGATCGAGGGGACGCGCGACGTGCTGCTGATGAACCCCGACGACATCGCGGCGGCGGGGTTCGTGAACGGCCAGACGGTCCGGCTGGTCGGCGATGCGGAGGACGGCGTCGATCGCCAGCTGGGCGGGCTGACGCTGACCGCCTACGCCATCCCCGCGGGCACGGTCGCGGGATATTATCCGGAGTGCAACGTGCTGATCGCGATCGGCCACCATGATGAATTGTCGAAGACGCCGGCGTCGAAATCGGTGCCGGTGCGGGTGGTGGGGGACGATTTGGTGAGCGCTTAGCCTTTTCTGCTCCCCTCCCGTTTACGGGAGGGGTCGGGGGTGGGCACTCGCCCTCCCCCCGCGACGAGGCTCGTTGACAGCGACCGCCCACCCCCCAACCCCCTCCCGCTCGCGGGAGGGGGAGAAGTTACACGAAACCCAGATTCCAGCTCGACGGGTTGTAGTTCCCCATGTTCGGCAGCACCGTCGTCATGTCGCTGGCCGACACCCCGAACCAGCTGGCCAGCGTCGATGCATATTGGTCCACCGAGATCGACGGCAGCAGCCGTCCCTGCCCGACATCGTCGCCGGTCCCGTTGCCGATCGCGGGCGGGGTGCCGTAGATCTTCTGTCCCTTCACCGCGCCGCCCATGACGAAGTGCATCGACCCCCAGCCATGATCCGCACCGCTGGTGTTCGACACCAAAGTCCGCCCGAAATCGCTGGCGGTGAAGGCGGTGACCTTGTCCGCCACGCCAAGATTATTGGTGGTGTCGTAGAACGCCCGCATCGCGTCAGCGACCAGCCCGATCTGCACCGGATGCGCCGCTGCCAGGTTCTCGTGCATGTCGAAGCCGCCAAGCGCGACGAAGAACACCTGCCGCTTGGCGCTCAGCGCCTGTGATACGGAAATCATCTGCGCCACGATCCTGAGCTGTGCCGCCAGCGGATTGGCCGCGGAAAACAACGGGAAGTTCGCCGCCGGCGCGCCCGCCAGCGCACCCGACACCTGCGAATAGAGGTTGAGCGCCCGCGCGCTGACCTTGCCATGTTCGTCGGCAAAGAGGTTGCCGGACGGCGCGGTCATCAGTGATCGCAGCGTCGACGCCGCGGTGGACGAGCCGTACAAGGTCGTCGCGTTGTTGATCAGCGCGGTCGGACCACCGGTGCCGATCGCATATTGGATCGCCTGTTTTCCCGCCAGGTACACCGCGTTGCCGCTGGCATTGATGCACGTCAGCGTCGCGGTGCCATTGCCGCTTTCGAACAGATCGCCGATCCGGCCGCCCCAGCCCGATGTCGCGCCCTCCGGGCTGGACGCCTGGAAATAGCTTTGCTGGTCGTTGTGGCTGAACAGCTTCGGCGGCAGCGGCACCGAATTTGCGCCATATTGCGCCTTGGTGGTCGGCTGGACGAGCGTGCCGACGTTCAGCACCGCGGCCATCTTGCCCGCATTGAAGACCGGCATCAGCGACGCCATCGCCGGGGCCAGCGCATATTGCCGGCCACCCAGGCTGTTCGTGGGGGACAGCGCCGTCGCCGCCAGCGCGTCGCGGCTCAGCGCGATGTTCGATCGCTGCGCCTGGTACAGATTGTAGCTCGCCTGGTCGTAGGGCGGCAGCGTGTTCGCATAGTCGTTGCCGCCGTACAGGAAGATGCAGACCAGCGCCTTGTAGTCGCTCGCGGTGGCCGCCGCGGCTTCGCCGATCGCGCCAAGGCTGGTCACGAACGGTGCGGCGACCCCCGCCAGCCCCAGTTGCGCGGACCGGCGGAGGAAGGCGCGGCGCGACTGGTCGTTGTCGAAGCGGCTCATATCACTTCACCGTCAGATAATCGGGCGACGCGAGCGTCAGGAGGATCGCGACCTGCACCCGCGATGCAGGCCCCGTGGTCGCGGTGGCGGAAATGCTGTCGACCGCGGCCTTGATCGACGCGACGGTCGCCGCGGACAATTGCCCCGCGGCGAGCACGGTATTGACCTCGTCCACCAGCGACGCGCTGTCCGCGGCCTTCGTCAGGATGTCGGTATAGTCGGCCTTCACGTCGCCGATGCCGTTCGCCACCAGTCCTTGCATGAAATTGACATAGGCGACGACGGATTGTTCGTTGGTGATCTGGAATTCGGGTGCGACGAGTCCGGCGGCGGCGATCGCGGTGTCCGGCGGCGTGTAGCCGGGCCTGAACCAGTTGAAGACCGTCTGGCTTCGTCCCATCGACTGCCCGAGCCGGGACGTGGTGCTCGACGTGTCGCCGATCGCCCAGGCGGCGGACGGCGAGGCGACGTTGTAGGCACGCGCCCAGTTGGTCAGCCGCAGGACCGGTTCGCGCAGCTTGCCGGACGAGGTGGCGGCAAGCGATGCGTCGCCGGTCGCCTCGGTATCCAGCAGGATCGCGCGGACCACCGCCTGCATGTCGCCGCGAACGCCCTTGCCGTTATTGGCGAACACTGCCGCCACGCGGCCGATATAGGCTGCGGACGGGTTGCTGGTGACCATCCGCTGGATGAGCTGCTTCGAAACGAAGGGCGGCAGGTCGGCATGCGCAAAGATCGCATCAAGCGCCGAATTGACCGCCGCCATCCCGCCCCCGGTCACCGTCGTGCCGAGAAAGCCGGCGCTGCCCGTCTCGTTGATCGACGCGTTCACGACGAGCGGTGCCCGGTAGACATCGGGTGTCGTCGTACCGCCCGCGGCGAGCGACAGTCCGGTGAACACGCGCGCCAGTCCCGAGACATCCGCCTGCGAATAGGTGGCCACCGGCGTGCCGCCGGACATAACCTGACTGCCGTCCATGTTGAGCTGGTACAGCCCCAGCGTGAACAGCTGCATCAGCTCGCGCGCGTAATTCTCGTCGGGCTGCGATCCGGTCGCGGCATTCGCCTTGCGGTTGTTCAGAAAGGTCAGGAACGACCCCATCGCCGCATTGGTCGTGATCGCGCCCATGATCTGGCGGTAGTTGGTGAACGCATTGTCGAGCAGCACGTCAACATAGGCGGCGGCGGCGAACGCCCGCCAGTTCGTGTTCACCCCATCGATCCCGACGACGAGCATGTCGAGCAGCGCCATCCCGACGCGCTGGCGGAGTTGATCGGGATCCGAGATCATGCCGCGCCACATCGTCGCGTCGAAGCCGGCCTCGCTGTTGACGTTCGCGGCGGCGTTATAGCCGTTCGCGACCAGCCAGTCCCAATGCGTCGTGGTGCGCGCGGTCGCGAACTGCGCCGTGATCCACGCGTCGTAGCCGGTGGAGACGACGCTGTTCACCATCGCGCGGGTGCCGCCCATCGTCGAATGGCCGAGGAAGCGGCCGGCTTGCGCGGGAGTGAGCGCGACCGTGGTCACGACCGTGACGGGCGCGCCCGCCGCCGGCGCGGCATCGCCGCCACCACAGGCAGCCAGTGCCAGCGCGGGCGACAGCGCGCCGATTGTCTTCAGCGCCGCGAGGCCGTCGGGACCGACCGATTCGGGGTCGAATGCCGGTTCTATGTCGAACCCATCATCGCGTGCCGCCATCGTACCGATACGATCAATCATCGCGCGCCCCCCCGTTACGGGTACAATGCCGATAAGGCTGACGGCTGTAAAGCATTCGCGACCAATAGAATATCGTTTGCGCCGAGTGGAATAGCGACAATATGGTTACGCAGGCCTCAAGCTTAGTCTGGCTTGCCACCCGCCCTATTTCCGTTCCGCCAGCCCGCCCCCGTCGCGAACACTGGCTTTCGCAACGCGCGGACATCGACAAGCAGATCGGCATCGACCGCGACGATGTCACCATAGCGGCGGGGCGAAGATCGCCAGCGGATCGGGCCTCACAGGATCCGCAGGCCGGTTCCGGTCCGCCCGATATCGGTGCTGTTGCGCTTGACACCCTATCCCCCGCCGATAGTCTTGCATCAGCGTTCGTCGGGGGCGACCTGCGTATCCGGATCCTCGCCACGGAAAGTTCGTCCGACGTGTCTTCAGTCCCCATCCAAAGGGCGGTTCTCTCGATCGCCGCCATCCTGCTCCTCGCAAACGGCGCGCATGCCGAGCTTGGCGGCCCCGTCTCCAGCGTTAAGGTCGATGGCGGCAGGATGGGGGCCCGAATGGCCTCGCTGTCGATGCGTGGCTATGCGCGGCACGACCTGACGCGCGGTAATGGCGGGCTTGTCCACGAATTCTCCAATGCGTCGGGTCAGGTGTTCGCCGTGACCTGGTCGGGACCAGGCAAGCCCGATCTGCGCACCGTGCTCGGCAAATATTTTGGCCCGTATCAGGCATCCGCCGGTGGCGGGATCGGTCGCGCGCGCCATGCGCTGCGCCGTCCCGCCCAGGTCGATCAGGCCGATCTCCAGATCCAGACCGCGGGTCATATGGGCTGGTTCCACGGCGTCGCCTACATCCCGTCGCTCGCCCCCGCCGGCTTCTCGACCGCCGACCTCCCGGTGCAGCCATGAACTGCCGCCCCCTGGCTGCGTTGCTGGTCGTGCTCGCGCTCGTCGGCTGCGGCGGCGATTCGTCGAGCACGCCTGTCGCCGTCGTCGCGACAACACCGACGCCCACGCCCACGCCCACGCCCACGCCCACTCCCACGCCGACCCCGGTTGCGCCGACCAACATCGCAACGATAGTGTTCGACGCGGGCCCCGCCGCGCTTCAGGTTGGCACCAACGGGTATAGCGCGTTCAACGAACCCTATGTCACGATCACGATCTGCGCGCCGGGATCGACCGCCAATTGCCAGACGATCGACCATATCATCCTCGATACCGGATCCGTCGGCTTGCGGCTGATCCAGCCGGCGCTGAACCCGAGCCTGCTCGCCGCGCTGCCGACCGAGACCGACCCGGCGGCGAACCCGGTTGGCGAATGCTATCAATACGTCAATTCCTACGCGTTCGGGTCGGTCCGCAAGGCCGATTTCTCGATCGCCGGTGAAAATGTCGCCAACATGCCGTTCCAGGCGATCGGCGACGCGGGTACCTTCGCGACCGCCCCGGCCAGTTGCTCGTCGGGCGGCGGTTCCGTGATCTCCTCGGTGCAGGATTTCGGCGCGAACGGGATCATCGGGATCGGCACGACGACCACCGATTGCGGCTCCTTCTGCACGGTCGCAGGAGGATCGTCGGGCGCGATTTATTATGATTGCCCGGCCAGCGGCTGCAGTAGCATCATCGCGCGCGCCGCGCTGGCCGCCGGCGCGTTCGAGCAACTGCCCAATCCGGTCGCCGCGTTCGCGGCAGACAATAACGGGACGATCCTGTCGCTACCCGCGGTCCCGCAAGCCGGGGTCGCGACGCTGACGGGTACGGTGACGTTCGGGATCGGCACGCAGACGAACAACATGCTCGGCGCTGCCAATCTGTTGCCGCTGACGACATCGGCCAGTCGCCTGGGTGCCGGCCTTCTCACCGCGACGTACAACGGGAAGGCGCTGACGCAGAGCTTTCTCGACAGCGGCAGCAACGATTATTATTTCATCGACACGACGCTCAATCCCTGCACGCGCACCGACCTGATCGCCTATTATTGTCCGCCTTCCCCGATGCTGTTGTCGCCGGTGCTGACCGCGACCAGCGGCGCGACGGCGAGCGGTGCGTTCACGCTGTACACGCCGCTGACCCTGCTCGCATCGGTCAACGTCGCGCCCGGGCTCGGCGTCAACCCGACGCTCGTGAAACCGCCATTGCCCTTTGCCAACAGTTTTGATTTCGGGGTGCCGTTCTTCTTCGGCAAGACCGTCTATACCGCGATCGAGGGGCGAACCACCGGCACCACCGTGGGGCCGTACGTCGCGTTCTAGCCGGACGTTACGCCCCGGATTTTGCCGGATCCCGATCGCTGTCCGGCGGTCGGTCGGCCTCCGGCGTCGTCGCTTCGCGGACCTGACGCCCGGAGAGGATCGTCTCC
This sequence comes from uncultured Sphingomonas sp., assembly GCF_964244235.1. Lineage (GTDB taxonomy): Bacteria > Pseudomonadota > Alphaproteobacteria > Sphingomonadales > Sphingomonadaceae > Sphingomonas. Next base: position 34,769 of record NZ_CAXTII010000004.1, read on the forward strand.
GCCGAAAACGCCGTCAATGCCAGCATCGCGCAGCCGAGCGCCGCGCCGAAAAACGCGAACAGCCACGCCCCCGTTGCGGAATCCCGGAGCGCACCGAAGAACAGTGTCAGCGCCGCCGCGCACGTTAGCCCGCCGGACAACGCGGCGAACAGCACCGCCCCGTCCAGGATGCGCGAGCGAAGCCGGAGCCGATCCAGTTGCCGACGGTCCGATCCCGCCGCTTCGTTCAAACGGTCTACCCGATCCGCCACGCGCCCGAGCCGCGTCGTGAAGACGTTCAGCAGCGAGGCGAGTCCCGTCAGCAGAAAGATCGGGGTCAGCGCCAGTTGCACGACATGCGCGGCGCTGCCCAGATCGGTGACGGGCGGCATCAGCGACCGGCCCCGGTCATCTGGGCGGGGCCGGTCGCCCGGATCAATGCCCCGCCTGCCGCTGCTCCGCAGCCCGCTGCCGCGCCGCGACCTTCGCGCGGTGATGACCGATCGCACAGCCCGCCGCCGCACCAAGCACGGCGTGGTGATGCGCATAATGACCGGCGACTCCGCCGATGGCCGCACCCTTCAGACACCCCTTCGCGTCGGCTTGCGCACCCATCAGCATCGCCGCGGCAACGCCCGCCGTCATCACATATCCGCGCATCAAGATCTCCTGTTCGCCGGCTCATTCGCTCGGTGAGGTGTCATATATCGCTAACACGCCATTACGCCAGTCCTGATCACGGGATAACAACGATTTCATTCGGTGGCGTCGGCACCGCCGGGCAGCATCCGCTTGAGCTCACGATCGCCGTCGATCCACTCGTGCTTGACCACCGCGCCGACATGTAGCGCAAACAGCGCGCAGATCACCCAGGCCAGATAGCTGTGCGCGGCGCCGAACCCGTCATGCACGCGGTCGCGCGTCGCCGGGTCGAGATGCATCACCGCAGCGATCCGCGGCCATTGGAACAGCCCGAACCAGTACATCGGATGGCTCGCCGCATCCTTGTACGCCGAATCCATGATCCACCCGGTCAGTGGCATCGCGAAGATCAGGACGTAGAACGCCCAATGCACCCCGTGCGCCGCCTTGCGCTCGACGGGCGTATAGTTGGCGGGAAGGGGCGGCGGCCGGTGCGTCGAGCGCCAGATAAGCCGCATGACCGCAAGCCCGAGGATGGTGACCCCGATCGACTTGTGCGTATCGATCGCCGGTCGCACCGACGTGTCGCCCAGATACGGCCAGGTGCAGGCAAGCGCGACGTTGGCGACGATACCGACGGCGATCAGCCAGTGGAACAGCATAGCCGTTCGGGTATACCGCGTCACCATCATAGCCGATCTCCCTTGAATCCGGCACCGCGTTACGCGATTTGCTTGCCCTAACCTAGATCGGCAATTTCACGCATGACATCCCTGAACGCGGTCCTGATCACAGCATCGCCGCGCTATTCGCCGCGGCCGATCCCGATGGCCAGCCGTCTCATCGGCCTCGCTGCACCGCTCACGTTCATCCTGTTGTTCGCACAGGCGTTCAATCGCCAAGGCGTCGCGATCTGGTCGATCGGGATCGCCTATATCCTCTACGATACCGTCCTGCTGGTCTTCACCGCGCTTCAGATTCGTGACCTGGAACACGCCCCCGCCCGCCCCCTGGCTGCCGACGCGACACCGGCCACGTTGGGCGTCATCGTCGCCGCCTTCAACGAGGCGGAGGTATTGGAGATGACGATCGATCGGCTCCAGTCGCAGCAGACCCCGCCCGACACGATCCTGATCGCCGACGACGGATCGACCGATGGCACCGCGAACCTGATGCTCGGCCGTTATGGCCTGGCCTTGCCCGCGGACGGGGCCGTCAGCGCACCCGCGCCTGGCCATCCGACGCTTCGCTGGCTGCGGCTGGCGCACCGGGGCAAGGCGCATGCGCTGAACGATGCGTTGCTGGCGATGGATGACGAGGTTGTGCTGACGGTCGATGCCGACACGTTGCTGAGACCCGATGCGATCGCCGCGATGCGCGCGGCGTTCGCGGCGGAACCCGAACTGGTGGCGGCCACCGGCGTTCTCGCGCCCGTCTGCGGCCCGAGCCTGTCGGCGCGGTTGTTCGAATGGTTCCAGAGCTACGAATATGTCCGCAATTTCCTGTCGCGCCATGCCTGGGAACAGGCGCACAGCCTGCTCCTGGTTTCCGGCGCGTTCGCCGCATTCCGGCGCGACGCGGTGACCGCGGTCGGCGGCTTCGACGCGGATTGCATGGTCGAGGATTACGAGCTGATCCACCGTCTCCACCGCCACGCCGCGGACCAAGGGCTCGATTGGCGCGTGCGTGTCGTCGGCGGTGCGCTGGCCTATACCGATGCCCCCGCCAGCCCGCTGGCATTCCTGCGCCAGCGGCGGCGCTGGTTCGGCGGGTTTCTGCAGACGCAACACTGGAACCGCGACATGGTCGGCAACCGCCGCTACGGGCGGCTCGGCACCGCGATGCTGCCGGTCAAGGCGCTCGATACGTTCCAGCCGATCTACGGGCTTGGCGCATTCGCCATACTGATTGCGCTGGTGGCAACGGGGCGTTTCAGGCTGGCGTTGCCGATCCTGCTCATCATGCTCGCGAAGATCGCGATCGACCTCGGTTTCCATCTATGGTCGCTCCACATCTACAAACGCTGGACGGGGCAGGAAAAGGGGCTGCGCATCGGCCCCGCGATCATCGCCGCGATCGCCGAACCGTTCACCTTCCAGTTGCTGCGCCACGCGGGTGCGATCTGGGGCTGGATCGCGTTCCTGCGCGGCAGCGAGACATGGACTCCGCAATCGCGCACCGCCTTCACTGGCAATTCGGCCGATACCGGATCATGAACCAGCGAAATCCAAAGACATGACGGAGATCGGTCGATGAAGCGTTTTACCCTGCTGGTGGCGACCGCACTCGCCGCCCCCGCCACGCCGGCGCTGGCGGCGGACAACCCGTTCGCCATGCGCAGCACATTGCCGTTCGAAGCCCCGCCGTTCGACCGGATCACGGACGCGGATTACCAGCCCGGGTTCGAGCAGGGCATGGCGCAGCAGATCACCGAAATCCGCGGCATCGCCGACAATCCCGCGCCGCCGACCTTCGACAACACCATCGCAGCGATGGAACGATCCGGTGCGATGCTGCGGCGCGTGTCGGCGGCGTTCGGTGCGGTCAATCAGGCGGACACCAACCCCGCCCGCCAGGCGGTGCAGAAGGCGGAAGCGCGTGCGCTCGCCGCGCATGGCGACGCGATCTATCTCGACCCGGCGCTCTTCGCGCGCGTCGAGAAGCTTTGGGATACGCGCGCAACGCTCGGGCTGAACCCGGACCAGACGCAGTTGCTGACCATCGTCCACCAGCGTTTCATCCGCGCCGGTGCCAAGCTGTCCGACACCGACAAGGCGGCGCTGCGCGACCTCAATGCGCAGCTGTCGACGCTGCAGACCGCGTTCGTCCAGAAGCTGCTCGCGGGCACCAGGGCGGGCGGGCTGGTGGTGGACGATCCGGCCGCACTCGCCGGGCTTGGTGAGGGCGGGATCGCCGCGGCGGCGGAAGCGGCCAAGACGCGCGGGCTGACCGGCAAATGGGTCGTACCGCTTCAGAACACGACGCAGCAGCCCGCGCTGCAGTCGATGACCGACCGGGCGACGCGCGCGAAACTGTTCGACGCGAGCTGGACGCGAAGCGAAAAGGGCGATGCCAACGACACCCGCGACATCGCCGCATCGATCGCGCAGCTTCGCGCGAAAAAGGCGGCGCTGCTCGGCTTCCCGAGCTGGGCCGACTATGTCCTGGTCGATCAGATGGCGAAGACCCCCGGAACCGCAGAGGCTTTCATGGCGAAACTGATCCCCGCCACCGCGGCGGAGGAACGGCGCGAGGCGGGGGAGATCGACGCGCTGATCAAGGCGCAGGGCGGCGGCTTCGCGGTAAGGCCATCGGACTGGGACCTGTATGCCGAACAGGTCCGCAAGGCGCGCTTCGACCTCGATCCCGCAGAAGTAAAACCATATTTCGAACTGAACACCGTGCTGCAAAAGGGCGTCTTCTTCGCCGCCAGCCAGCTTTACGGCATCAGCTTCAAGGAACGCCACGACATCCCTGTCTACAACCCGGACGTACGCGTATTCGAAGTGTTCGACCGTGACGGCAAGCATCTGGCCTTGTGGTATTGCGATTATTTCAAGCGCGACAACAAGCAGGGCGGTGCCTGGAACAGCAGCTTCCTCGGCCAGTCCGCGCTGCTCGGCACGTCGCCCGTCATCTACAACGTCGCCAATCTGCCGAAGCCCGCGCCCGGCCAGCCCGCGCTCATCAGCTTCGACGACGTGACGACGATGTTCCATGAATTCGGCCATGCGCTGCACGGCTTCTTCTCGCAGATCGCCTATCCGTCGCTTGGTGCATCGGCGCGCGATTTCGTCGAATTCCCGTCGCAGTTCAATGAACATTGGGCGCTCGATCCGAAGGTGCTGGCGAATTACGCGGTCCATTACAAGACCGGCGCGCCGATGCCGCAGGCGCTGGTCGACAAGATCCGGAAGGCGCAGAAATTCAACCAGGGCTATGCGCTGGGCGAATTGATCGCAGCGGCGGAACTGGACATGCAATGGCACGCTTTGCCAGCCAGCGCACCGAAGCGGGATGTCGATGCGTTCGAGACCGCGGCGCTGGCGAAGACCGGACTCGACGTCGCGCATGTCCCGCCGCGCTACCGGTCGAGCTATTTCCAGCACATCTGGTCGGGCGGCTACGCGGCGGGCTATTACGGCTATCTGTGGACGCAGATGCTGGAGAACGACGCCTTTGCGTGGTTCGAGGCGCATGGCGGGCTGACCCGCGCGAACGGCGACCGGTTCCGGGACCTCGTCCTGTCGCGAGGGCATAGCCAGGATTACGACACGATATTCCGGTCGTTCTACGGCAAGGACCCGGAGATCGAACCGATGCTGAAGGACCGGGGGTTGGCGGCGGCCGGAGGGTAGACGCGGCCGTCGATGACCCCGCTCTTAGCCGTCACACCCTGTGATGCGCTGCGACCAGGTAATGTTCTGAATCTTCCAAACACCGCCTGTCCGGACCAGATCGAAATGATCGACGCCGCAGTGATGGACCTTGCCGTCGATCAGGAACACATAGGGACTCCACAGCACCGCGATATCGCCGTCGATCTCGATCGCGGGGTCTGCCAGCCGTTCCTGATAGCGCTCCGGACCGGGTTTGATCCCCGCGGCAAATTGCGTCCAGCTTAGATGGTGGACGCTGCGCGACCCATCGGGCTTCTCCTGCGCCACGGTCGCGCCACCGTCAGGGCTGACCTGCGCGAGGATTGCCTGTGCGTCCCGGGCCGCAAGCCCGGCGAACAGCGCGTCGATCGGGACCATGACCGCCGTCTGCTCGGTCGTTGCGGGCGGCAGGCCGGTGCCCTTCACGATCGGCTGAACGGGCGTGATCTGCGCGAGCAGCATCGCGAGAATCATCACTGCACCACGCGTTCGGGCGCGCCGATCAGTTCGCGGCCGATCAGCATCCGGCGGATCTCGTTCGTCCCGGCGCCGATATCGAGCAGCTTGGCATCGCGCATATACCGTTCCACCGGCCAGTCCTTCGTGTAACCGGCTCCGCCCAGCGCCTGCACCGCCTCGTTAGCCACCCGCACCGCGTTCTCGCTCGCCAGCAGGATCGCACCCGCCGCATCGAACCGCGTCGTCTTGCCCGCGTCGCAACTCCGCGCGACCGCATAGACATAGGCGCGCGCGGAATTCAACGCGACGTACATGTCCGCGATCTTCGCCTGCATGAGCTGGAACGACCCGATCGGCTGACCGAACTGAGTCCGTTCGCGGACATAGGGAATGACGACGTCGAGGCACGCCTGCATGATGCCCAGCTGGATTCCCGCCAGCACCGCGCGCTCGTAATCGAGCCCGCTCATCAGCACGCCGACACCGCCGTGCAACGCGCCCATGACGTTCGCCGCCGGCACGAAGCAATCGTCGAACACCAGCTCCGCGGTCGGTGACCCGCGCATCCCGACCTTGTCGATCTTCTGTCCTATCGCAAAACCGGGCATGTCGCGCCCGATCAGGAACGCCGTGATGCCGCGGCTGCCCTCGCCCGTCTTGGCATAGACGACCAGCGTGTGCGCATAGGTTGCGTTGGTGATCCAGAATTTGGTCCCGTTCAGCCGGAACCCGCCATCCGCGGCATCCGCGCGCAGCTTCATCGACACCACGTCCGACCCGGCCCCGGCTTCCGACATGGCGAGGCTGCCGACATGCTCGCCCGATATCAGTTTCGGCAGATACTTCGCCTTCTGCTGGGGGCTGCCCCAGCGGCTGATCTGGTTGACGCAAAGATTGGAATGCGCGCCGTAGCTGAGGCCCACCGAAGCCGACGCGCGGCTGACCTCCTCCACAGCGAGCACATGCTCGAGATAGCCCAGGCCAAGCCCGCCGTCCGCCTCACCCACGGTGATACCGTGCAGGCCGAGCGCGCCCATTTCGGGCCACAGATCGCGCGGGAACCAGTCTTCCGAGTCGATCCGAACCGCGAGCGGCGCGATCCGATCCGCGGCGAAGCGCCGCGTCGTATCGCGGATCATCTCCGCATCCTCGCCGAGCGCGAAGTCGAAATCCGGGGTCATGCTCTCTCCGATTTGTTCTTCGCGCTCCCATAGCAGTACACGCACAAACGAAAAGGGAGGCCGGCTTTCGCCGACCTCCCCTTGTCGCATCCGACGGACAGGTAAGGCTAGTTGCCCGAACCCGGTCCGTAGGTGACTTCCACGCGACGGTTCTGGACCTCGCGCACACCGTCCGCCGTCTGAACGCGCAGATGGGCGGGGTCTTCGCCGTAAGCCTGAGTCGTCACGACACCTTCGGGGATCGCATGCGACGTCAGATACGCCTTCACCGCATTCGCGCGACGCTGCGAGAGGCCGATATTGTACTTCGGCGTACCCGACGTGTCGGTGAAGCCGGCCAGCATGACCTGCGCGGTACCGCAGCTCTGATACTGGGTGACGGCGTTGTCGAGGATCGACCCGGCCTCCGGCGTGATGTCCGACTTGTTCCATTCGAAGAACACGATGAACGGCCCAGGCGAACACACCGGCGGCGGGGGCGGCGGCGGGGGCGGAGGAGGTGGCGGGGGCGGAGGTGGCGGCGGCGGCGGGGGCGGCGGGGCCGCGGGCTCGCCGAAGTTGTACGTCACGCCGCCCAGGATGCTGTGCGAACGATAACGGAACTTCTCGGTGTTGTTGGCGACATCGACCAGGCGGACGTTGTCGACGTCGAAGAAGCGATACTTCAGCGTCGCGTCGATATGGCTGGTCAGCGGAGCGCGGACACCGGCCAGACCCTGATAGGCGAAACGCGTGTCCGAGTCGTTCAGGAAGTTACCCGAACGGCTGAGGCCGAGTGTTTCCTTAACGCGAGCGACACCGACGCCGCCGCCGACGAAGCCCTGGATGCCATCATCCGGACCGAAGTCCAGCAGGCCGTTCAGCATGAAGCTGAGCGCCGAGGTCTTGCCACCAGCATTGGGGTAGTAGCCGGCCGGTGCGTTGAAGCGAGCGCCCGCGGTGGTGAAGGCCGGGGTCGTCGTCGTGTTCGTGTAGGCATCGATCGTGGCCGAGCGATACCCGACCTCGGTCTCGACGCGGAACGCGCCGAAATCATAACCGACCGTACCGTCGACGTCATATCCATAGTTATGATCGGTCTTGGCCGCGCTCTTCAGCGCGCCGATGTCATAATGGATGTCTTCGACGATCATCGCACCACCTTCGACACCGACGTACCACGACTTGTCGCGGGCGAAGGCGGGCGAAGCGAGTGCGGTGGAGGCCAGTGCCAGAATTACGGCAAGCTTCCGCATAATATTCCCCTTTCCATGAGTGTCACTACGGACAGCGCAAACTCACTATCCGACCCATGGTTGCCGCGCAAGCGAACAAAAGGCGGAGTGTTGCTTAAAGGCCTCACCTTTTTCTAGGATGCGGCGATCAGGCCATGTCCGGCCATTGCAGCGAGGATCGCGGCGATCGCGTCGCGTGCCTCGTTGTCGATGACGGAGCCGCCGGACGGCCCGGCGATGGCGGCACGCCGCGCGCCGATCACGGGAAGTCCGGCGACCATCACGCGTGCCGCGGCAACGTCGCCAACCACCCAGTTGCCGCGGGAAAAGCGTACGGGCAACGCGTCGGCGACGCTCCAGGCAAGCATCCCCTCGACGGCGGCAACGAAGCGCCAGCCGCCGCTCGTCCACGCCGCGATCGCGTTACCCTGACCGGCCCAATCGCCCGATGGCGACGGGCCGACGATCCACTGGTCACCCGCCGCGGGCGCGGCCGGCGGGATGGCCGTCCCAACCGCACGAACGCTTGGCTGCAGCGCAGCATCCATGAGGGCAAGTGACTCGTTATGGGTCATTTCCTTTTGCGATTGACCGGGATCGATCAACGGCAGCGCGAAACGCGCGGTCTGGTCGGTCATGCATGGGCTCCTTATCATTCGACGACGATGCAACGATGCGACGGCGAGCGTGTCATGCCAGGACGATGGTCGCGGCGTCCGATGCGCCGAAATCGCCGCGCTGGCAGACCGTCACGCGAACGGGCCGTGGCCCGATATCCGCCGCCGCGACGACGATCATCGACCGGTCGGTATCGATCGTGCGGACCGCACCGGCGGCATCGGTCAGCGTCGACCGATACGCCTCGGCTTCCTCCCCGACCGGAGCGTCGACGCCATCGATCCAACGCCAGCCGGCGCGACTCCGCCGGACCCAGGCGATCGTCGTGGTGCCATCCGCGCCGATCGTCGTGGTCAGATGGACCGGGGCGGGCGGCAGGATCGATCGGCCGGTCAGGATCGTCGTCGCGACGACGCCGTCGCCGTCCCCGACCCCGGTCGCCATCACCCGCACCGCGCCGCCGATCCGGGCGAGCGGCAGGTCGATCGTCCGAATGCCGCTCGCGGTCAGCAGGACGAACGGATCGCCCACGACCTGCGTACCGATCGCCGCCTCGGTGCCCCGCCGACCGCGCGACAGCCGCGACAGTCGCCAGCGATCGTCGCCCAGCGGCTCGGCCGTGCCGAACTGAAGCAGTTCCACGCCCGCCAGCGCCAGATTGGCCCCACGATCGAGGGCCGGACCGTCCGCATCCGCCAACACCGCGCCGTCGCTGGCCAGCCGGACGATCAGGCTGCCCCAACGATCGAACAGCGTCGCCGGCGCGGCAGCGGGTACGGTTTCCAGCGTCCCGATGATCGCCGGGGCCGCGGTCGATCCGGCGTCGATCCAGCTGGTCCCGTCATCGATGCTGTAGGCGATCGGCGCGCCCCGCCAGCCGGTCCCGGCCCCTGCTGCAGCGATGCTGATCCGCGGTTGCGTCAGGATCGCATCGTCGAGCGCCGGCGTCTCGAACACCGCCAGCGTCGTCCGGCCGACCATCCTGTCGGCGGCGGCGCTTGCCCGCCCGCTCGACGCGGCCGACGAACGCGGGGCGATAGCGACCGGCACCAGGTCCAGCTTCGTCACCATCGCCTCGACCGTGGAGGTCGCGATCCGCCAGATGCCGTCCTCGCCGGCGATCGTCACCGGATCGCCGGGGCCGAGGACCATCGCATCGTGCCGGGCGGTGACGGTACGCTTCGTACGCGCCGTCTCCGCCCGCGCCAGGATCGCCGTCGCCATCGCCTTCGCGTCCGCCGCGGCCAGCACCGCAGGCATCTCGACCCGGTCGTCGCGCGCGCCCGCCCCGGGCCGCGCCGCGCGCTGTACCCCGGTCTGGTAATCGCGCGCGGGGTCGTAATGCGACAGGGTCACGGTCCGCGGCACCGTCTCGATCGCGGCGACCTGCCGCGCGCGCCGTTCTCCCCTCGCGGTCGCGGCATAGCCCGCATCGGCGACGGGGACCGGATCGGCGGCCGCGTCGCGCATCGTCAGCCGCGCGCCATCGGCGGCGAACCATGCGCCGCCCGCGGTGCCGAGCGTCTCCAGCACCGCGCGGACGCTGCCGCCCGACGCCGCGAAACCGACCAACGGCAGCCCCGCCCCGCCCACGATCTCCGGCGCGATGGCGGCGGCGATCGTCCCGGTACCAACGGGTACTGCGTCCGCCACGATCTCGAACGTCAGCGACGGAATGCGGTTGCCGTAATCGCCGAGCGCCAACCCCTCGAACACCGCATAGGCATAACCTCTGTAAGCCGGAGTCAGGCCGTCCTCCGCCGACGCGATCAGCGGGTCCGCCGCCTGGTCCTCGCCGCCCGGATGCAGGCGGAACCCCGTCGCGACCTTGAAATCGCCCGCGGCCCCGCGCAGCAGATTGCCATCCGCCCAGATCCGCCCGACCGACAGGATCGGCCGCGCCGACAGCAGCACCGCGAACGACGCCGAATAGCTGTAGGTCGTGACGCTCGGCTGCCCCTTGGCATGGCTGGTGGCGCTGCTTTCGATCAGGTCGGTGGACCAGATGACGGTGCCGGCGACCCGCATCGTCCCGAACAGCTTGGGGATCTGCGTGCCGTAGGACGATGTCTGCAACGCCAGTTCGGTCAGCCGCGGCCCCTGCCGCGACGGCTGGCGGAAGATCAGCGCGTTGTCCGCATATTGTCCCGCCAGCGCACCGATCGCCGCGCCGAACGGCCCGGCGATCGCGCCGCCGACTGCGGTGAGTAGCAACGTCGCCATGTCAATCCTCCCCCAATCGCCATGCGCCGATGACCGGCCAGGCGGGCGGTCCCGGCCGAAGCACCACCCGGCGGAGTCCGGCGTCCGCATGGACCATGCCGCCGGCGACGATCACCCCCAGATGCAGCTGTGCGGGTCCGCTTCGCATCAGCACGATATCGCCCGGACGCGCCCCGTCCGCCGCCGCCAACACCGTGTCGAACCGCGCGGCGAGGGCGGCGGGATCGCCGCCGCGAATCGCGTATCCGCTCGGTACCGATCCGCGAAATCCGCCCGCCCGCACGGCGAGCGCGGCGACCCCGACGCAATCCAGACCGCTCGCGGGATCGCGCCCGTGCAGCCGGAACCGCGCGCCCACCGCCGCCAGCGCCGCCGCCGCGCCCGCCGCGCCGCTCATCCGCCCGGATATCGCGTCAACAGATCGACGCCGGGCAGATACGGCTCCCCGCGGAAATTGGCGACGTTGGCGAAGCGTGCGTCACAGGTCGCGAGACTCTTGTCGCATCCCTCGATCACTTCGACGAGCACCCCCGCCGCCGCCGCAAAGCGTGGCGGCAAGCGCAACGTCACGGTCGCGCCGTCGGACACCGCGATCGCATCCTCCAGCCCGGCATTCGCCCCGCCGAACCAGCGCAACAGACCCTGCCCGTACGCGCCCGCCACCGGCTCGACCGAGTCCAGCGTCAGCACCTGTCCCGCCACGCAAACCACCCGCGCGAACCGCCGCCGCCCCGCCATCGCCACCCGGCACCGCGCATCGCCGAGCGAGGCACGGCATTCGGCGGACGTCTCCTCCGCCACCGGCCGGTCGAGCGCCGCCGTCGCCCCCGCCAGTTCCGCGGTGAACGCGCCGTCCTTCGTCTCGACCGCACCGATCGTTCCCTCGCCGAGCGCCGCGATCAGCGTGCCGTCGCTCCAGTCGACGGCGGACAGTGCCACCCGCGCGCCGTCCCAGCGACCGGCGATCAGATCGTCCTCGCCGATCGCATCCGACGTGAACGCGCCCTCGACCGCCATCGTGTCGGCATCCAGCCCGTCCGACCGGACGATCGCCGACGGTGTCATGCCGGGCGCGGCGCGGTGGATCAGGCCGTCCAGCACGATATCGCGGTCGTGGCCGGTCAGCCCGATCGCCACCCCGTCGCGCCGCTCGATCCGCCAGCAGAACGCGATCGTCGCCAGCGTGTCGGTCATGATTCGTGCACTTCGATCAACGGCACGCTGGTTGCGGCGCCGGCCAGGAAGGTCGACCGGCTGACGCTCAACCTGTCCTCGGCGAAGCGCACCGGCACGTCGAAGGTGAAGCTTGCCCTCACGACCACACCCACCGCCGGCGCGATGTCGAGCACGATTTGCCCGCCCGCCTGCAACGCGAACCCTTGCGTCGGCGCCCCGTCCAGCGCCACCGTCACGCTCCCCGGAACCGGTCGGGTGATCGGGCGGACCGCGTCGCCGTATCGCCGCACCAGCGCAAACGCCCGGTTCGCGCCGTCGCCGGTCCCGAGCACCTCGCCCAGCCCCTGCGCGTCGAACGGATCGCGCAACCGGAACGCGCGCGCCGGGCCGAGCCGCGCGCGGAAGAACGCCAGCAGCGCGGCGACATCCGCCTCCGACCGGATACCGGGGCCGACATCATACGAGGTCCGCGCCGCTGCCCAGGCCGCGCTGCGCGCCTCCGCCCCGCTCGCGCTCGTCACGATCGCGGTCGAGAATTCGGGGGCCACTTCCGCCTCGCGGCCAAGCGCCAGCGGGAACACGACATCGTCATACGCCTGCATCTCATCCTCCGGGGTGTCGAAATGGATAAAGCCGTCGCGCATCACCTGCGGCAGCGCCCACAGGAACGTCGCCCCGATACCGCGCGCCCGCGCCGTCTCCGCCGCGGCATCGATCTGCGTCCATTCCGCCGCCTGTTCGGGACGAAGCACGAAACCCGACAGATAATGCTGCCGCGCGGGCGGATAGCCGAGCCGCGCCTGCGCGGTCGCGATCCCGGCGGCGGTCGCGGCGGTGTCGCCCGCCGCTGCCCAGTCGTAATCCTCGATCTGGAGGATATCGAACGCCGGACTGGCCCAACCCACCGGCAAATTCGCGCGCCGGATTTCGGGCGCGGCTGGATCGAGCACGCTCGGCAGATAGCTCAGCAGATGCACCACGCATCCCGCAGCCGCGTCCCTCGCCGCATTGGCCAGCAGATGCGTCGAGGCGGCGAGGCACGCCCCCGCGCGGTCCAGCGTCGCACGCTGGTCCGTTGTCATAGCGCCCTTCACCGTTGCGATCGGCACCGGCGCGAACGCCGCGACGGCGTTCGCGTCGTACAGGCACGGCCGCCCGTCGGGCATGACCCACCACCACGGCTCGCCGATCTGGAATTTCGGCGGCAGTCCCGCCGCGACGGCGATACCCATGAACGCCTGCGCCACGACGCGCAGATAATACATCGCGCCGTCATGCGCGGGCGACAACAGGGTCGATGGCGGCACCCAGCCGGTCTGCGCCGGCGAGCCGTCCGCGGCGCGCTGCTTCCAGTCGTTCCAGCAATGCGCGTCGAGGATTTCGTAGCTCAGAGACCAGATGATTCCAGTTCCCGACGCCTTCGCGCGGGCCGCGAAATCACGGTGCCAAGCCACGCACGCAGCGTTCAGCGTGCCGCCGGTCAGCCCCGGATAATAGCCGCCATAGAGCGCATCGAGCCGGAAATAATGGCTCATCCCGACATAATGGACGATGTCGCCCCGGTATCCGAGCTGCAGCATGTTGCGCAGCAATCGCGCCGGCGTGACATTGTAGCTGTCGTCATAGCCGCTTGCGATCTGCAAGCCGTGCGCCGGCACCACGACGTCGCCGACCGCCAGCACCGATCCCGGACCGTCGCAGGTCATGGCGGTCAGTTCGATCCACCCCTCTATCGCGGTGGGGAACGGCGTATCGCTGCCGTCATAGCCCGGCGGCACCAGCGACACGAACATCCGGTCGATATCCCCGGCCCACACCGGGTCCGCCTCGCCGGGCAAGAGGAACCCGCCGTCCAGCGCGGCGAAGTCGATCGATATCGCGGCATCCTCGGGCGTACCGGCCGCGTAATTCCACAACCGGACATACCAGGCGCGCGCCGCGCCGCCCGCATCGCGCCCCTCGATCGTCAGCGTCGGCCCGTTGACCGCATCGAGCGGCATTACCCCCGACGATCGCCAGCGGAACGCCAGCCGGCAGTCCCGGAAATCGCGGTCCGTCTCGTACCGCAACAGCACATGGTCGATCGTGTCCGCGGCGTCCCAGATCAGCCCGGCAAGGTCGCCCTTGCGATAGAAGACGGTGTCGATGCGAAGCGCGTCGGGTGCGGTCGTCGTGACCGCCGCCATCATCGGCCGCGGGAAATTGACCGTCCAGAACCGCGGATCGAACCGGGTAACGACGCCAGCATGCTGCACCGTCCGGGTAGGGCAAAGCCAATGGGGCATGAGATTTCTCCTAATTCCCTCCCCCTCTGGGAGAGGGATTAATTCCCCAACGCCGCCTTCACCGCCCGCGCGACCTGCCGGCTCGACTGCTGCAGCGCCGCCGGTGCTTCCCCCGCGCGCGCATTGACCGCGATCGAGACGTTGACGGAACGCGCACCACCACCACCACCACCGGCATTCACTTGCCCAGCCGCGGTCGGCACGAACAGTTCGGGCCCGCGCTCGCCGACCATATAGGCCCGACCCGGCGATACCGGGCCGCCCGTCGCGCGCCCCGGTTGCCCGCCGACCAGACCCGATAGCCCCGACAGCAACCCGCCCGCCGATCCGCCCGACCCGGATCCGGTGCCGACGATCGCGGCCAGCCCGCTCTTCAGTGCGCTCGACGCGATCGAATCCAGCGCGGACAGTGCCGTCTTCTCCAGATCTGCGAAACCGAGCTTGCCGGTCTGCACCGCGCGCAGCAGATTGGCCCCGATCGCGCGGCTCGCCTTGTCCGCCCCCGCCGTCAGTGGTCCTTCCAGCTGCGCGCGCATCGCCGCGACATCGCGCGCGAAGCCGGCGGTGTCGGCGCGGACGCCGACGACCATGTCCTGCACGTCATCCATCGGGATGCACCTCCTTCAGCCTGGCGATCGTCGCGGGATCGGGCGGCGTCGCTTCGCCGGTCGCCGGCTGCAACGCCGCAACCACCGCCGCCAGGTCGGCCGGCGTCGCCCGCCAGAACGCATCGGGCGACCAGCCGAGCCGAAGCCCGGCAAGCCCGGCCAGCCGCACCGCTACCGCGGCGAAGCGCGCCGCGTTCATCGCCCGGCCACGATCTGGCCGAGCAATGTCCGGAGCACCGGCATCGCCGCGGACAATCCCGCCTCGACGATCGCCTCGGCGAAGGCCGCACGCGTCAGCCCCTCGGGCGGGACGCGAAGGCAATGCCAGAACAGCCCGACGATCTCGGCCAGCGCGACCCCGCCGTCCGCCGCGCGTTCGACCAGCCCGAACAACGGCCCAAGCTCGCCCTCCGCGGCGACCAGCGCCTGGAAGGTCGGACGGAGCGCGATATCGACCCCGCCGATCCGCACGCTCGCTTCGCCCCTTGCCGCATTGACGGTCGCCGGGCCGGCGGGGATCGCGGCGGCTACCGCATCGGTCGCCGCGCTCATGCCGCCACCACCGGGCCGGAGCTTTCCAGGCTCATGGTGTAGGACCGTTCGCCGTTGAAATCGCCGGCATAATCCAGCCGCGACACCAGGAACCGCCCGGTCATCGTCTCGCCGCTTTCGAAGCTCAGCCGGTAATCGTCGATCGTCCCCGACAGCGCATTGCCCTTGATCCGGACCTCCGCGACGGAGCCGGTGAAGACCCCCGCCCCCGCTACCGTCACGCTGCGCACCCCCGCGCCCGACAGCAGGTCGCGCCAGCCGCCCGAATCCTTGCTGGTCACGACCACGGTCTCGCCGTTCACCGTCAACTGCGTGGTGCGCAGCCCCGCGACCGTCGCGAAAGCAGGCGGCGTATCGCCGTCGCCGACCTTAAGCAGGAACGCACTTCCCCGTTCGACACTCATGATGTTTCTCCGTTGTTTAGGTGTTTGAATTGGTAAGGAAAACACTTCCGTCACCCCGGCCTCGGGCCGGGGTCCATCGTGCAGCAGAGCGAGGTGCTTGAGACTCGAAACGCATCGTGCGCGGCACCATGGACCCCGGCGCCAGGCCGGGGTGACGCTTGGAATGGTCGGCTCTCTTAAGAATCCTCCCGCACCACCCGCACCTGGAACTCCACCGTGCCGGTCCACCGGTCGGTCGCGATGCAGGCCATTCGGCTGCGCACGAAGCTCAGCCGCACGATCCGCCAGCCCTCGGCGAGCGGCGGCGGGTCGGCGAGCGCCGCCTCCACCGCGTCGCACACACCGCGAAGCCGCACCGGCCGCTCGCCGCCATCATACAGCAGCACGATCAGTCGCCCCTCGCGCCCCGCCCAGGTCTTGGTGCTCCAGTCGGTCAGCACCGGCTCGTCGACCACCGCGAACGGGCCGCCGATCCGTCCCGGCGGTGCGTCGAGCACGCGGACGCCGGTCAGGGTGGCGGACAGCCGCGCGGCGATCGCCGCCTGCAACAGCGTACGCACGCCGCTCATCGCATCACCGCCGCGCCGATCCCCATCCGCCGGAACGGCCGCCACAATGCCGCTACCGCGGCTGGCGGTTGCGCATCGCTCGCCCGCGCCTCGAACAGATGCGCGGCGAGTGCGGCGACGCCTTGCGCTACCGCTGCCGGCACGTCCGCCCATGTCGTCGCCAGCCCGGCGACATAGGCGACCGCCACTCGCTCCACGCCGATCGTGACGGGAAACCGGATCCATCCGTCGCCATCACCGTCGATGTCGATTGCATAGGCATCGACCGGCAGCACATGGGGTGCCGCGCCCGCCGGCAGCGCCGTGACGCCGGTGACCGCCTGCACCGGTTTTGCGTCCAGCAACCGCCAGTCCGGGCCGGGACGGATGACATCCCCGAATCCCCGCGTCACGATTGCGGTGCCCAGATACGCCTCGCCGAGCGCAAGCGCGGTGGCGGTCGCGCGCGTCAGCACGTCGTCCGCCTCCCCTTGCGTCAGGCGCAGATATGCTCCCGCCGCCGCGACCGCATCCGCGATCACGGCCGCCGGGATTGCCGATGCGGTCATGATGTTCTCCCCGATGGTTCGAGATGGCGGGGCGGCCGACAAACGGCCGCCCCGTCCGCGCGTCGGTTACGAAGCCGCGAACTTCAGCAGCTTGATCGCCTCCGAATTCGACACGCAGCCGCCGACGCGCTTGGTCGCGTAGAAATTGACGTACGGCTTGTTCGAATAGGGATCGCGCAGGATCTGCGTTTCGGTCCGTTCGGCGATCAGATAGCCCGCACGGAAATTGCCGAACGCGACCGAGACGCTGTTCGCCTCGATATCGGGCATGTCCGCGGCCTCGACGACGGGATAGCCTAGCAACGTTGCCGGCGTGCTCGCATCCAGGCTCGGTGCCCAGAGGAACGCCCCGTTCGCGGTCTTCAGCTTGCGGATCCGCGCCAGCGTGCCGGCGTTCATCACGAAGCTCGCGCCCTGGCGGTAGGGCGAACGCAGGCTCTGGACCAGGTCGATCAGCCGCTCGTCGGGATGATCGCCGAAATCGCCCGTGGTCCCCGTCGCCAGATATTGCAGCGTACCGAACGCCCGCGCCCCGTCCAGCGCGGCGGCGACCGGCGATTGCAGGAACCCGCGCGGGCGATTGACCCCGGAACCGGCGACGAACGCCGCCCCTTCCGCCCGCGCGAATTCGGTCGCGATCTCGTCGGCCAGCCACGCCTCGACATCGAACGCCGCATCGTCGAGCATCGTCTGGCTCGCCGCGGGATTGGCATAGAGTTCGCCCATCGGCGGCGCGATCTCGGCGAAGACCGGGGTCGCGGTCTGCCCCGGCGCATCGGTTTCCGCCGCCCAGCCCGATGGCGTACCGCCCGTCGTCACCAGCTTGCGATACCCCGCCGAGCCGACCTTCACGACGTTCGCGATCCCGCGGATCGGCGAGATCGAGGCGAGCGTGCGGTCGATCACCGCATCGATCTCGGTCGGCACCGCGAAGCCGCCCGAGTCCCCGGTCACGCCGGTGAACGCCTTCATCTCCATCGTCGCGCCGTTCCGCACGAAGCCCTCGAACGCCGCCCCATGCGCCCTTGCCGAATCCTGGCGCGCGCCTTCCAGCACCGGCCGCACGACCGCGCCGCCCGTCATCTCGTTTTCCGTTTCCATGACTTTCTCCTCAGGTGAAAAACTGCGCGACCCGCGCCAGCGACTGCATCGGGATCGCAACCAGGCTGACCTCGACCAGATCGACCGCGGTCAGTTCGCGGTTCGCGCCCTGGCGGACCGCGCGCGGGCGGTAACCGACCGACAATCCTGCGACCGCGCCGCCGCGCACCGCTGCGGCCAGCGCCGGATCGTCGATGATCCCGTCGACCGCCAATCCTCGCCTATCCTCGTGCACCGAAGCGCGGCCGACGGGTTCGCCGCGATGCTGCCACAGCAAAGGCACCGTCCGCGGTTCGCCGAAGGCCCCGGCACGGATCACGTCGCCCGCCCGGTCGACCCGGTCGAACAAGGCGGCGTACCCGGTGAACCGCCCGCTCACTTGACGCCCGCTCACTTGACCAGCGCCCCGAACCCCAGCTTCAGCGCCAGCGCGGCGAGCACCGCCGCGCACGCCCAGCCAATGATCGCCTTCCACGCCGACCGCTTCGCATCGCGCCACGCCCCCAGCAGCTCGCGAAGTTCCGCGACGTCGCGTTCCGCCCGCTCGTCGGCGAGGCCGAGCCGGGTCAGCGCTCGCGTCGCGCCAAGCTCGCCCGCTTCCTCCGCGATGGCGCGCAGCGTCACCAGGTCAGCGCCGCGCTCCGCCCCCTGCTTCATCAGCTGCGCCAGCACATGCCCTGTAAAAAGGGGGGCGGTCACGACAGCCCGACCTTCGCGCGCTTCTCTTCTTCGGTGAGGAAATCCGCCTTGCCGACCATGTCCCACAGGCTGGCGCGGTCCTCGGCGATCGCCGCGACCCGGTCGAGATCGACCGACAGCGCGGCGTCGGGGAACCACCCCCGCAGCCCCTGCGCCAGCGCGTCGAGGATGGTCCCCGCCATCGGCAGAACCGACAGCCGGAAGAACGCGCGGTTCGCCTCGCGGTAATTGGCGTAGGTGCTGTCGCCGGGCAGCCCGAGCATCATCGGCGGCACCCCAAAGGCCAACGCGATCTCGCGCGCCGCCGCCGCCCTGGTGCCGACGAAGTCCAGCTCGGCGGGCGTCAGGCTGATCGCCTGCCAGCGCAAGCCACCCTCCAGCAGCATCGGCCGGCCGGCATTCGCCGCGCCGGAAAACCCCTCCTCCATCTCGCGGCGCAGCCGGTCGAACTGGTCGCGCGACAGCACCGATCCGTCCGCCGCCTCGTGCACCAGCGCGCCGGACGGCCGCGCGGCATTGTCGAGCAGCGCCTTGTTCCAGCGCGCGGCCGCATTGTGCACCG
The DNA here is from genome assembly GCF_964244235.1 of uncultured Sphingomonas sp. GTDB lineage: Bacteria > Pseudomonadota > Alphaproteobacteria > Sphingomonadales > Sphingomonadaceae > Sphingomonas. Next base: position 53,968 of record NZ_CAXTII010000004.1, read on the forward strand.
CGACCGCGCCCGACGCCGCGCCCAGGCAGCCAAGCCCGTAATGGTCGTCGAGCGGGTTATACGCCTTGATATGCACCACCTGCGGCCGCACCGGGTCCGCGGACAGCCGCGTGACGTTGCCGCCGACCCGGTAGGCATAGGCCGCGGGCCAGCCGCCCGCATCGGGTTCGACGGTCACCCGCTCGGGCCGAAGCGCATAGAGTTCGGCGATCCTGCCATCCGCATCGCGCAGCAGCTGGACATAGGCGTTGCCGTGCAACAGCAATTGCGCCGCGACATCGCCGAGCAGGGTCTGACCGCCCGACCGCATGGTGACCAGCGCGACGAGCGCCGGGTCCGAAGCGGTCAGGGGTGCGTCGCCCACGCTTTCCGCCATCAGCCGCACCGCACGCTGCCCGACCGCGTTGTCGCGGTAGCCGCTGCGCACCTGCGCCTCATACCCTTGCGGCCAGTCGCCCGAAAACGCGGTGACGCCCGCACGCGACAATGCCGGCCGCGCGCCGTCGCGCGGGGCCTTCCACCCGAAGAGTTTCATGTGGTTTTCCTTTGAACGTGGGCGAGGGATCGACATCCGTCACCGCCGCGAAACGTCGTCATGCCGGGCTTGTCCCGGCATCCGGCATCACGAACACGGTCGCTTGTGGCTCTGGATGCCGGGACGAGCCCGGCATGGCGGAAATGATGCTACCCCAGCCCCCGCACCCGCGCCGGCCCGCCCGTCCCCAGCATCAGCGCGGTCACCGCCCATACCAGTGCATCCGCACGGTCCGGCGATCGCCCCGGTCCTTCATACCCACCGCCGGCGACCAGCCCGCACAGCTCGTCCTCCAGCGCGGGGAACGCGCCGACATGCCGCACCTTCCCCCGCTCGTAGAGGGCGGCCACCGGCTCGGCGCGCAGCACCTTGCCGCGCGTCGCATGGACCGTCTTGATCGGCAGGTCGGCCGCCGCCCCGCGCAGGACGCTCGTCACCATCGCGCCCCCCTGGTTGACCTCGGCGATCACCCGGTCCGCGCCATGCCGTTCGACGCAGGCCGCGACCGCGCGCGCCCAGCCTTCGGGCGACGCACCCACGACGCTCGCATCCTCCAGCACATAGCCGGTGCCACCGGCATCCAGCCCGACCGCGACGATCCCGCACGCGTCGCCGCCGATCCCGGCGGGCGGATCGACCCCCACGACCACGCGCACCGGATCGGGCGACGAACCGGTCCGGCACGCCTCGATCATCGCCCGCGTCCAAAGCGCGCCGACCACATCCTCGATCATCTCGCCCCCCAGTTCCTGCCGACCGAGCCTGGTCGCACCATATTGCGCCGCCATCGCCGCCACGAACGACACCGGCAGATGCGGGTTGTCGATCGTCCGCCCGACCGTCTCGACCAGCCCCGGCATCGCCAGCAACCGCCGCATCAGCGGCACCGGCCGCGGCGTCGTCGTCACCACCACGCGCCCCTCGCCCAGCCGCAGCCCCATCATGAGGTTGTCCCATGCCACGTCGCCGCAGCGCCATTTCGCCAGCTCGTCGCACCATGCCGCATGATGCTCCGGCCCGCGCAAGGCCTCGGGCGCTTCGGCCGAATAGACGAACGCACGCGCGCCGGAGGGAAAGACGAACTCGCCCTTCCCCATCCGCCAGACCACCTGCTCCTCCGCCCAGGCGACCGAGCGCAAACCGCTGGCCCCCTCGATCATGACGCGCTGTGCGTCGGCGATCGTCGCGCCGACCAGCGCGATCCGCGCGTTCGGGTTGGCGCGTGCCACCGCGCTCACCCATTCGGCGCCTGCGCGCGTCTTCCCGAACCCGCGACCGGAACGGATCAGCCAGACCCGCCAGTCGCCCTCCGGGGGCAGCTGCCCGTGATGCGCCCACCCTTCCCAACGCGTGAGCAGTTCGCGCTTGTGCGGCCCGGATAGGGACGCCACGATTTCCGACTGCTCGTCTGGGTTCAGCAGCCGCATCCGTTCGAACGGCGGAACCGCGCCCCGTGCCCCGCTCAAGCCCCGGTCTTCCGCGCCGCGATCACCGCCAGCTTGGCAAGGATCAACGCATCGGTTTCGGCCGCCGTCGCGCGTCGCGGCCGTGCGCCACTCCGCAACCGGGCGCCGGTTCGTCTGGTGTCGCGCTCCTTCAGCAATCGCAGCGCCTGATCGACGTCGATCGCTACCGCCTCGCCGAGCGCTTCCACCGGATCGCCTCGCCCCGACCCGGCCAAGGCATGTCCGATCAGCCGCATCTCGATCGTCGCATATCCGGCCTCGATCGCGGCTTCCCATGCGTCGGCGAATTCGGCGTCGCGCGCGCGCATGCGATGCACCGAACACGGGGCCATGCCGACCGCCGCGGCGGCCTGGGAAATGTTGCCGGCGATCGACAGATGGTCGAAGAACGCCGCCTTCTTCGCCGGCGTCCATTTGGTCCGGGACTTGCTCCGGCGCTTCGGCTTTACCGGGACCGTGTCGTCGGCTTCCATCCTATCGTCCTCCCCCAAGGCGCACAGCAAAGGGGCCGACAGGCGTCGCCGCCCCGGCCCCTCGACTCGCAATTCTTCAGCGTTCCTGTTATGTACCCAAACAGCGTCGCGCTGTCAAGCAGTTTGTACCGGTTTGGTTAGACGCTTGTGGGTTCTAGGCACCTGCGACCTACCTCTCGTCCACTCGGCTTGAGCCGGGTTGACGGGAGTGAGTGCGGCGTAATCCACGCCCCCGATACCTACCCGGCGCTTGCATATTTATCGCGGTCGCAATCGCTGGGTGGGCCAATGACGGGTATCGCCCAATCCCTGCCATCCAGACCAATTTCGCCGCTTTCCGGAACCGGCCGCTCACTCATGTTCCGATCTCGGCTCCCATGGAACGATTGCTGATTTAAAGCATCCTGCTTGGACCCACGCGATAGCTGCCATTATTGCGTCCCGGCGAAACTGGCACGGTGGTCGTCCGTGCCTTATGCAATCCCGCGCTGGTTCGGCGCGCTTTCGTAGGGGGCCCGGTGGAAACTACGGCACAGCACTTCAATGTCGTTACGCTCGGCCTGCTGCTGTTCGTCGCGTGCGTCGTCGCGATCATAACGCGCCGGGTCGGATTGCCCTACACGATCGGGCTGGTCGCCGCCGGGATCGCACTTGCCCTGATCGGTTATCACAGCCGGATCGTCCTGACGCCGGACCTGATTTTCACCGTGCTCCTTCCGCCGCTGATCTTCGAGGCGTCGCTCCACCTCAAATGGCGGCAGTTCAGAGAATGCGCACCGCTGGTGTTGAGCCTTGCGTTCGGCGGCACGCTGCTGTCGGCGGCGGTCGTTGCCGGGGGTATGCACTGGGTAATCGGCTGGGGCTGGCAGGCGGCGATGCTGTTCGGCGCGCTGATCGCCGCGACCGATCCGGTGTCGGTGATCGCAATGATGAAGGAGCAGGATGCGGAACCGCGACTGCGGTTCACGATGGAGGCGGAAAGCCTGCTCAACGATGGCGCGGCGGCAGTGCTGTTCGGTCTCGTCACCGCAGCGATCGCAGGCGGATCGACCGACATCGGTACAATCGGCTTGTCGTTCGTCGTTACCGTCGTCGGCGGCATCGGTTGCGGTATCGTCGTCGCGGGTGGTCTGTTGCTACTCGTAAAGGGAGCGGACGATCATCTCGTCGAGCTGACACTCACGGTGTTGGCCGCGTACGGATCATTCCTGATCGCCGAACAGCTCGGCGTTTCGGGCGTGCTGGCGACGCTCGCTGCGGGGATGCTGGTCGGCAATGTCGGGCGGGATCGGTCGTTGAGCGAACGCGGCGACGAGGCGCTGGTGCGCTTCTGGGACTTCGCGGCGTTTCTCGCCAATTCGGTCATCTTCCTACTCATCGGCAGCCGCGAGGCAACCCAGCCGATATGGGCGTATCTTTGGCCCGCCACGATCGGCGTGGTTCTTGTGCTCGCCGGGCGCGCGGTCGCGGTCTATCCGATTACCGCGCTGTTCGCCCGGACCCGGTTCGCGGTCGATGGCGTGACACGCAACATCCTCTTCTGGGGCGGCCTTCGCGGGGCCTTAGCGCTGGCCCTTGCGCTGGCTGCACCGCGCACCCTGCCCGAATATTCGGCGCTTATCAGCGTCGCGTTCGCGGTCGTGGCGTTCTCGATCTTCGTCCAAGGCTCGACAATGCCAGGGCTACTTCGGAAAGCGGCGCAGTCGGATTGAAGGCAAGCCGTGACGCGATGGCAATGGGCGGTTCGGTTCCTGACACGGCAGATGGGTTCAGGGCGTCGCTGTACCGCTTGTCCGCGGTGTTGCTGACGCTGGCGGGCGCGTTGATCGGCCGCTCGAAGCGCGCAGCTTGCGCATCCACGCTTCGACGTGGAGAAGCGGAAATGGCATTTTACCTCGACATCATCCTCGCCCGACTGGCGCGACTCTCCGATACCGGGGCCGGTCGCCGCGGTGATGAGCCAACGTCGTCGATCATCGATCGACCGAAACGGAGGATTGGACGCCGCCGTCGCGGCGGCCAGGGCGCGCGATGTGCATTCGGCCGAACTGACGGACGATCAGGGCAATTTGCTCGTTGCGGCGAGCCGCCATTTCTTCCGATCGCTTTGCTGACGGTATGAGGCTGCTTTCGCCCAAATGTCGCGGTGCAGGCTGGATCGGCGAGGCCCGATAGCGGTTATCGCCGGGGGTGAAAAGGGATCCCTTTCACAAGTCAATTAATGCTTCTTGATGATCGGTACGGACTGCTATCCATAACCCTATGAAGCAATTCGCTATAACCCGCCGTACCGTTTGTGGCGCGGGCCTCGCTTTTGTTACGACCGCCGGGTGGGCAATCGAACCTCCACATGATGTCGCATTCATCGAAGATTTTGACGAGCTTTGGCGAACACTGGGAGAGCGCTACTGCTTCCTCCAGGATAAGCGCACCGACTGGGATCGAGTACGGTCGCTTTACCGTCCTATGGCATTGGCGGCCGACAACGAGGCCGCATTCACCGATGTGGTCAGGCGGGTTCTAGCGGAACTGTACGACGCACATACGCATCTGTCCGATCCGCCGGACGGCGCTCCAAGGTGGCCGTTATTCGATATACTCGCCGAAAGGCTCGGCAATGAGGTGCGCGTAGCAGCGATCGAGGACCGCTCCGCAGCAGCCGATGCCGGGTTGGCGATCGGCGACAGGATTGTGGCGATCGACGGGCACCCGATCGAGACGGTCATTCGAGATTTGATGCCGAAATGCCTGACGGGGCCGGATCCCGCAGCGGACGCTTATACTATCAATGTCGCCGTCGCAGGATATCGCGGCAAGGCTCGCCTGCTGTCGGTACGATCGAAGCAGGCCGCGCCTCGATCAATCCACTTGCCCGTCAAGAAGTGGCCCGAGCAGCCTGATCTTGAAAGCCGCAGGCTGGCTGGCGGGGTGGGATACATAGTCATCCGGAGCTTTGGCGACAGCGCGATCATCGGTGCCTTCGACAAGGCGCTGGAGGATCTTCGGGATGCACCCGGCTTGATCATCGACGTTCGGGAGAATGGCGGCGGAGACACTGCAGTGGCTCGGCCGATCATCGGCCGCTTCGTCACCGAACGAATGCCCTACGCCCTCATGCGCAGACGCGAAGGACCAGGGTTGAGCGCGCCCTGGACCGAGTATGTCGATCCGAAGGGGCCATTTACCTACGGCAAACCGATCGTCGTACTCACCAGCCACTGGAGCGGCAGCATGGCTGAAGGATTTCCGATGGGGATGCGCGACATCGGTCGCGCAACGATCGTGGGTACGAAGATGATGGGGCTCGGTGCGGCAGTCTTCCCAGTCCGTCTCGATCGTACCGGCATACAAGCGCAATACTCAGGCGAGCCGGTTTATGACACGGAGGACCGGCCGAGGTGGCAATTCCTTCCAGACGTGAAGATAGTCGACGGTCAGGACATTCTTGTCGCTGGACTAGTCGAATTAGAAAGACTGATCGCGCACACTCGATGATTACGGGTCAAATCGTTGCAAACGAATAGTTTCAACAACGGCCGGCAGACCGTGAGATGGACAGCTTGCTGCTCCAAAAAGACCATTGCGGAATGTCGGCTTCCTAATGGCATGTTCCGAAAAGCCGCCCGTCGCTTCACCACCAACGCCAGCCACCCGCTGCGAACCGCACGCCGTCGCAACACACGGCACGACGGCCGCAAAATCCCTAAGCCGCCATCCGCCGCATCGCCTCGATCACCCGGTCCTGCCGGTACGGCTTGGCGAAGAACACGCTGCCCGCGGGCAGATCGCCGTCCGCGGGTTTGCGGTGGCCGGACGTCACGATGATGTGGATGGGCGGCCATCGGTCGCGGATGCAGGCGGCCAGTCTGATGCCGTCGAGCGATCCGGGCATGTCGATATCGGTGAACACGACGCGGATGTCCGTCCGTGCCTCGAGGATCGCGACGGCGTCGTCGGCGTTGGCCGCCGCGACGACGGTGAAGCCCGCATCCTCGCCGACATCCATCGCCAGCATTCGCAACAGCGGTTCGTCCTCCACCACCAGCAGCACCGGTATCATGTCTGCCGCGTTCGTGTCGGTGCTGGTATCGATGTTCGGCAAATCATTCCGCTTTCCTGATCATGCCGATTGGAGTTCCATCAGCGGCGCACGCATGATGGCGGAAAAGCCGACATCATCATAACGTGCATCAACCCCGCCCGTTCCGATCAAACCCATGCGGATCAGCTTGGACCCGAATCCGCGGCGGGTCGGCTGGGTCGCCGGCGGGCCGCCGCTCTCGACCCAGGACAGCACCAGCTCCGCGCCGCGATCGCGCTGTTCGGTCTGCCAGGCCAGCGTGACGATGCCGCCGTCCCTCGACAGCGAACCATATTTGATCGCGTTGGTCGCCAGTTCGTGGAGCAGCAGCGACAGCGACATCGCCGCGCGGGAACCGAACTCCACCGACGCGCCGGCGAACGTCACCCGGTCCAGCGGGGCGACCGCACCGATCACGTCCTCGGCGATCTGGCGAAGGTCCGCACCCACCCAATTCTTGCGCAGCAATACGTCATGCGCCGCGCCGAGCGCCATCAGCCGCCGCTCCAGCGCCTCGACCGCCGGCCGATCGGCGACCGATTTCAACGTCTGGGTCGCGATCGCCTGCACGATGGACAGCGTGTTCTTCAGCCGGTGCGACAATTCCTCGTTCAGCAATTTCTGGCGCTCGTCCGCCTGCAGCCGCGCGACGCCGACCTCCAGCCGGTCCGCCACGCTTCGCAGGAAGGACAGCTCCTCCGCGGTCCATGCGCGCGGCTTGTCGTCATGGACGAACAGCAGCGCCACCGTCCGGCCCTTGTCGCGCACCGGCATGTTGACCTGCGCGCGCACCCCGATGGTCTCCAGCGCGGCCGATGTTCCCGCGGTCCGCGGATCGGCCCGCACGTCCCCGACCACCAGCGGCTGGCCGCCGATCAGGCCGGCCGCGACATCGCCGTAATGCGCGATCGGCCGCGATCCGCTGATCGCGCGCTGGCCGGGTGCGGTCCAGCCGGGCGAGACGTCGAGATGATCCTGTGCGGCATCGAACCGGCCGAACCCGACCCGCGCGACGCACAGCGCCTCGCCGACCACGCGGCTTGCCTCCACCGTCATCGCCACGATGCTGCCGAGATCGCGAAGCCGGTCGCCGAGCGTCAGCAGCGCGGCCTGCCGCCGCTGGTGGCGGACCTGGTCCGTCACCTCGACGAAGGTGGTGGCGAACCGGTCCGGGCCCAGCCGGAACGCGCGTCCTTCGTACCATCGGCCGAGCGTCGCGATCTCCCGGCGGAACGTCCGCGGCTCGCCCGTATCGACGACCGCCGCGAAATCGTCGATCCACGCCTGCTCGATCGTCGGAAATACCGACAGCAGTGTCCGTCCGGTCATCGGCGTACCGGCCATACCGAGCATGTCGCACCAGGCCGCGTTCACCTCGACATAGCGCCAGTCGATGATCGTTCTCCTCGCGTCGCGCACCGCATCCTTGACGACGAAGCCCTCGCTCAGCTGCTCGAACAATCCGCGCCAATGCGCCTCGCGCGATACCTGCAGCGTCAGCGCGCGGCGCAGTTCGAGCAGCGCGACGACTTGCCCGGCCAGCGCGCGAAGCGTCTCCGCCTGGTCTAGCGTCAGCCCTTCCGGGCGCGGTGCCAGATCGATGACGCATAGCGCGCCGAGTACTTGCCCGTCCGCGACCCTGAGCGGCGCACCGGCATAGAAGCGCGCATGGGGCGCGTTCGTCACCAGCCGGTTGTCCGCCGTTCGCGGGTCCAACGCCAGATCCGGGATAACGAGCAGATCGTCCGCAGTGATGGTATACGCGCAGACCGACGTCGCCAGATCGGTCTCCAGCTCCGCGAACCCCGACCGCGCCTTGAACCACTGACGATCGTCGGCGACCATGCTGACGAGCGCGGTCGGAGCATCGCACGCCAGCGTCGCCAGGCGGACGATATCGTCGAACCCGGTCTCCGACGGGGTATCGAGGATGGCATAGTCGTGCAGCGTCGCCAGCCGCGCGGCGTCTTGCGCCGCTTCATACCCCCGCGTCGCCATGGCCGACCGCTTCACCCCCCGATTCCGGTCCGGTCTATACCGTTGCCGCAGGGAAGCAATGATCGCGCCGGCGGTCAGGCCGCCATCGCCGCGGCCCAGGCTGCGGCCTCGTCGTGAAAGACGGTGTCGATCGTCAGATCGCGCACCACGCCGGTCGCCGGATCGACGTCAATCGACCCCGTCCATTGCCAAGTCGCATTCCCCTCGATCGTCACCATGCCGTCCGCTGCCGCGACCGCGCGCACCAGCCCGCCGCGGTTCAGCACGGTGACCGGGGTGCCGAACGCGATCCGCCCGGTCAGTCCGGCAGCATGTACCGACGCCGCCATCGCGCTGCCACAGCTATCGGTCAGCCCGACCCCCCGCTCGAACGTGCGAACGAACAGCGTGGCGGGGTCGCGAAGCTCGACGAACGACACGTTCGCGCGGTTGGGCAGCCAGCCGGGTGCCGCCTCGCACACCCGGCCGATCGTCGCGAGTTCGGCCTCGTCCACGGCATCGACAAACGCGATCAGATGCGGGTTGGGGATCGCGACCGCGGTGAAGGCGCGCACGCTGCCAAGAGGCGCGATCGCCGTGTCGATATTGCTGTCGCGCCCGATCGTCATCGGCCAGGCGGCAACGTCGTGCGTCGCCGGGCCCGCGGTCTCACGCACCGTGTAGACCCCCGGTGCCAGATCGGCCGCATGCGACGCTTCCGCGGTACTGTTCATCAGCGCCACCGTCGCTGCTTCAATCCCAAGCGCGGCGAACCCCGCGCGCGCGACGCAGCGAAGCCCGTTCAGGCACGTCTCCGCCTCGCTCCCGTCCGAATTGTACATAGTCATCGAAAACGGCACGCTTTGATCGCCCGGTCCGAGGAGCAACAGACCGTCTCCACCGACGGGCCCGGTCCGGTCCGCCAGCGCGCGCGACACCGTCGTCCATTCCACGTCGCTCAGCTGCACCGCACGCGCATCGACCAGCGGGAAGTCGTTGCCCGAGCCGTGACATTTGACGATCGGTATCCGCATCACGCCGCCAAAAGCCGCCGCTCGCCCGCCACCAGATCGGCAATCCCGGGTCGCCCGAGGATCGCATTGCGGTAGGCGATCGTCCGCGGCCAACGCACGGGGTCCATTGTCACGTCGCAATGATCCAGGTTCACCAACGGACAGACGACCGAAATGTCCGCCAGCGTCAGCCGGTCGTCGACCAGAAAGCCGGTCTCGGGGATGGTCCGCTCCAGGTAATCGAACAATGGCGGGAGTTCGTCGCGGACCGCCGCATCCGCCGCCGCCATGTCCCCCGGCCGCTTCAGGAACGGCGATGCGGCGGCGAAATCTTCGCCTCCCGCGCCCATGCCCGCCATTTGCAGATCCACCGTAATGCCTTTTTCATGCGCGAAGAACAGCACCTTGCGCACGAAAGGCGACAGTCCCGAACCATAAATGATCATTCTTGCCCTCCCGGTTTATCCAAGACCATAATGATCCCCCAGCCGATCCAGCGCCAGAGTCAATACGATCCGCCCCGCCCGCGCCGGCCAGCCGAGACCGCGTTCCGCCGTTGGCAGCGTCTCGCCCGCACAGATCACGCGCCAGGCCACGTCCTTCAGGCCACCGCCGAGCGCCGCCAGTGCCGCATCGAACCGCCGCTTCGCCGCGATCTGTGCATGCGCCGGATCGAATCCACCGCCGCCGCCATCGACTCGCGCCGCCCAGCGCATCGTGGTGCGCGGCGCGATGCATGTACGTTCGTAGTCGCAGCGCAGCCGTTCCCCCGCCTCGAATTGCCTTGCGTCCACCATCCCGCGCGCGCGCAACCAGCCGAGCGGCGACTCGGCCAGGTTGACCGTCACGCTGCGGCGTCCAAGACCCGGCACGGTCCGCTCGGCCAATTCGCGCATCGTCGTCTCCCGTCTGCGAGTCGGCATGCTCTTGCCACGGCGGCGATATTGTAGGACAGCGAAAAACCCATTTGGTTGTAAGAGAACCGGAATGATCAGCGCGATCCGCGAAGTCCGCCGCGCCCGCAACATGACGCTGGACGATGTCGCACGCGCTTGCACGCCGCCTACGACGCCGCAGACGATCGGTCGGCTGGAGACGGGCACCCGGACGGTATCCGTCGCCTGGCTGAACCGGATCGCCGCCGCCCTGGGGGTGACTGCTGGCGATCTGGTTACACTACCGAAGCGCAGCGACCTGCCGCTCGCCGCGATCGTCGACGCTGACGGCACGCACGCTCCGCGCAAGGCGGCGACGATCGTCCCGCCCGCCGCCGCCCCCGGGTTGATTGCGGTGTCGGTCGCATCGGGCGTCGGCGATTACCGCGCAGGCGATGAGGTCTGGTGCGAAACCCTTGCTCCCAGCGATTTCGGCCGCGCGATGAACCGGGACGTCCTGGTGCCGCGCGGTGCCGGCCGGTTCCTGTTCGGTCGCTTGATCGGTCGCGACGAGGCGCAAGGGGGCGGACGATTGCATCTGCTTCCGCTCACGCCCGGCAGCCGCCAGCATGTCATGGCCGACCCGCCCTGGCTCGCGCGCGCGGTTCGGCTGGTGCGGTTGCTGTAACGGCGGTCCCATGCGGCTCCGACGCATTGATCCGTCGAATTTTTTTCATCCTGCCGATACCGAGACGGGCATTTGCGCGTTTCCGCGGTTCACCATGAAGGACACACCATGAGCATTTTCGGATCGATCAAGGACGCTATTTTCGGGCACCCTGCGGTTCAGGCCTCTGCCCCCGCGGCACCAGCCGCCGCCAGTCCCGCCGAACCGGCACCCGCGGCACCGACACCTGCCGCACCGCCCGCTCCGATCGACGCCGACGCTGCGCTGGAGAAGATCGCGGCTTCCAAGGGCGATACGGACCTGCATTGGCAAACGTCCATCGTCGATCTGATGAAGCTGCTCGGTCTCGATTCCAGCCTGTCCAACCGTGAGGAGCTGGCGACCGAGCTTGGCTATACCGGCGAAAAGGATGGGTCCGCCGAAATGAACGTCTGGCTGCACGCTGCGGTGATGGAGCGGATCCGCACCGGCAAATAAGACCTGCGTCCACTTCCCCCGGTCCGGGACCGGGGGTGGTGGGCGCTGACGGGTTCGAACCGCCGACCTACTCGGTGTAAACGAGCCGCTCTACCAGCTGAGCTAAGCGCCCCCGTAGCGGGGAATGCGTGCGATGCCAGCGTCGCGCGTGATCGGCAAGTCCCGTTGCACAGACCGGGTCAGCGCGTCGGCATATCCATCCGTGCGCGCGCCGCGAAATAGCCCGCCATCGCCTCGCTGGCGCGCGGTGCAAGCCGCATGAATGCGCGCCGCCGATCAACCGCATCGGGCACGCGCTCGAACAGCCCCGCCTCCGTCATCCGCGCGATCCAGCGCAAGGCGGTCGTTGGTGCCACCGCGGCGGCGATGCACAAGCTCGACACGGAGACGCGGACATTTTCCAGTTCGGCCGCAAAGAGGTCGAGCAGCATGTCCCACGCCGGGTCCTCGAACAGCCCGCTGACGAAGAACCGATCGCGCAACCGGCGCAGCCGGATCGTGCGGCGGATATCGCTCGCTTTGGGCGGCAGGACCGGGATCGATTCGATCATGAAGCTGGTGCGGCGTTCCGCGACGCTGTCGTCGTCGTCCGCCTCGCCGCCGCTGCGCGTCAATCGCGCCAGCAGTTCCGCGATGCGCGCCACCTCGCGGTTCAGCCGGTCCAGCCGCGCCGCCTCGCCCTCGCGCCACCGGTCGTGCAGCACCCCGCCCGATCGCTGTGCCGCCAGCGCCAGGGCCGCGATCCGCTCCGCCATCGTCGGCGCGCACAGCAGATCGACCGTCGCGCCGAGCAGTCCCGCCGTCACCACGTCGATCTGGGCGACGTCCAACGCGACCACCACGGTCAGATCCAGCGCGGTCGCATAGCCGTCGATCCGCGGCAGCATCCCCGTCAGCACCGCCTCGTCCACCCCGGCGGTCTCGATCAGGATCAGCGGTTGTACGGCGATCCGCGACAGTTCCTCGGGCACCGCGTCCCAGTCGATCCGCGCGAGTAGCCGCCCACCCGTCAATTCCAGCGCCCGCACCGCGTCCGCGCCCGTCCCCGGGGATGCGATCAGGATCGCGACCTGCGCCGCGGGCGACGGCGTTTCGGGTTCGGACCCGAGTTCGGGCGGTGCGTCCATCGATCATTCCCCAATCGCCCGGCGGTACGATAGGGCGACGGGGTTTCAGGGGAAGGCGATTGGCCCAAAATCGACGCATCTGGTCAATGCATGTCAGCGAAACCGGACGGCATCGCCAACGGGGCGTCAGCGGACCGCGTTCTCAACGCTTCACCCCAAAGCCTTGACGATTTCCTCCGTCATCTTCTTCGCATCGCCAAGCAGCATCATCGTGTTGTCCATGTAGAACACGTCGTTGTCGACGCCGGCATAGCCGACCCCGCCCATCGACCGCTTGATGAACACGACCGTCTTCGCCTTCTCCACGTCCAGCACGGGCATGCCGTAGATGGGCGAGGTCTTGTCGGTCTTCGCGGCGGGGTTGGTCACGTCGTTCGCGCCGATGACGAAGGCGACGTCGGTCTGCGCGAATTCGCTGTTGATGTCCTCCAGCTCGAACACTTCGTCATAGGGCACGTTGGCTTCGGCGAGCAGCACGTTCATATGCCCGGGCATCCGCCCCGCGACGGGGTGGATCGCATATTTGACGCGCACGCCCTCGGCGCGCAGCTTGTCGCCCATTTCGCGGAGCACATGCTGCGCCTGGCTGACGGCCATGCCGTAGCCGGGGACGATCACGACCTGTTCGGCCTGGCTCATCAGGAAGGCGGCGTCCTCCGCGGAGCCGCGCTTCCACGGACGGTCGGCCTTCGCCGCGCCGCCACTCGTGTCCGCCACCGCGCCGAACCCGCCCGCGATGACGCTGATGAAGCTGCGGTTCATCGCGCGGCACATGATGTAGCTGAGGATCGCGCCCGACGAGCCGACCAGCGCGCCGGTGATGATCATCGCCGTATTGTGCAGCGTGAACCCCATCGCCGCCGCCGCCCAGCCCGAATAGCTGTTCAGCATCGACACCACGACGGGCATGTCCGCGCCGCCGATGGGAACGATCAGCAGGAAACCGATCGCGAAGCTGAGCGCGGTGACCGTCCAGAAGATCCAGGGGCTCTGGTCCTGCGTGAAATACGCGATGAGGACCAGGATCGCGGCGATGATGCCGAGGTTCAGGACATGGCGGCCGGGCAGCAGGATCGGCTTGCCGCCCATGTTGCCGTTCAGCTTCAGGAACGCGATGACCGATCCGCTGAACGTGATCGCACCGATCGCGACGCCCAGGCCCATCTCGATCCGGCTGACCGGGTGGATGACCGCGAAGGGCTGCCCGATCAGCGGCACGACGAGGTCGGCGATCCCGAACGCCTGCGGGTTGAGGTACGCCGCGCACGCGACGAGGACCGCGGCGAGGCCGACGAGGCTGTGGAACGCGGCGACCAGCTGCGGCATGTCGGTCATCGCGATCCGGCGCGCGGTGGTGAGGCCGATCGCGGCGCCGAGGGCGATGGCGGCGAGGATTTCGGTGACGGTTATCCAATCCGGTCCTGCCTGCCACCAACCGCAATCGCTGACACCCATCTCACAAACCAAAACTGCGCCGTGCGGCACATGCGTCACCAGCGTCGTCACCACGGCGATCGTCATACCGATGATGCCGAACCGGTTCCCGCTCTGGCTGGACGCCGGCGACGACAGCCCGCGCAGCGCGAGGACGAAGCACACGCCAGCGATCAGATAGGCGAGGCCGACCCATGGATTGACTGAAACCTGCTCCATGTCTTCGACCCTTTACCGTCACCCCGGCGAAGGCCGGGGTCCATCTCTCCACCGGCGCATATGGCCCGATGGATCCCGGCGTTTGCCGGGATGACGAACTACTTCCGAACGACCGCCGGCCGGTCCTTCTTCTTGTACATCGCCAGCATCCGCGCGGTGACCGCGAACCCGCCGAAGATATTGACGCTGGCCAGCACAACGGCCCCCAGCCCCAGCCACTTCGCCACCGGCGACCCCGCGGCCGCCGAAGCAATCAACGCCCCCACGATAATAACCGAGGAAATAGCGTTCGTGACCGCCATCAAAGGCGTATGCAACGCCGGCGTCACCGACCAGACGACGTAATAGCCCACGAAACACGCCATGACGAAGATCGACAGGATCGCGATGAAGTCCATCAGCAGATCCCAAAGGTTACAAAGTTTACGGTAATCACCAAGATTGCCTCGCCATCTTCAGCATGAAGCCACCCGTCGAACGATGGCACCGCGATCCGATGTAGGACAGCAAATTCACCGCGTTTCGCGGAGCCGTGGCGAAACCACCGCACCATCCCTGGTCAGCCGGATCGCATCGCCGATCTCCGCATCCAGCACCGGCCCACCCGTATCCTTGTCCCAGAACGCGTTCAGGAAATTGAACAGGTTGCGCGCGAACAACGCCGACGCGTCCGCGGCCAGGCGCGATGGCACGTTGCGGTGCCCGACGATCTTGACCCCATTCACATCGACTACCTCGCCCGCCACCGTGCCCTCGACATTGCCGCCCTGCTCGACCGCCAGGTCGACGATGACGCTGCCCGGCTTCATGCTCGCCACCTGCGCGGCGGAGATCAACCGCGGGGCGGGGCGGCCGGGGATCAGCGCGGTGGTGATGACGATATCCTGCTTGGCGATGTGCGCGGTCACCAGGTCGGCCTGCGCAGCCCGATATTCGGGCGACATCTCGCTGGCATAGCCGCCTGAGCCCTCGCCTTCGACGCCAACCACGTTCTCGACGAATATGGGCTTCGCGCCCAGCGACTGGATCTGCTCCTTCGTCGCCGATCGCACGTCGGTCGCGGAGACCTGCGCGCCCAGCCGCCGCGCGGTCGCGATCGCCTGCAACCCGGCGACGCCGACCCCCATCACGAAAACCTTCGCCGCCGAGATCGTCCCCGCCGCGGTCATCATCATCGGAAACGCCCGGCCATATTCCGCCGCGCCGTCAAGCACCGCCTTGTACCCGGCAAGGTTCGCCTGCGACGACAGGATGTCCATCGACTGCGCGCGCGTGATGCGCGGCATGAACTCCATCGCCAGCGCTTCGTACCCGGCGGCGGCATAGCCATCGACGCGCGCGCGTTCCACGAATGGGTTAAGGGTCGCGACGATCCATGCGCCGGGCGCGGCACCGGCAAGCGTCGTCGGATCGGGGCCCTGCACCCCGAGGACGATCCCGGCACCAGCCAACACCGCCGCGCGGTCGGCAACGGTGGCACCCGCATCGACATAGGCCTGGTCCGCGATCGTCGCGCCAGACCCGGCCCCGGCCTCGACCGAAACATCCGCCCCCAGCGCGACGAACTTCTTGACCGTCTCCGCCGTCGCCGCGACGCGCCGTTCGCCGGGGGCGTGCTCGGCGAGGACCGCGATCCGCATCAGCGGCTGATGATCAGAATCACCGCCAGGGCGATCGCACCACAGGCGACCGCGCCCCATTTCAGCATCGCGATCACCCGGTCATAGGTTTGCGCGTGCGCATTCATGTCGCCATTGCCGGCCATCATCGTCCCCATCCGTCGATCGTCGGGGTCACCCTACCCGGCCCCCGGCCCCGCCTCAAGCCCCACAGGGCACAGGGCACAGGGCACAGGCTTAAGCCGCCCTTTACCCGTCTCCGCTAGAGCCATCGCCATGAACGGGGTGAGTGCATGACGCGGAACGGCCAGCGACTGCTGCTGCTGATCGACGACGAGCCGGCGCAACGCCGTCTCGTGTCGGCGCTTGCGGCGCGCGCGGGCTGGCGGTCGATCTTCGCTGCGGACGGCGAGATGGCCATCGCGACATTGGGTACGCAGGACGGGATGCAGCTCGACGCGATCGTGCTCGATCACTGGGCACCCGATGCCGACGCGACCGCGCTGATCGCCGAACTGCGCACGCGACGCCCCGCCCTGCCGATCCTGATGCTGACCGCCAACGGATCGGTCGCGCATGCCGTCGCGGCGATGCGCAGCGGCGCGACCGATTTCCTGGTCAAGCCGCTCGCCCCCGACCGGCTGCTCGCCGCGCTGGAGGCCGCGGTCGGCGGCACCGACGCGGGCGAGCTCAGGCCGCTGACGGAGAAGATCCCCGCACTGCTCGGCTTCGACGAGATCGTCGGTTCCTCCCCCGATTTCCGCGCCGCGCTCGCCATCGCTGCCAAGGCCGCCCGCACCCGCGTCGCCGTCCTCATCGAGGGCGAAAGCGGCGTCGGCAAGGAGGTGGTCGCCGAGGCGGTGCACGCTGCCAGCCCGCGCGGCAAGAAGCCGATGGTCACCGTCAATTGCGGCGCGATCCCCGCGAACCTCGTCGAAAGCGAGCTGTTCGGGCACGAAAAGGGCGCGTTCACCGGCGCGTTCGAACGCAAGATCGGGCGCTTCGCGGATGCCGATGGCGGCACGCTGCTGCTGGACGAGGTCGGCGAGATGCCGCTCGACGCGCAGGTGAAGCTGCTCCGCGTGCTGCAATCGGGCGAGGTCCAGCCGATCGGCGCACGCCACGCGCGGATCGTCGACGTCCGCGTGATCGCCGCGACCAACAAGAAACTGCTCGACGAGGTCGAGGCCGGACGTTTCCGCGAGGACCTGTATTACCGGCTGAACGTCGTGCAGGTCACGATCCCGCCGCTGCGCGAACGCACCGCGGATATCCCCGCGCTCACCCGGCACCTGCTCGCGCGGATCGCGCAGCAGCCGGGACTTCGGCCGCTTGGCATCACCGACGATGCGCTGTCGCTGCTCGCCGATTACGACTGGCCGGGCAATGTCCGTCAATTGCAGAATGCGCTCTTCCGTGCCGCCGTGCTGTGCGAGGGGGCGGCGCTGACCCGCGCGGATTTCCCGCAGATCGCGAGCCTGGGCAATCGCCGCGGGGTTCCGATCGCGATGGCGATGGCGATGTCGGGCGGCGTCACGCTGTTCCGCGCGGACGGCAACATGCGCGCGCTGGAGGAAATCGAGGCCGACGTCATCCGCCTTGCGATCGGCCATTACCGCGGCCGCATGACGGAGGTGGCGCGGCGGCTGGGGATCGGGCGATCGACGCTGTACCGCAAGCTCGGCGAACTCGGGATCGACAACGCGGCTTAGGCCGGCATCATCGCCGCATCCTTGCATCCGCGCCAGATCCTGACCGCCTGCACCGTTTCCGCGACGTCGTGGACGCGCAGCAACTGCACGCCCGCCCCGACGCCCTTGATCGCCAGCGCGACCGATCCGCCAAGCCGTTCGCCCACCGGTGCCTCGTTCGATAGTGCGCCGATCATCCGCTTGCGGCTGACCCCGAGCATCACCGGACAGCCCAGCCCGTGAAACATCGCCAACCCGTTCAGCAACGCGAGATTGTCCGCAAGCGACTTGCCGAAACCGATGCCAGGATCGACGATGATCCGCGCAGGGTCTACCCCGCCCGCGACCACCGCGGCGATCCGCGCGGCGAGCCAGTCATACACCTCGGTCAGCACGTCGCGATACGCCACCCGGCCATGCCCGCCCTTGTCGGGATCGGGCGAGTGCATCAGCACCACCGGACATCCGGCCCGTGCGACGATCGCCAGCGCGCGGTCGTCCCACAGCAAGGCGGAAACGTCGTTTACGATCGCCGCGCCCGCCGCCAGCGCCGCCTCCATCACCGCGGCCTTGCGGGTATCGACCGACACCAAAGTCCCTGCGCTCGCCAGCCGTCCGATGACGGGGACGACGCGCTTGACCTCATCCTCTTCCCACACCAGCGCCGCGCCCGGCCGCGTGGATTCCCCGCCGACATCGATCAGCGCCGCCCCCGCCGCCGCCATGTCGACCCCCGCCGCCGCGGCGGCGGCCGGATCACCGAGATGCTTCGCGCCGTCCGAGAAGCTGTCGGGGGTGACGTTCAGGATGCCGGTGACCAGCGGCTGGTCGAGCCGGAGAGTGCGTTCGCCAAGCACCAGCGGCGGTCGCGGCCGAATGATCTCGTCATGGAACTGCACCGCGCGTTCGCCTAGCGACGCGACGTCGGCGACGGACACCGTCCGCCGTACGCCATCCCCGATCGCTTCGTACGCGGCGAACCAGCACATCCCCCCCGCCAGCCGCGCGACGCTGCCCTCGGGCAGGCCGATGGGCGTGTCGACGAACTGGATCGGGCGTAGATACATCTTCCGTCATCCGGACGTGTTGCGGGGTCCATCTCTCCGCGAACCCCATGGCTTCGGGTCTTGCGGCACCATGGATGCCGGGACAAGCCCGGCATGACGTCATGGCAACGTCGCCAGCAGATATGTCTGCCGCAGCGTATCGATCGGCCGCGCGACGCCCGCATCGTCATGGTGCCAGAACGTCCAGCCGTTGCACGCCGGCGCGCCCTGGACCATCGCGCCCAGCTTGTGGATCGAACCGCTCGCGCCGCAATCGCTGAGCAGCGATCCATCCGCACGCACCACCGCCCGGTGGCGGCGCCTGGCGTCGGTCAGCACCGCGCCGGGCGCGACATACCCCGTTTCGACCAGCGTTCCGAACGCCACCTTGGGCTGGCCCCTGGGGCTTTGCATCGTCGACAGTGCGGATTCATCGAGCGGCAAGGCGGCGTCGATTCGTTCCTGCGCCGCCGCGATATAATCGTCCTCGCGCTCGATGCCGATCCAGCGCCGCCCCAACCGTTTCGCGACCGCCCCCGTCGTCCCCGTCCCGAAGAACGGATCGAGCACCACGTCGCCCGGCCTCGTGCAGGCCAGCAGCACACGGTAGATCAGCGCCTCGGGCTTCTGCGTCGGGTGTACCTTCACCCCGTCGCGCTTCAATCGCTCCTGCCCGCCGCAGATCGGGAATTCCCAGTCGCTGCGCATCTGCAATTCGTCGTTCAGCGTCTTCATCGACCGGTAGTTGAAGGTGTAGCGCGCCTTCTCCCCCATCGATGCCCAGATCAGCGTCTCGTGCGCGTTGGTGAAGCGCGTGCCCCTGAAATTGGGCATCGGGTTCGCCTTGCGCCACACGATGTCGTTCAGGATCCAGTAGCCCAGATCCTGCACCGCAACACCGACGCGGAAGATATTGTGATAGCTGCCGATCACCCAGATCGTGCCGTCGTCCTTCAGGATGCGGCGCGCTTCGGTCAGCCAGGCGCGGGTGAACTTGTCGTACGCGGCGAACGTGTCGAACTTGTCCCAATCGTCGGTCACTGCATCGACCGCGCTGCCATCGGGCCGGAACAGGTCGCCGCCCAGTTGCAGATTATACGGAGGATCGGCGAAGATCATGTCGACCGACTTCGCAGGCAGCGCGCGCATGTGCGCGATGCAGTCGCCGCGCAGGATCGTATCGAGCGGCATCGCCACCTCGGTTGCCGCGGCTTGCGGACGCCTGACCTGATCGATGACCCCCATGACATTCCCCCTGGCGACCACCCCGCCGAAACGACGGACTTGCGTCAAGCGAACATTGGTTAGCGAAGACGTTTGAGAAATCGTCAACGCCGCGGCGGGCTGAGTCTGCGCCCGACATATTGGGGTCCGACCGACAGGCGAGCCGCTAAACCTGGTGGGTGTGGCGTAAAAGACTCGGACAGGATGGCAAAAGCGTTAGCCCGCCATCCGCGCCCGCGCGGCGGCAGCGACCGGCGCGAAACTGTGCCGGTGGAGCGGCGACGGCCCGTGATCGCGCAGCGCCTGCAGATGCGCCGGCGCGCCGTAGCCCTTGTTCGAATGCCAGCCATAATGCGGGTGCGTATCGGCGTGGGCGAGCATGATCGTGTCGCGGGTGTGCTTGGCGATCACCGACGCCGCGGCGATCGAGAGCGACAGCGCGTCCCCGCCAACGATCGCCGTCGCCGCGAAGGACCAGCGCGGCAGCCGGTTGCCATCGACGAGAATATGCCCCGGCATGGCCCCCAGACATTCGGCCAGCGCCTCCACCGCCAGCGTCATCGCCTTCATCGTCGCCCAGTAGATATTGAGCCGATCGATCTCGTCCGCCTCCACCACGCCGATCCCGACACAGGCGCGCTCATGCAGCAACGCACACAGCCGCTCGCGCTCGGCGGCGGACAGCTTCTTCGAATCGTCGATCCCGCGCGGCACGCCCTTCGCCGGCAGCACGACGGCGGCGGCGACCACCGGCCCGGCGAGCGGCCCACGCCCGGCCTCGTCGACGCCGGCGACCGGCGGGAGGCAGCGGCGTTCGTGTTTCAGATGGGGCATCAGCCTTCGATCTCGTCGAACGGTACGACGCCGAGTGAATGCCCCAGCGGGCCGTGGCCATTGCCCAAACCGGGCGCGTGGATCAGAGCGATGCGAACGAAGCGCACCGCCTGGCGAAACGCATCCGCGATCGGCATCCCCGACCCCAAACCGCAGGCGAGCGCACTCGCGAAGGTACAGCCGGTACCATGCGTATCGTCCGTATCGATCCGCTTGCCGTAGAGTTGGTCGAGCAGGGCGCCCCCCGGTGCGACGAGGCGGTCGTGAATCATATAGCCTTCGCCATGCCCGCCCTTCACCACGAGATGACAGCCATGCGCAAGCACCGCGTCCTCGCCGCCGAGCGCCGCCAGTTCGGGCAGGTTCGGCGTCGCCACCGAGGCAAGCCCCATCAGCCGCCCGAACGCCGCAATGGTGTCGGCGTCGGCCAGGATCGATCCGCTGGTCGCGATCATCACGGGATCGAACACGATCGGCACGTCCAGCCCTTCCAGCCGATCCGCCACCGCATTCGCGGTTTCGGCCGATCCGATCATCCCGATCTTCACCGCATCGACGCCGATGTCGGACAGCACGGAATCGATCTGCGCGATCACCGTCTCGGCCGGCACGGGATGCACCGCCTGCACCCCGAGCGTGTTCTGCGCGGTGACCGCGGTGATCGCGGTCATCGCATGACCGCCCAGCATCGTGACAGTCTTGATATCCGCCTGGAGCCCCGCGCCACCGCCGGAATCGGAGCCGGCGATGATCAGGACTCGCGCGATGGTCACGCGGCGATCTCCGCGGAAGTGGAGGAAGTGGAGGCGTGCAAGGGCATTCCTCCACATCGCGCACGACGGGTGTTCGTGGGGTATGGGAAACAGGGCGCTGGAGCGATCATGTCGAAGCGTCTGCCATGGATCAGGGCGTGTAGGACAGCCTTCCGAACAGGAAACAATGCGGGGTCACCCCGGACTTGATCCGGGGTCCATCGTGCCGGCAGTACCGCGGCCCGCGTATGTGCGGCACCATGGATGCCGGGACAAGCCCGGCATGACGAAAGGATTTTCATCCGCCCTCACCGCTCAACCCGCGAACCGCCGCACCGTCGCCGCCGGATGCTTCTTCAAATTCGCCCCCGTCCGCGTCGGCCGGTCCATCAGTTCGCCGCGGCAGTTCGGGCAATGTTCGTCGAGCGCCTCCGCGCATTCGGCGCAGAAGGTGCATTCGAACGAGCAGATGAACGTGCCCGGCTCGTCGGCCGGCAGGTCCATGCCGCAGCGTTCGCAATCGGGGTGCATTTCGAGCATCGGTCTTTCCTTTCTACCCCTGTCCCTTCGGGAGCATCGGGTCCGCCATGCCGGGCAAGCCGCGCAGCGGCGCGGGGTGAGGGTGAGTGCGACCCGCCATCGTCGTCGCCCTCACCCTTCCGCGCCGCGCGCTCCCTTCCTCTCCCGACGGGAGAGGGAATTTACTACGCCGCCGCCTCGCGCACCGCGTCGCAGATGCGGTCCACCACGCGTTCCACCTGCTGCGGATCGTCGCCCTCCGCCATCACGCGGATGACCGGCTCCGTGCCCGACGGACGGATCACCAGCCGCCCCTTGCCCTGCAATTCCGCCTCGGCCTCGGCGATGACCGCCTTCACCTTGTCCGCCTCCAGCGGCTTGCCGCCCTTGAAACGGACGTTCCTCAGCAATTGCGGCAGCGGCTCGAAGCGGTGCAGCACCTCGCTCGCCGGTGCGCCGGCACGGCGGACCTCCGCCAGCACCTGCAGCGCCGCGACCAATCCGTCGCCCGTGGTGCCGTAATCCGCGAGGATGATGTGCCCCGACTGCTCGCCGCCGACATTGTACCCGCGCGTCCGCATCGCCTCGAGCACATGGCGATCCCCCACCGCGGTTCGCACCAGCCCGAGCCCTTGCGCAGCCAGATGCCGCTCGAGCCCCAGGTTCGACATCACCGTCGCGACCAGCCCGCCGCCGACCAGCCGCCCGGCCCGCGCCCATCCTGCGGCGATCGTCGCCATCAACTGGTCGCCGTCGACCACGCGGCCTTTCTCGTCCACCACGATCAGCCGGTCCGCATCGCCGTCCAGCGCGATGCCGATATCCGCGCCGCTGGCGACGACGGTCTCGGACAGCGTCTG
The DNA here is from genome assembly GCF_964244235.1 of uncultured Sphingomonas sp. GTDB lineage: Bacteria > Pseudomonadota > Alphaproteobacteria > Sphingomonadales > Sphingomonadaceae > Sphingomonas. Next base: position 76,878 of record NZ_CAXTII010000004.1, read on the forward strand.
CGGCGCGGTCGATCCGACGCCATCGTTGATGTTGGTCCCGTCGGGATTGACCCCGATCGCGATCACGTCCGCGCCCAGCTCCCACAAGGCGGAGGGTGCGACGCGGTAGGCGGCACCGTTCGCGCAGTCGATGACGATCCGCATCCCGTCGAGCCGCAGGTCCTTGGGAAAGGTCCCCTTGGCGGAATTGATGTACCGTCCCTGCGCATCGTCGATTCGCCGCGCGCGCCCGATCGAGGTGGAGGGCGCGAGTGGGACGTCGCTGTCGATCAGCCCCTCGATCGCGGCCTCCGCCTCGTCGCTGAGCTTGTAGCCGTCGGGCCCGAACAATTTGATGCCGTTGTCGGCGTACGGATTGTGGCTGGCGGAGATCATCACGCCGATGTCCGCGCGCATCGATTGCGTCAGCATCGCGACCCCGGGGGTGGGCATCGGCCCGACCATCACCACGTCCATGCCGACGCTGGTGAACCCCGCGACCAGCGCGGATTCCAGCATATATCCCGACAGCCGCGTGTCCTTGCCGATCAGCACGCGGTGCCGGTGGTCGCCGCGCAGGAAATAGGCACCTGCGGCCATGCCCACCTTCATCGCCGTCGCCGCAGTCATCGCGCCCTGGTTGGTCTCGCCGCGAATGCCGTCGGTGCCGAAATATTTCCTTGCCATCGCAGCGTATCCGTTCCGCTATGTCACCCGAGCGTGTCGCAGATAGCGCCGCTTGGGGGAAAGGGCGAGTATGTCGCAAGCTACACGCATATTGCTGGCGCTTGTCGCCGGGCTGGTGTTCGGGATCGCGGCGGCGGCCTGGTCGACGACCGGCGCCTTGGCCGCGACCGCCTTCACGCAGCCGATCGGCTCGGCCTGGCTGCACGGATTGCAGATGGTGATCGTGCCGCTGATCGTCGGGCTGCTGGTGACGGGCGTCGGTGCAACCGCGGATGCGGCGCGTGCCGGCCGCATTGCCGGTCGCGCGATCGTCGCGTTCACGATCGTCTTGTGGAGCACCACGATCATGTCCGCGGTGCTGACGCCGCTGCTGCTCGACCTGTGGCCGTTGCCGCCGGCCTGGTCCGCGGCGTTGCGCGCGGCGCTGACGCAGGCGCCGCCGATGGGGAGCGCGCCGACGATGGCGGCGTTCTTCGATACCGTCGTACCGACCAACGTGCTGGCCGCCGCGGCCGGGGATGCGTTCCTGCCGCTGACGGTGTTCGCGCTGGTCTTCGCCTTCGCGATCACCCGGCTCGATCCGGCCCCGCGCAAGATGCTGACCGATTTCTTCCAGGCGATCGTCGATGCGATGCTGGTCATCATCGGCTGGATCCTGAAGCTCGCGCCGATCGGCATCTTCGCGCTGGCGTACGGCGTGGGCGCGCGGACCGGGGCGGCGGCGTTCGGGGCGCTGGCGCATTACATCATCATCGTGTCGTCGATCGGCATCGTCGTGCTGATCGCCGCCTATCCGGTCGCGGTGCTCGCGGGGCGCGTGGGCCTGGGCGCGTTCGCGCGCGCGGCGGGACCGGCACAGGCGGTGGCGATCAGCACGCAGTCCTCGCTCGCCTCGCTCCCGGCGATGCTGAAGGCCACGGAGACGCTCGGCGCGCCGCCCGCGACCGCGGGGATCGTCCTGCCGATCGCGGTCGCGATCTTCCGTGCGACCAGTCCCGCCATGAACCTCGCGGTCGCGCTGTACGTCGCGCGCTGGCTTGGGGTGCCGATCGGCCCGGGCGCGATGGCGGCGGGGATCGCGACCGCGGCGATCACCACGATGGGCTCGGTCAGCCTGCCCGGGACGATCAGCTATTTCGCCAGCGTCGCGCCGGTCGCCATCGCGATGGGGGTGCCGATCGAGGCGCTCGGGCTGCTCGTCGCGGTCGAGACGATTCCCGATCTCTTCCGCACCATCGGGAACGTGACGATGGACATCGCCGTTACGACGACGGTGACCCGGCTGGACCGGGCGAAGGAGCGACCCGCATGAAGTACCGCACGCTCGGCCCCGATTTCGGGGTCTCCGCTTTGGGTCTCGGCTGCATGCCGATGGCCGGGATCGGCAAGGGGATGTACGGCACGGCGACCGAGGACGAGAGCATCGCCACGATCCACCGCGCGATCGAACTGGGCGTGACGTTCTTCGATACCGCCGAAATCTACGGCCCGCTGAAGAACGAGGAACTGCTCGGCCGCGCGATCCGCGGCAGGCGCGACGGCGTCGTCATCGCGACCAAGTTCGGCTTCCGCTACGACGAGAAGGGGATGAGCGGGGTCGATTCCTCCCCCGCCAATGTCCGCTGCGCGTGCGAGGGATCGCTGCGGCGATTGGGGGTCGAGACGATCGACCTGCTGTACCAGCACCGCGTCGATCCGAACGTGCCGATCGAGGATACCGTCGGCGCGATGGGCGAGCTGGTCGCCGAAGGAAAGGTCCGCCATCTCGGCCTGTCCGAGGCGAGCGCGGCGACGCTGCGCAAGGCCGCGGCGACGCACCCGATCGCCGCGCTGCAGAGCGAATATTCGCTGTGGGAGCGCGGTGTCGAGGACGAGATCCTGCCGGCCTGCCGCGAACTGGGGATCGGCTTCGTCCCCTACAGCCCGCTCGGTCGCGGGTTCCTGACCGGCCAGATCAAGAGCCGCGACGACCTGCCCGAGGGCGATTACCGCCGCAACGACCCACGCTATTCGGACGAGAATTTCGCGACGAACATGGAGATGGTCGCGGTCGTGAAGACCATCGCCGACGCGCACGGCG